>NZ_VPAK01000033.1:0-20584 GCF_013419295.1 Acinetobacter sp. YH12094
TCATTCGAGTCTAGACAAAATGACACCAAATGAGTTTTACTATGATCAGCTACCCCAACAAAACAAGGTGGCTTAACTAGAGCGGAATATCACTTATAAATACGCTTTTAGTTGTTCAAACAAGTGGAACCACCTCTGTTTGTAATGATATTTTATAAAATTCAATATTAGATCTGCAGAGAAAAACTTATCAAACTAAGTATTGGCTAGTCTTTTTCTTCGAAAAACTTATCAAACGAAGTATTAAGTTAATCTTTTTCTTCAACTTCTTCCTTAAACTCAAACAAATCATTCATCGTACAGTTAAAGTACTTACACAACTTATCGGCGACTGGTAATTCAATACGTACAGCACGGTCATAATACATACTTGTGAGCGTGTTGCGATTGATACCTGTTGCATGCACCACTTCACTTAATTTTAAAATTTTTCTATCGCCCATGAGGCTAGATAACTTACAAGTAATCATATTTAAATTAATTTACAAAAAATAACTTGCTGTGGGTTATTTGAAGTTGTTGACTGAGTAATACTTTGCTAAAATTAACCTACAGCAGGTTATTACAACTTATAGAAAGTATATTTTATCCATTTCAACTAAATTATAACTTTTTAAATATAAGGATTGAACCTGCATTAGATTATTTTGTGGAGATGACCGCCGTGTTACCAAATGAGTTATTGATCAGCCAGCAAGCTCGTGACTTAGGAAATCAATTAATTAAAGAAATGAACATCAATAGAAGTTATGGAATGGCTAATTTTCTTGGAGTAAATACTTGCTATGATAATCATCAGGCTGTACTTATTTGGACATTTCAACTGCTTGAAAGGGAACCTGCCTTAAATGAATTAGCAGAAATTAAAAAATATTTTCTTTTAATCTTTCCAGATAGTGTTTATCAATTAGCCTAAGTTGTTTTTAAAATTAATTTATTAAATAAAAAGCACTAAATCAAAGAAAGCTTTATTTAAAAATACCTATTAATTCAAAAACATACCATTTACTGAATATATGAAGCATAGGTTCCTGCTCTATCACTCACTCGTACTAAAATTACATCGCTCTTTTTACTGATACTAAACAATTTATGTCCACGCCACGTTCTGCGGCTTCGAGGGCTAGTTTTTGTTGAACCACTGAGAACAAGGACAACAAACTGCCTACTATATTTTCCCGGAGAGTGGTGTAGGAACTTTTTCATTATTGCTAATCATATCAGCGACAACATCAGCAACGAGCTCCTCTATTCCTGAGAATGCTTTAGACTGATCCGCATCAAGCCAAGACAATGATGGAAACTCAGCACATCATTCGTTTAAGACCTATTTTAATGACGGCACTGGTCGCAAGTTTAGGTTTTATTCCAATGGCGTTAAACACTGGAATTGGTGCAGAAGTACAACGACCACTAGCAACAGTTGTTATCGGCGGTATTGTATCTTCTACAATTTTAACTTTGTTTGTATTGCCTATTTTATATCAATGGGCGCATGGCTCTGAGAGTAGCAAACAGCAATCCGACGAAATTTAAAATCAAAAAAAGCAGCTTAATTACTAGGTTATGCCTAATTAAGCTGCTTTTAATATTGTATGCCCAACATTTTATTGATAAAGCTTACTGCGCTTCATCCCGACAATTTTCATTTAAAAACTCAAACTCTATCGTTGTATGCGATAAATGATAGGAAGATAATTTAGCTGCAACTTCTTGTTTAAGCCTAATTAATTCTTTAACGTCAAAGTTGTCACTCAGCTCAAGGTGCGCTGTTAAAACGTGACTTTCACCATCTAGTGACCAAAAGTGCATGTGGTGGATACCATTAACTTCAGGAAATTCCATTAGTGATAGTTTAATACGCTTTTGAGTCTCTTTATCGGGTGCAGCTTGAAGAAATAAAACGAGTGTTGATTTCAGGTTTTTGAAAACATTAAACAAGATGAACAGCGTGAACCCTATTGATAAAAGGGGATCTAATATCGGCAGTTCAGCGAACAACAGTACGATAGAGACTATAAGAACGGCAACCCATCCAAGTACATCTTCAAGAAGGTGCCATGTCAGCACTTTCTCATTTAATGTTTCACCCGCTTTTAATTTTAATACAGCATATCCGTTAACGGCAACGCCGAGTATCGCTAGCCCTAACATCCCCTCGACTACAGGCATTTCAGGATTGGACAGCTTTGGAATTGCTTCAAATAAAATCCAAATTGAGCCAATGATTAAAACAATACTGTTTATCAATGCGCCAAAGAGAGTAAGTCTACGATAACCATAACTAAACTTATCTGATGCTTCTTTATCTGAAAAACGACTTAAAATCCACGCAAAACCTATTGAAAGACTATCACCAAGATCGTGAACTGCATCTGCCATTATCGCCGTACTGTTAGTGAGCCAACCACCTATAAATTCGATAATAGTGAATGTCACATTAAGGAAAAATGCCCAACCAATACGGTCATCTTTACCATGTTGATGACTATGATTATGGTTGTGCATTTTGTACCTCTAGTACTTTTCTATTTCTTAGTTTTGATACATTCATATTAATCAAGTGACGTATCAAGCGTTGATATATCCAGCGTTTGAACCCCGACAAGTTAGTCCCTTTTTCGAGATAGAACTCATCAGGGGAATCATAAAGCCCAAAGTCATCATGAATACCTTCTTTTTGAATATAGGTATTTTCTCCACGCCAATCTGTATCTGGTGATGAAAAGCACTTTGTTGCAACACCATAACCACAAAAATCATCTTTTACTTGGTCAAATTTCTCCTGTAGAGAGCTTAAGTATTGCTCATCCAATATAAAGCCCTCTAAGTTTATCCAACGCCCTTCAAAGTAAACTTCTACCCAACTATGAATGATGTATTTAGGTGCTAACCAAAATACATAGCTTGGGATAGCACCTTTTTGTAGTTGCTGGTCTATGGTAAACCCATGAAATCGGCATTGAATGCCTAGTCCACGCAATAGTGCCATTAACAGATTACCCTTAGTATTACATTGTCCATAACCATCTGCTAGCACATCGCTTGCTGCAATATCATCGCTTTCATTATAACCAAAGAAAATCTCATCTTTTACAAACTGATAAGCGGCACCAATTTTGTTGAAGTTATCCAAGTTTTTCCACCTACGTTGATCGATCAAGGATTGGATATCTTTGTGTTCAAAATTAACGATATTCGTATTGTTTAAATATTTCTCAGTCATTTTTTATATATCCTTTTCGTTGCATACTTATACTATAGACTCTATAGTAACTATAGAGTCAAATGTCTGGGGGAAATTGATGAAAATAGGCGAATTGTCAAAAAAATCGGGCTGTTCAATACAAACGATTAGATATTATGAAAGAGAAGGATTACTGTTAAATCCAAATCGTTCAGAAGGTAATTTCAGGCTGTATGATAGCAAAGCACTTAAACAATTGGAATTCGTAAAGCATTGTCGCAGCCTAGATATATCACTCAATGATATTAAACGTCTTATCGAATTAAAAAATAAGCCAGAAGAAAGCTGCTCTAGCGTTAATGCATTAATTGATCAGCAACTTGCACTAGTGAATAAACGCATGAAAGAATTAAGGGCGCTTAAAGCTGAATTACAACAAATGGCTAGTGCTTGTGGTTCGAACAACCCAACATACTCATTATATTCTGCTGACCATGTAACACGGCAAGTATATTGTTTACTATCCATTTGAAACCCCATAATGTTTTAAGTCTATGTATAAAAGTACGATTTTCACTTAGCAGTACTTAAATAATCACCCCACCACTGCATCATTTCAGTCCGCTGGGCTAAATAGTCAGCGTGATTATAGCTGGCACGGGTACGGTTCTTATCAATATGTGAAAGTTGTGCCTCAATCCAGTTATCCTGGAACAAACCTGAGTCATTCAAAATGGTACTAAAAGTGGAACGTAGTCCATGAGAGGATAATTGATGTTTTCCATAGCCCATCTTACGTATAGCCATATTTAATGTATTAAAATGAATCGGTTGATTATGTTTCCGTGGGCTAGCAAAAATGTACTTTTCACCGTATGACCATTGCATGACGTCTTTTAAAATATCTAAAGCCTGATCTGAAAGTGGAACTAAGAAGTCGGGAATCTCATGGCCTAATATGACTTTTCGTCGAAACTGTTTAATATGCAAGGCAGGTATTTTCCAGACTTTTTCATTTAAATCAAAATGATGAGGCTCAGCCAATAACAATTCAGCCCCTCGCACGCCAGTATGTAATTTGAACAGCAGTGCTTTTTTAATAATCGGATGGGCATCCAATTTTTGTAATTTATACTTAAAATCAGATATATCCTCCGCTTTCAAATACGGATAATTTTTCTTGATTTTACTGTTAATGGCGATTTTATTTAAACCATGCGCGATGTTGAATTCACAATAACCCATCGCTACAGCGTAGTCATAAATTTGGTTCAAATAACTACAAGCTTTCTTGACAGGTTCTTTTACTTGGCGTCCCTCTATTTTTTTGATTACTGAAACCAGGTCATAACGCTTGATGTTTTGAAAAGGTAGATCCTGAAGGTCTGGATAAATATCTTGCTGTAAGCATCTTTCTGCTAACTGTAGTACACCACAGCGGGGTAGATCGTTGAAGGCATTTTTCAGTTTGAACTGTAACCACTCCTCCCCGACCTTACCAAAGGTGATGACATTAGAGGCAGTATCTTGTTCAAAACAGAAATCATTGTCTTTAAAGTCATCTCTGACTTGTCGTGCCTTTTTCAGCGATAAATCAGGATAACGACCTAACTGAATGCGTCGACGTTTTTTAGTTTGTGGATCTGTATAGCGATAGCACCAAGATTTTCTTCCACTCGGCTCAATCTTCAGGCTAAGCCCATCTTCATCGGATAAAAAACTGGTTTTTTCCTTACAATGAGCTTGGCGAACTTTAATTTCAGTAAGACTCATGGAATTTAAATGAAACCTAACAATGGGTTGATTGGATCAATTATATCAAAATAGAACGCTTTATGTATGATGCGTACACTACGCATCATATATATTTGTAATATATTGTTTTATATATTTAATATTTTAAGTATTTGTATTTTAGTAACCATTATAAGTACCACCTCTTCTTTAAGTTCCCAACAACTCACTTTTTCTGTCATCAATGTTAAATAAGTCTTGTGCTTTAAATTCTTAGATGACCTCCTCTACCCTTTATTATCATTTTTATAAAAGTAACTATATGTACTCATTAAAATTTGTAGAGCTCAAAAACAAAAAAGACCGCTATATAGCAGTCTTTTAACTTAATTAAATAATAATTAATTCATTTTCATCATAAGTGCATAAGCATCACGTTTGTTTTGACGCAATGATTCTATCTCGGACTTCGTCAGCTGTTTTACGAGAGTAATTAACTATAACTAAAAATATAGACAAATATTTGCATAAGTTCTCATTTTGTCTATGTCGATTCAGTAGTGGCAAGGTGGGTATTTATTAGAGATTTAAATGATTATCTTTTGTATTTTAGGTGAGTGTCTTGGTATATTAGCATCCATATCTATTGATTATCCAATCCCTTAACCTAGGCATGACTTTGTGAAATTAACACGCATCCACCATTGTAAAAACTTGAATGTGCAAAAGTACAAACAGCTTGAGAAACAAGCTGTTTTACTTGATCGTATTCGTAGCGAGGTGTGGGCTAAATATGGTGCTATTTCAGGTTTGAATATCAGTGACAGAGCTATTCGTGATGCGTGGATGAAAGAAAGTCGTGACTTTGGTGTTTCTGCAAATGCGTGGAAAGAAACGCTACGTGATTGCATAGGTGATATTAAAGCCTATCGAGAAGCATCAAAAGACAAAGTAAAGCAGGCGATCCGAAAACGCACCTCCTGTAATAATGAACAAAAAAGACTATACACCTTGCTTAAAAAAGATGAATGGATGACTGATAATTTCCTCCATCGTCAAATGCGTAATCACTTTAAGCATGGTGTTAATCACACACATAATCAAATTATTGTTCGTGCGGATATGTGTAAAACTTTTGAGTTAAATGGTCAATGTTGGCTTAAAGTGCCGAGTCTAGTCCCTCGACAAACCATTAAAATTCCACTAAACACCACTGTTGATTTTGCGCCACAAGGCACACTTAGAATCATTCTAAAAAACGGTAATGTTGAAGTTCACTCAACTTATGATGCAGTTGAAACACAGGATTGTGGTCAGGAAACCGTAGGTGTTGATAAAGGTTATTCAGAAGCCTTTGTGGATTCTGATGGTGAAGTATATGGCAATGGTTTAGGTAAATTGATCTCAAGTGAATCAGACTACCTAAATCAAAAGTACAAACGTAGAAATAAGCTCAGAGCGATTTCTAAAGCCAAACCGCACAAGAAACAGAAAATTGAGTTAAATAATCTAGGTCGAAAAAAACTAGATAAGCGACAAGATACTCAAAAAGCAAAGCTCAAAACATTAATATTTACAGCAACTCACAAGTTGGTTGATAAAGCCAAAGTGATTGTTGCGGAAGATTTAACATCCCCAATTCAAAGTAAACGCAACTATGGCAAAAACACCAATAGACGCTTAAATACATGGGCTAAAGGTTTGTTAGCTAATGCCCTAACTTCTATATCTCACCGTAGAGGTTCTACGGTGCATCTAGTCAATTCTGCATATACTTCGCAAAGTGATTCTTTCTTGCATGGCCTTTTAATAGGTACACGTAAGGGAGATCGTTTTCACCGTTTCAATGGGGAAGTTGTGCAAGCTGATTGGAATGCTGCGAGAAACGTGCTTGCAAGATTAAACGACAATGAGATAAGTCGTTATACGCCTTACAAAACTGTAAAGCGTATATTGCAAGAACGGACTGACCGCTACAAGTCGGAACTGACCGACTCAGGCTCTAGTTACACGCTTGGCAACAAGACATTAACAGAGTGCGAATTAGTCCTTGAGTATGTTTGAATACATTTTAAGGAACAGTAGGATAAAAACATGCACTTATTTAAATTAACTGACGAACAACTCGCACAAATTCTTATCCCGAAACGATTTGTACCACCTACTCCACCTGAACATGAAGGCAAGAATATGGTCTATGTATTTGATAGTGAGGATAAGTTTGAACTGACTTATGATGAGCTGGTGGAAATCATTAGCAAAGCTAGAATGGCTGGTCCGAAGTTGATACCTGTCTTAGGCACCGTGAATTAAATTGTGCAGTGTTCGCACGCCACTTGAAACATAACTTGATTGGAAATGAATTTGGGCTGAGAAAAATTCAGTTCAAATTTAACCTGACGGGCACACTAAAAAATGGGTAATTGTCAGATCGAGTTTGGACTACAACACTTTAGCTCATCGATTTACCATACCGCTAATCTTCACACCATTTTCGTAAATCCAGCGATCAAACTGTGATACTACATTCCGCTTATTAATCCAAGTCAGCATGGTGCTTTTCATAAAGGCAGTTTACTTATAAACAGGGAAATTTCTAAACAATTCCCCTTTAACATGCTTAGGCTATTTGATCCAGAGTTCATCTTTTTGCATCATTTTTAACATTAAATTAAATATAACCAGCGGAGTAACATTTTTTTTGTTAGAGCCGACAACTCTTTGAAAACTAAATTTAACGGTTCGCTCAGGAGCATCCAAATTAACTGGGTAGTTTTGTTTTTCTAAATACAGATGATCTCCTAACATTGGCTCTATACCAGTAATAAAATTAACAATTTGTTGCTCATCACCTTTCATTCGGCATTGAAAATGTAGAAAATTCTTACGCAGTTTTCCAAATAATAATAATATTTTAAGCGCCTTAACCATGTTCTTTTCTTTCAGTGCATCTTGCTGCCTATCATCTTTATAATGAAAATCAAGGAGAGGAATTATTTCATCTGGACGAGTCAGTTTTTTAGCCTTTTCGTAAAGTTCATCAAACCAACTCTCTTCTAAATTCTTACTATAAACATAATTCGTTTTTAAATTAAATTTTTGGCGATCCATCCATTTAGTGCTCATCCATTGACATCGTTGCATCCATTCTTGAGCTTGGGTATCTTCGCTTAATCGACCTTCTCTAAAACTTATCAAACGTTGAAAAGGTGTCAGAGTACTCTTCTCTATACTAAACTTCTTTTCTTGTCGGCCAGCCATCGTAACTGGCTGTGTTTGCTGATAAGAATTAAACCATTTCTGCTGCTGAGTATAACGATTTAGGTTTATGTAGTCTGTACTTGACTTCACTGGACTAAAACACTGTTCTAATACTTTTTTTGAAATGATACACGGCGAATTATAAATTCGATCGACTGCTAATAAATCCAAAACATGAAGGTAATTTGAAGCCGTTTGCTCAATACTGCTATGCCCCATCCAAGAGGCGAGCACCTGCCATTTATGTTGAATAATCTCTTCTTGAGCACGTGCTTTCATACCAAACAATAAATCCCTCATCTTTTTTGCTTTTACCCAAGGACAATCTGTGTAGGTCTTGATCATTTCTTTTGAACCGAGCAAAGTTATTGCTAGATAGTTAGCAGCACTGTGGCGTAATGTATGAAAACTAAAGCCATGATGCATACCTAATATTTGACTAAACAAATCTACTGTAATTTTGCTGATACATTGATCAGTTAATACACGATGATTCACACTAAAAAGTAGATCATCCTGCTGATTAACCAAATATTGCTCATAACGATGTTGTATGTAACGTTGTACTACTAAAAACTCATGTTCTGACAATGCAATTTTCAATGGTATTTGACGATTCGCACTTCGCGTTTTCAGACGGCGATATGAATTGTCTTGGATATGAAGCGTGATATTATTAAAAACTGTATTTTCTTTTTCTTTATAAAGTAGCTCTGGGCAAATAATATCTTGTATTTTAAGACAACGAACTTCATTTAATCGAAGTCCAGTTCTATAACTTAGTAAATACATCAGCTTTAAACAACTCAGATGATCGACCCACTCTGATGCCGTTGGCTCTTGACTTAAATTTTCTAGTTTTTCCAATAATTTGCCAAATAGCAAAGGACTCACTAGCCGTGCATTGCAAATTTGTAAATGCTTAAAACTTGAATTCTGTAACACCAATACCCCTGGAGCATCATAATTCTCTATACAGAATTGATGAAAATCTTTTAGGCGACCAAAACGGTATTCTGCGCTTTGGTGCATCTTACGAGAGGTTTTTCCTTTCACCGAATCTCGTTGAACTGCTTTTTCATCACGTTCACTGCTGTATTTCAATAGCTGCCGATATAAATCCTCATAGTCATCTATGGATTGTTGCTTTAAATCTAATTTATTGAGCCAAATCTCAAATATAAATTCTTTGCCAAACGATCCTAAGTAGCTTTCAATAGTTGATAATTGAAGCCCTCGTTTTTTTAAATGCATTAACCAGTGAATTAAGCGTAGTTGAGCATCAATTAAAGACTTTTCCTCCGTATTAGCATCAACTATCTTCTCCTCTAACACCCTTCTAGTTTCTTGCCAAAAACGTAGCGTGCGTTCTTCTTTATTCCTCTTTTTATCTAAACGCTCAACTTTTTGACCTTTACGTTTCTTTTGACCAAACAACATCAACTCATACGGAATCGTTTGTAATTTGCTTTGAACAGTCGGAACTTCAGGAAGTAACTGCTCTTGTTCAAAATGAATAGGGCGATTATCTGGTTCTGTGACTTGATTGTAATCATTATTCCACAGCAATCTAAATTCGGATGGCCTTAAAGCAACAGTATTAATCTCTTGCTGAAGCACATTACTCAAAAATATATCTATGCTGAGGTTTGGATTAAATTCGAGTACCATTTGCACATCATTAAATGCACGAAATCCACGGCGTTTAATTTGATATTGCAGATCCCCAAGACTTTTTTTCCTGCCTATCTTACTCAAGCTTTCTAAAATACAATCTTCAACTGAATGTTGCAGACAAAATTCTTTCTGAGCAGCTTTCAACTTTTTTAAATATTGCAAAATGAACTGCGCATATGGGTTAAAAAAAACATGTTTCCATTGGTACAACTTTCCCTGTTCTACATCGTTGCCATATTGAGAGTTTTCAACACGATAATGTAGTAACAATGGATTAGTGATTTTTTTGTAGTCCGAATGGTATAACCGAAAACAATTCAGATCTGTACCAAGCTCAATGGCCTCCTGCAATTGCTTCTGAATAGCAATCAAATGCTGTTCATCTGCACAGCCTGAAATATATATAAAACTTAAGCATAAATTTCCCCATAAGTACTTTGGTTCATTCCAATATTCAAATGAATCTTGCCAATACTGCCTTAATTCCTTAAGTACATGGATATGTAGATGCCCCTGTTCTAACCGTGACTCTGTACTCTCAATTTTTCTAGGCAGTACGATCCGTTTAGTATGTGGATTTAGCTTAATTCTGTATGATTTTTTATCTACATTCTGGTTGAATTGCTTCCTTCTTTTATTAAATTCATCTTCAGTAAATTGCATCAGTTTTGATTGTTCGTCTCGGCTCAACTTTTGACTCAAACAATCAACACTATCTTTAATGTCATGCCATTTTTCAGCGATCTGCTGATCAAGTTTTTGCTGCATTTCTTTCGTCAATACTTCAGGTGGAGAAGGCTGTCTATCTAGCGACTTTTTCACCATTTTATGAATATCAACAAATAGATCATCTAGTTGTGGTTTTATTAGTTCTTTGATTTTTTGCATACAACTATTTTCGCTCTAAGTGTTTAATCGATAAAGATTTGACATTATCTTGCAATTGCTGGCGGGCTTGCTGTACATAGACATTCGGGATAAGTGAAGAATGCGGATGAAAAGCCTCTCGGTCACGTTGGTCATGACCATACAGGGCCTGAATTAAGTGAAAAGCTAATGCTGGTTTACCCTCTTGCTGCTCATGCATCAAAAAGTTCATGTCAAAATGACGTAACCAATTCGAATACATATTCTTTGGAAAGACTCCTTGCATATATGAATTCACCCATTTTCTCGATAAAGGGATTAACTTAATTTTCCTGCTCTGCCATTCTTTGACAGTTATCGGCAAGATATCTTTACTAAAAATGACCTTACCAAAAAGATCATTTACAGTTATCTTCTTCTTTGCAAAGACTTGTCTAAAAAATGAACCGTACGCTTCAATAATTTGTTCTAAAAAGGCAGTGTAATTTTGCAGTGTTTTTATGAAAAAATCAGATAAAGGGATAAAACGACCATCTTTTCTTGCTTTACTATTTTTTTTATCATTCACATATAAAAGCTTGAGCTCAACACAATAATCATCCAAATTCCCCAACAGGTTTTTTTTAGGCCGACTTGCCAAACTCAACAAACTGATATGCCACATCCAACACGCATATGCATTAAGTTGATTAATAATGTGCTTATCTTCTTGGATGTTTTCGTGACAATGTCTATGTAAAATATGGAATTGCTCTTTCACAAAATTGGATTCAAGTGCCAGTTGGCTCCCTATCCTTCCTATAGATAATGCAGATTGCACTTTGAATTGTTGTTGCAATATTTTTAGTTCAGCCGTGTCTTCAGTAAAATGTGTGGAATGTGGTGTAAGTGCTTTTTCTAAAAAGGCTAGATATGTGCTACTGAGTTGAGTTTTCGGTAGCCCGCCATAATAGATACCAGGCATGTGATGCTGACTATCCCGCCCAGCAATTACATGAGCAAGATATTCATTATATGTTTCATAATATATATGAAAATATAATTGAGCCTGCAGTTTTTCTACAGTGATCGAACCTACAAACCGATTATCAAGCCAATTCTTAAGTTTCGTATTAATGTGTGTTGATGAAATTAGTGGATTCGATGCTTGTTCTATATAGTCAAACCAAGCAGAAGGTAAATGTAGTTGATGTGTCATCACTTCATTCCACCGCACATGATTTAAGCTCTTAATCTTCTGCTCTGTAATTTTAAGATTTAATTTGAGTAAATATTCGCGACGTCTACTTGAACCATTCTGGATCAAAATTCCATCTTGAATAAGCTCGTTAAAATCTATCAGTGCGACGGGTGATAATCCCGTCAAAAGTGACAATAAACATGCTGCAGCGATTGCAGCATCCCTCCAGTGCCCGGATAACTCGGTTCTCAACACATAAACAATTTGCTTCAGTATATCTGGCGCCAAATAATGTGGATTTGTAACAAAAGGAGCATGACGGCGCTGGCGATGCCGCATTAGATGCGTCGCATTATCGCTGAGTATATAATTTAAATTTTTAGACTTTTCATCTTCTGAATAAAACTCCATTTCAGGATCTAATAGATCAACTTCACCCTCTTCATCTTTGTGAAGAGCGGCATCATAAATACTAATCTTTGCGTTATGTCCAATATCTACTTGCTTACCCGTTTTAATTTCACGAAATTTTTTGAGTTCATTTTTCGTCGGCCATTGCAAAACTTTGCTTTTTTTTGACTTACGCTGACGATGAACTACACGACGATCATCTAGTCTTTTAAAAATTATTAATAGAGCCGATAAATACTCTATGACTTGTACTTGTTCGAAATCTTTAATATTAAAAAGTTGATTACGATCCTCTTTTTTCAAATTACGTTCGTACGTGACATAACAATTTAGCAGCTTACTACATTCATGAAATAATTCAGCATGATTAGAATCCAGCACATATCGTGAGACATAGCGTAATAGGTCACAAACATGTTTTTGCTTATTCTCAGCTTTATCAATTTTTGCAAATTCTTGATACTGCCGATATGTTAAAAAACTCGCTTGTAGAATCAAATAACGTTGCGATGACAGCTCTTGTGTATTACTAGAATCTGGACATGCAAAAAAACTCACAGCAGCTAAAAAAGAATACTTACCGATCTGTCTGGAGCCTGATATATAGCTATAAATTTGTTGTGCTAATTTGTATAGAGCGTAGACATCTTTATACAAATCATCTGATAGATCGACAAATTGTGTATTTACAATATCATCACGTAATAGACAATAATCTTGTTGATATTTTTCTGCTAAATCTAAGAATTGCTCTTGTGTTTCAATGTTTGGCATATTCATTTTCGCTTAATATTTTTATCACGTTGCATTGTTTAAATTCATTGTGATCAGAACGATTTGGTAAAAGTTGATCCTTTATTGAATTCTTTGTTAGCTTAAAAAATCTTGCAAAAAATTTAGCATCCAGTTCTTTCTGAGCTTTTCTTTCAAAGCACAAGTGTTGTTGTGATTTTTCGATAAAATCATCAAGATTATGTATCAACTGTAAGATTGCAACATAATTAGAATGCACACGTAAGCCTGGCTCCGTTTGCATTAATAGCAATATTTTTTGCCAAATTTTCACATAGATTATTTTGAACTTTGCTTGTACTACTACTTTCTGGCTCTGTTTAATCTTTTTGATTTTCAGTAGTTCTGAGTTAATTTTTACTATCTTAAATTGAACATTTTGTCGCTCAAAGCAAAAGGGCATGATAAATTGCCCCATAAATATCTCTATATTTTTTACTAAATAGTCAAATTTTAACATTTTTATCGATATAAAAAATGAGCATATCTTTGTATATTAAAATTCATTTAATTTATCAACTAAATTTTCTCAAAATTACAATTATCAACAAATACATATGGTTTACTTATCATGGGTGGTCTAAATTTTAAGAATTCTTCCACTTTTTTTTAGTTTTCTGTTATTACATGAAACAATACCGTTGTATTACATTTTAGAAATGCTGTGTATGCAGCATTGATCAAAAAGATTCTCTGCTATACTTACTTCACGTGTAGCATCAATGGAGTTTCGAAATGCTCAGAACCACTGAACAGAAAAGAAAATATATTCAAGCGACACGTTCGCAAAACTATCAAGCCAGCCTAAAGCTTGAAGGCATTACAACGACAGCTCAAACAACTCAACAAAGTAAAGCTGAAATCTTGCAAAAATATAAGAAGTATTCGCAACCCGAATCTTAGTCAGGTGCATGTATGGATAAATATGGGGAAATGGGTGACAGCCTGTATTGTTACCCTGGCACAAATATCCTAAAGAACAAACTCAATATTCGTGATGAACAAATTTTAGAACAAGCTGAACTAGAACTGTCTGGATTGGCAAGTAACTTAATTGAATATGCTGAACCACCTTACGACTTACAATACTTAAAATCAATTCATGCGCAGCTCTTTGGCGACTTATACGACTGGGCAGGAAAGTTAAGACAAATCGATATTTCCAAAGGTGACACCCGTTTTTGTAATTTTTCCCGTATTGAAATTGAAACCAATAAACTACTCAAACCGCTTCAAGAAAAAAAATACTTTCAAGGCTTAGCACCACAACAACTGATTCCTCAACTTGCCGACTTGTATTGTGAGCTTAATGTCATACACCCATTCCGTGAAGGTAATGGACGTACACAACGGATTTTCTTTGAGCATCTGATTGCTCATTGTGGTTATGGTATTGATTGGTCTCGCATTGACTCTCAACAACAATGGATTCAAGCCAATATTGAAGGTTTTTATGGTAATTTAAATCCATTAATTAAGATTTTTGAAATATGCTTTATTCAAAATACCTAAAATTTAAGTAGTCGAAGCCCACAATCCTTAATGAGCCATCATCTTTGCTTCAATCCACTGATTAATTTCCCAAATAAACCAACAATCACGATTCTTAGAAATCTTAATACTCTTCGGGTAATTTAGGATCGTAATATTCAGATTACTTATCCAGAATTGAATAGATCGTTAACTTAGATAGACTTTTAAGCAATGTAACTTGCCGCATGTTTATCAACATATGTCTCAAAAAAGTCTGCCCATACATAGATTTATGGTGTTTAGTGCTTAAATTTCAGATTAATCTTCGTCTGATGACCTGAATGGATGTTACAGATTACATGCAGGTGAATTACTCTGTGGCTGTATCATGGCTTTTGTGCAATCCAATCCATTTGATCCGAATGTTCTCTTTTGCAATAAAGCAGCCTCTTCTGCTTTTCCTGAACCAACGAACTATGTCATTGATTTGATTCAACCGACAACAGTGATGCTGAATCAAATCTCCAAAGAAGGGATTAAATGCAAGAAATGTGGTAAGAAAAAGATAGGGGATGGAAGTTATTATCCGTCTAATTGGAACCAGCCCATGAGTCGAGATCAGTTGAGTAAGAATCATTTTAAATGAATAAGAGAAGGATGGCTTACCTCACTTCTCCGAATAACAATGCTATGCTTTTCAACCAAGGTTATAAATTGGCAACTACATTTCATTCTTCTTCATGCTGGTCCTATAGCCTGTAGACAATTACTACATCATTTGCATTCAATGCTCAATACAGCCTGTCAGCAGAACCGCAGCGATACTTTTTTTCGTGCATACATGTAGTGTTTAAATCCATTCATTTTTCAATGATCCTCTGCCGTTTATCACATTTATGGTCGATCTTTAACCTTGTGAAAAATGCACATACCGATCCCTTCAAACTGTCAAATTTATGTATGCATGACATTTAAAGAAAATTATCTGATCAATTTTTTTAGGTAAAATTCATCAAGAAAAAAGTTATTATTATTCATAACATCACCAATAACCACATAAAAACAATAATTTAATAAATTATTCTTCCAATTTTTTTATATTTAGTGTTATTACCTCTAAATCCATGTTTACCACCTTCTATTACATAAGTAATTTAGAAGTATCCACGATATAAATTGCTTGCCCTCACACCTCTCCCCTCTCACGCCCAAAAAATTTATACTGAAAGGCAGATTAAGCCCGTTCGAGTTACATATAGCCGCATGCTATATTGAAAGCATTAAGAAAATATCCTCAATATTTATAGGATTTTTAAAGTATGAACTAATTTTCGAAGAACCCTTTCTAAGTAATGTGACCTATTAGGAAAAATGAAAATACTGAAATCTCCGTATCAACAATCAGTCAAAGTACATCCTGATGATTTTCTGTAACCGATACCCAAGGACTATACCTACCCTTCTGATGTGCTGTGCAACAAAGCCCTCCTTAGCCACACTATAGCTATAGATTAATTCCATTATTTTGTGATTTAATTAAATTATTCATTCTTAAGACCCAATTTAATGGATTTATATTTCACTAAACCAGAAGAAGTTGTGACTCTTTTAGGTGAGCGTTTACGTAAGCAACGACTCTTTCTGGAGATGTCTCAAGCTGAGGTAGCAGCACGCGCTGGTGTCGGCGTGAATACAGTTTCGAATCTTGAAGCGGGACGAAATGTATCTGTTGAAAATTTAGTCCGTATTGCAATGGTCTTGGGTCGATTAAACGAACTTCAGGAACTATTTAAACCTCAGCTTAACAGTGTGAATGACATTCTTCGCTATGAGAGTCAAAGTAAGCGCCACCGTATTAAGAGGAAGGGATAATGCTCAATAGACTTAATGTTTATTACAACGGTTGGGACGAATCATGGTTATGGGGAACGCTGATTAGTTCAACAGCCACGACAGGTAGACCCACCATTGCTTTTGAATATAGTCCAGAAGCAATACAGCAAGGTGTTGAGCTCTCTTCTTACTTGCTGCCTTTAAAAGGTCTACCATTCAGACAAGGTTTTCCTACTCATCAAATGGGACTCCCAGGTCCAGTCTATGACGCTTTACCAGATGGTTGGGGCATGATGTTGATGGATCGATATTTCAAAAAAATTGGCTTAAATTCAGCACGAATTGGACCTTTGGAGCGTCTGACCTATATTAGTAGTCACGCAATGGGTGCCCTCTCCTTTGAACCTTGTGTTGCTGACATGCAAACCTCAGAAAATATCCCTTTACAACAACTGGCCCAGGAAGTTCAAGAAGTACTCAAAGGTGAAGGTGGTGAATTTCTACAGCATTTATTGGTCATGGGTGGCTCCCCTCAAGGTGCCAGACCAAAAGCGTTGGTTTACCGAGATCCTGTCAATTTAGAGTTTTCGACTCAAGATTCTGATCAACATGAAGCCTGGCTGATTAAGTTTCCTGCTCAGCAAGAGCATCCTGAAGTCTGCGCCATTGAAGCCGTCTATGCAGAATGTTTGCGACTTTGTGCAATTGAGACTCCAGATACCCATTTCTTTAATTTGCCCAATGGTTTAACGGCTTTTGCTTCTAAACGATTCGATCGTCAAAATGGTATGCGGATTCCAATGCAGAGTTTGGCTGCATATACAGGAGCAGACTATAAAGTTCCAGGTAGCCTAGACTATCGCAATTTTCTCCGGGCAACCTTGATGTGTACGCAAGATGTACGAGAAAGATTGCATGCTTTTAAACGTGCTGTGTTTAATGTGCTTTTCAATAATCGGGATGACCATACTAAGAACTTTTCATTTCTCATGGAGAAAAATGGTCAATGGAAATTGGCTCCAGCCTATGATGTGACCTTCTGCGAGGGTCCAGGTGGTTATCATCAAATGGACATTATGGGAGAAGCGCTCAATATTTCCCGAAGTGACATACATAAACTCGGTACTTCAGAAGCTAATCTGACTACTCTAGAAGTCGATGAGATCATCTTGACCATGCGTGAAATTGCACTTCAATTTAGTCAAATTGCGCAGCGCCTGTATCCCCATCAAATTCGAGAATCTACCCTACAGATGATTCAATCACGGATTCAACAGAATATTGATTTTTTAACTGAAACCTAAGCGTAAATATAAACTAAGCGCCAACCATCAACTGCAAATAGACTTTGATATAGTTAGTCGCTACATAATCTGTAGAACCTGTGAATTAGCTCTCTTTATAATCACGAATATTAGATGGATCACCGCCAAGATATATTCTGCAAACGTGAAATCACTACATCCAGATCGAAAATCACTAAGAAAAAACTGTCACCAAAAAAAGGTCTGCACTATGGATAGATGCAGACCAAACTCTGGATAACTACCAGCACGAGAAATATGTCGCAATTTTGCATAGACATGAATTTGATAAAATCAGCCCAGAAAGCCAGAAATTCATAAAAACTATTTCATCAATCCCCTATAACTTAATCACGTTCATGGTCGATCTTAAATCTTGTGAAAAGTACTCATGCTGACCTAGCCAAACTGTAAAACTCATGTATTTATAGCCTTTAAATGAATCTTTCAATCGGTATATTTAAGGTAAAAACTAGTAATCAGAAGTTATTATCACCCCCATATAAAACAAGGATCAACTTAAAAACAATAACTTAGTAAATTATTCTTTCATTTTTTTTATATTTAGTGTTATTTTAATGTACTATTCATTGGATATCCCTCTACTTATAAGCCTGTGATCTTGCGAATCAGATGGTTCACTTTAACATTCTCTAAGCTGCCCGAGAATTGCTCTGCTCCCTGCCCTATGGCTTCCAAGAAAACATCAGCCCCGCCATGTGTTTCTTTATCTTTAAAACCTGTCTGAATCACGGCTTCTTGCTGGAAATCATCCGCAGCAGCTCCCGTACACCAACCAGTTTCACTCAAAGGATAAGTAAAACTATATTTCTCACCTTGTTTAGGTTGTGGACCCTGTACTGGATGACAGATATCACTGTCTTTCAAATTGATTACTAGGTCATCCATCCGATTTTGTGTCGGACGCTTTTTGCCCGTACCAAAACCAATAATCGGATAAGGTTGTCCATGAATATCTTTGGCAAAACCCGCACGATCATAGTTTTTAACCAAACCTAGTACACTGGTTTCCTGACCTTGTACATATTTTCCAGTACGCTTGGCATAGCCATTTAAAATTAGAGTGTGATCATGATCTGCCGTTATCACAATCAAGGTATTTTTTAATTCAGGGTCACTTTGTCGAAGTTTTTTAATGGTTGCATCCAAAGCCTCGTTTAGGGCAATTGTATCCTGTAATGCACGCTTAGCATTGGTGTCATGTAAAGCATGGTCTATACGTCCCCCTTCAACCATCAGGAAAAAACCATTTTTATTTTGGGTTAGAATGTCCAAAGCGGCCAACGTCATTTGCTTTAAGCTAGGTTCAGGCAAGTTTTTTTTGGTTCGATCTAAGTCATAATTTAAATGGCTAGTATTAAACAAACCCAATAATTTTTCATTCTTTCCTAACTTCATCTGGGAGAGTTGAGGTTGATCATAGACCACTCGATAGCCTGCTTGTTGCATTTCTGCGATCAAATTCCGTTGGTCTATCCGTTCTCCCCCTTGATCTTTCGGCAGAAATTGACGCTTAC
Organism: Acinetobacter sp. YH12094; assembly: GCF_013419295.1. NCBI lineage: Bacteria > Pseudomonadati > Pseudomonadota > Gammaproteobacteria > Moraxellales > Moraxellaceae > Acinetobacter > Acinetobacter sp. YH12094. Next base: position 19,258 of record NZ_VPAK01000033.1, read on the forward strand.
CCCCGCCTAGAATCACATCAACCCCATCTTTTAATTTGACGTTATAACGCTGATAGGTATCACCTTGCGAACTTGGTACTAATTGGGATGCTATGTCATTTTCAGCATCACGATGACAAATATGGGCATAAGTCGATGCTGGTGTAGCATGCGTAATGCGAGTTGTTGTGACTACCCCTGTACCCCAACCTCGTGCTTTGGCCAATTCAAGTAAAGTTTGAGTGTCTTGCTTATTCTGGTTCTGAGGATTGGTTCCACATTGATGATTTCCGGCCTGATTTGGTTCTACTGCAATTGTTCCAGTCTGCATGGATATCACTTCATTTTTCATTTTTACACCTGTCATATAGGCACCCATCGATGGTGCGCTATCTGTAACCTGTGCATCTTCTGAGAAAGTACGAACAAATGCTGACTCTGGCAGTTGATCTATCGGCAGTTGGCCATCTTCACCAACAGCATAAATTCGTGCAGCTGTCAGTGTCGTGATACCCATTCCATCTCCCAAGAAAAAAACCACACGGTGGGGCTGTTTTAGTGGTTGTACTGAAGCAGAAGATGATTGAACTAAAGCAGGACTTTGGCAGCCCGTCAAAATAACTGTGCCCAAACTACAGCATGCCAAACTTATTGATTTTTTATTAAATTTTTTCTTATGCCAAAGCATTGCATCGCCTCATCTTAGGATGGTCGAAAAATACGCTTTAAATATTCAATTTACATGACAAATTTATGAAAATATTATTATGACTAATTAGGGTCTGTTGACATTTACTGTGGCTTTGTTGCACAAAGATTTTAAAAGTAGAACTCCCCTAAGCTTCTCAAACTTAAGTGACAACTTGGGTGTGAGGTCTGCCTAAATCCGTAAATTTATTTAATACTGTCACACGAGCATGAATCTCATTCACTTGGCTCTGAAAGTTTCTCGCACTGAGTTTATATGCGGACCAATTCGTTGTACGGTAGATTTTAGTTGCTGGCTTCTTCATTCGGAAATTATATTGCTGAATCAGACCTTACAAACAGCTTTGTGCAACAAAGCCGTCTTTAAGTACTTTTTTTAAAGGAAAAATCATCGACTTAAATCTATATTTCCAACAGTGCCACTTTTATCGCTTTAGCACCTCAACTTATTTAAGTGGCGTAACTTACATAACTTATGCATCCCATTTAAGTGACCTCAGTTATAGTATTCCGTGTCAGGAATTTGTCCACTTATTCCAATGATGATGAGAACTGCAGCATTGACTTAGATCGCCAGTGCTCAGTACTGGCCATCATGTAGCTTTTATCGCTTTAGCGCCTTAACTTATTTAAGTGGCGT
>NZ_VPAK01000034.1:0-19507 GCF_013419295.1 Acinetobacter sp. YH12094
TGTTCAAATGGCTATTCTACGTTTGATTGGTTTTGGAAAAAAAGAAGAATTTAAGAAAGTGCTAGCAATTTTAAGAAAGAAAAAGCCTGATAGGACAAGGATCCTATGAAATTTGTCGTGTACAGAGCAATAATATTTTAAGTAATGAACAACAAAGATATTTAATACGACATTCCATGTCGTATGGCTTACGCCAGTCGCTTATATCCTCGTGCTGAACCACGAGGTTTTACGCTCCAAGTGATAAAAGTGTAGCAAGTTGCTACACTCCTAGATAATATCCTTTCCGAAAATTTCATTTAGACGATCCTTGATGTCTTCCACAAATTTACTATCAGTTTTCAATTTATTTTTCATTTTTCTCTTAAAGTCACTTAAGCTCATTCCAACTTCAGCAAAATCCATTTGAAATAATGAATCATTGATAACAACGTTTGCTTGAGAGTCTGTGAGGCAACCTACAGTCTTAAACCACTTTTCAAGCTGTAAATAATTAGCATCATCATTAAAAATATACCATGAACGTACAGTGGTATCGAATTTTGCACCTAGATCTTTTACCTCAGCATTATCTTCAAATGGAACATCTAAGTAGATCTTTAATTTTTCGGCCTTTTTATTTTCAATTACAGGCTTTTCAAAACCACGATGATGTAGTTTAAATTTTACGCCTACAATAGGGCGTCCTTTTTTAATTGTTTCATATTCTAACTGTAGATCGGTGTTTTCATTAATTTCAGCTACAATTTTATCTAATACATAACGTCGAAAATCGACCCAACGGTCATATTTAGTTTCATTTATATCAATTAGAGCTTTGAGATTCTCTAATAATAATGGAACTTCGTAGATTTCTTGAGTCTTAAATTTGAATTCGTTTTTTATGAAATAGGTATAAAGACTCATACTTGCAACTGAATCTAGAGCAAATAAATGTTTTAGTTGGTATGTAGTAAAATTACCACCAGCTAATTGAGTAAAGTAAGGTAATACTTCACTGGTAAATCTGATTTGAAGTGCATTCTTTGAATCATCTTCCCATCTTAACTCACGGATAATAGGGACAACCGAGTGAACTCTTTTAGTCTTTTTCTTTATATCATCTACAGGTTCTTCAATTACAAAGTGCGCCACACGGGATGAAAGTTCTTTGTAAATTCGATCAATGGCTACATTAATTGAATTTCGCTTACTTAATCCCAGTAATTCAGCTAAATCATCTTTATACAGATAAATGTATGTTTGTTCACTAATCTCTTTATCGATATGATTCTTCTCACCGTAATTGGCAACAGCCATCGCATATAAAAGTGCTTTATATTCATTCGCTGACAATTCAATAGGTCGTATCAAACGATTGCTAGTACTTACAACCCCATTGTGACGAATATTACCTATGCAGTACGGGATTGAATCCAGCTCTTCTTTGTTATGGCTTAGTTCTGACATAAAGTGTATTAACTATTTTAAGTGTCCTTAACTTGATTATGCATGTTATATAAAAAAGTGGAAAAAGATTCAACACTTTCACCTAAAAAACCTAAGGTGGAATACTTGTCACCAAATTTAGGTAAAAATCAATTAAAGTGGAAATATATTTTTAAATTCCACCCCAAGATGACAAATACTCCACTTTTAGATGTTTTTGATTCTTTATAGAAATACGGATTGATGAATAAATACCCATAATGGATTTTAAATAATCAATTAACCTATTTCGATATGACAAGTTTTCCACCTTTAAAAACGCAGATCACTGAAAAAAAATATCGAGTTTAGTCATAAGAACAAAATTTCTGCATTCTAGGGTGAGTGCGTGAAATTCTTTCCACTCTTAGATCAATGAATATATCAAAAAATGGTGTAGTAAAAAAAAGCCTTGCAACTTTATCCACAATATTATTTTTGTAAGTGATTTTTTTTCCACTCTTGCACTTAAATTCACTAACTTATCAACATTATAAATAATTGTTTTATATATATTTTAAATGATAATACATATATTTTATAATTAACAGTGAAAAACATTCCACCATAGTGACAAATACTCCACTTTTAAGTGACAAATATTCCACTTTTAAGTGACAAATATTCCACTTTTAAGTGATCATCTTTCCACTTATAGAGGACAACTCTTCCACTTTAAGGTGACAACCCCTCCACCTTAAAGTTGATATGCTATTGTTTTTAAATGAAAAATATCAACTTAATTATTAATTAACTTAATTATTAATTACTATTAATTATTAAATAAGCTAGCTATATAAAACTTTAAATTTAAAATTGCTTTAGCGTTATACAAATGACTGTTTTAAATTTAAAAGGTGTAGTAACTTAGCCCAAAGTTATTTATATTAATAGTAATTGTAAATATAGAATGATTTGACAAGTATGTCTGCAAAAATTATTGCTGTTGCGAATCACAAGGGTGGTTGTGGTAAAACAACAACAGTTGTTCATTTAGCCTCTGAGCTAGCAAACTTAGGAAAAAAAGTGCTTGTAATCGATTTAGATCCTCAAGCAAATGCTAGCTTGCATATTGGTTTAAAACATCCAAGTGAAATTGGAGTAACAACCGCTGAGTTATTAGTAGGTGATGTTTCATTACTTACTGACGCTTTAGAAGAAGATACTAATTTTGATAATGTTTCACTAATTTATGGTTCTCTCAATTTAGGAAAAACTGAGGACCAATTAAAAGAAGATGCGCCAAGACCATCAGAAGAACTCACTACAAAATTAGAACTATTAAAAGATCTTTATGATTTTATTTTAATTGACTGCCCTCCAAGTTTAAAACTATTGACGAGTAATGCTTTAGCATCTTCAACACATGTAATTATCCCGATTGAATCTGGCTCACAATATGGTCTATATGGTGTTACAGACTTACTTAATCATTTAGAAAAAATAAAGCGAATCAATCCGGAGTTACAATTATTAGGTGCACTACTTATTAAGCACGATGAGAGACAAAATGTTTGTAAACTCATTCGTGATGAAGCATTTAAGCAAGTGGGCTATATTATGGAAACGACTATTCCACAAAGTACAAAAGTAAATCAAGCCGCAATTATGCAGCAGTCTTTACTTAAGCTAGACAAAAGTGGAAAGGTTCGAAAGGCTTTTGAAAGTTTAGCTAAAGAAGTTTTAGCTAAAGTTAACTGATTGAGAATTTTATGGCAACTGCAAAAGAACTTTTAGCTCAAAAGCTGAAACAAAATACTCAAAAGCATCAATTAGCTCAAAAAGATAATATCAAGGAATTAAAGGAATTTAGACGAAATGTCCCCATTGAAGACATTTCACGGAGTCCTTATCAACCGCGTAGAAAATTTGATGAGCAGGAAATCAAAGAACTGGCTGAATCGATCGATGAAGTTGGTTTGTTGCAACCCATCACTGTTCGTAAACTTGAAAATTTAAAATTTGAACTGATTGCAGGTGAACGTCGATTACGTGCGCATGAAATTCTAAAAAAATCGACCATTGAAGCAATTATTATTGATGCAAATAATGAAGAAGCTTCACTACTTACACTAGCTGAAAATTTAAAACGCCAGGATTTAACAGACTTCGAAATCTATATTGGTCTAGTAGGCTTAGATGAAAATTTAAAGAAAAATAAACAACGTTTAGCGAAGTCTTTAGGCTTAAATCGCGAAGACATGTATAAATATTTATCTTTTGAAAAGTTGCCTAAAGCCATCTTGAATGATTTGGTAAATGAGCCCCAGTTATTAGGTCGAACTGCTGCAACAGCTTTTAAAAAATTTCTTGCAGATCACGACGAAATAAAACAACGTGCTGAAAAAGCCTTGTTAACTGTTTGGACAAAAGTAAAGAATGGCCAACTTGAGCAAACTAAGGCTGTTGCACAAGCTACGAAATATCTAGTTCAAGATAATAATGACTCTCCATCAACATCGCTTGTAAAAAAAATTGAATATGCTGGGAAAGTTGCTGGAAATATTAAATTTAATGATAAGTTATTAAAGGTTTCTTTAAAAATTTCTCATTTTGATGATGCTAGTTTGGAAAAATTAGAAAATCTATTGAAAGAGTTGGTAGAGAAAAATCAAGAAGTGTAGCAACTTGCTACACTTCTTTTCTTTAAAATATGTCTGATAGTATAATCTTGGTGATACCTAGTAATAAAATTAATGTTAATTAAAAACAATTTTTTTATAATATATATTTATAAAAGTTAGATGCTGTTGACATTTGTTGTATAAAAAATAGTGAGAAAGTAAAATTCAATCGACAAACCACATTCCTTCTTGTTATGTATTACAACAATGCTGGCGCATAATCAATGGTCTAAGTCTTTAAATTATTATCAAATGATGCAAATCTAGAATAGGTTTCTATTGATGCATCTCATATGCGAGTGCATCAACATACGACCGGAGTGAAAGACCAAGCTATTTCTAATAACGTTGGTGGAAATAGTTCTAAAATCCATTTAGTTGTGGATGCGGATGGAAATCCTACTGAATTTATTATTAATGATACCAAGACCCATGATTTGAAAGTGCATCTGATTTGTTTGATGTTTTGGATTTAAGTGAAAAGCCCATTACTCGCTTCTAGCTTAACCTTAGATAAAAGCGGATTAAGCAAAAGCTATGATGTTCGTCCCTTCATCATGCAGAGTAATGAAACCGACTACGACTTTATTAAACGACTTTTAGCTTCTGAAGGTGTAACTACACTGATTGATGAAGCACAGCATCAAGTATGGAGTTCATCTGAACAGATCAAACCACAAAAGCTACGCTTAATTGATGATAATGCCCAATTTCAAGCATTAGATCGTCGCAATATTCGTTTTCATCGAAGTAGTGCTACAGAATGACAAGACATTATCACAGCATTCACGGGATTGCGTTCTCTACAACCAACTGCGGTACACCTTCAAAGATGGCAAGCAGATGCTTTAGCACAAGAAGAAGGTGCAGGCTCGGTACTCACAAAACATCAGCATTCAGATAATCAAGATGTAGTAAGTTTAGGCTTAGAACAAGCCTTTCACATCAGTCCTGCATGGATACAAGACCTCAAAGGTGAAGATGGTGCAACTCAGTCTGGCAACAAACAAATTGAAAAACTGAATGAAAATTTAAGCAAATACTTCAATTCGCAAGCCAAGTACTTTAGTGCGACTTCAACAGTACGTGATGCACATGTCGGGTATTGGTTTAAGTTCAAAGAACATCCTAAAATTGATCAATATGAAGGTTCCGATCAAGAGTTTCTAATCACAGCAAAGACCTTTTATAACCAAAATAATTTGCCTAAAGATCTAACTGACCAAGTCACCGCCTTACTCAAAGAAAGACATTGGCAACAGCCCGAAATTCATACCAACAATCAAGATGAGCGCCAAGCCAATAACCTTATTTTACAACGTCGAAACATTGACATTGTTCCACCTTACAGGCCACTTGAAGATCGCCCTAAGACCCACCCACAACGTGCCAAAGTCGTAGGCGTCGAGGGTGAAGAAATTCATGTCGATGAATGGGGACGGATTATAATCCGTTTTCTGTTTACTCGAACAGATGACCATATGCATGACAATGGTTCAGGCGCGAATAATATTGACACTGACTCAGCGTGGGTAGATGTGCTCACCCCTTGGGCAGGAGAAGGTTATGGTTCACGGTTCTTACCGCGTATTGGTGAGATTGTGGTGATTAATTTCTTTGATGGCAATATCGACCGACCATATGTCGTTTGTCGCATTCATGAAGCACATCGTAGTCCAACTAAGTTTGATCAAAAAGGACAACTTCCCGATACCATGAAGCTTTCAGGGATTCGCTCCAAAGAAGTCCAAGGCGAAGGCTTTGGCCAACTTCGTTTTGACGATACGACTGGACAGATCAGCACACAACTACAAAGTAGTCATGGGGCATCACAGCTCAATCTAGGTAATCTTAGCCATCCGAAAGAGACAGACACGAGTGATGGACGTGGTGAATTTTGAATTGCGAACAGATCAATGGGGAGCACTGAGAGCTAAGCAAGGATTACTCCTTTCTACCTATAAACAAGACAATGCATCAGGCAATCAATTGGATGTAGCAGAAACCAAATCGCAACTGGAATCCAATCTCAATAATTCTAAAGCCCTCAGTGAAGTAGCCAAAAATCAACAAACCGATCCTTTAGAAGTATTAGACAATCTGAAGCAATTTATAGAACAAATTGAACAAGAAAGTGAGGCTAAAGCAAAAGCCTTTAAACAAGCCATTATGGTATTAACTTCACCAAACTCTATTGCACTAACGACCAATGAAGATGTACATCTATCAGCAGATGGTCAAATCAGTCATAGCGCTGGTGATAGTATTAACTTGAGTACACAAAAGAGTCTAATTGTACATGCACAAAGTAAAATCAGTTTATTTGCAGCTCACGAAGGTGCAAGATTGTTTGCTGGTAAGGGGGAGATTGAAATACAAGCTCAGGGGGATGGAGCGGATTTGATTGCCCGTAAAGGGATTCAAATTATTTCAACAGAAGATACGGTTTATATCACTAGTCCGAAAGAACTCATCCTGACTGGAGGCGGTTCACAGCTCAAGATTAATGGTTCAGGTATATTTCCTACGACTAGTGGCAAGTTTGAGGTAAAAGCTGGACAGCATAAGTTTGTGGGGGGGGAGTAAAACAAATTATGTTTTACCACACTTACCACTTACTGAAATCAAAAAGGATGACTTAGTTCTAGAATATTTACATAGTGATGGCTCACCTGTAAAAGGTGCTGAATTTGAAGTTTTACTTTCAGATGGAAGTCGAAAAAAAGGTAAATTAGACGATAAAGGCAAAGCTGTTGTTAAAGGTGTTCCAGCTGGTAGAGCCAAAATTCAATATGGAGAAGATCAGTCTGAAGATGACTTTCCTCCTCATGAAATTGATGATTGGTTTATTCAACAAGACTTAGAAATATCGAATAATAATGAAAATTAGAGAATAAAATGTCGACAGAAAATCAAGCTTTTTGGAATAAAATTGCTAACCGTTCTACTGATATACAGCAACAGTTTTGGTACGGTGCTGAAAAACTTGCACAACATATTCAGGATAGCCCAGCTAACTATCTTACATATAGAGAATATGACACAAGTAAACCAGATCCGAATCTATCGTGGTGGGAAAAAATATTCTTTTATCAAGGTCAAGCTGCGATTAACGAGAGTGTGACAAATCATAATATTGCGGTGGCTGTAATAGATAAAAGTAGCTGGATTTGGGGAATGTTAAAGGGTGATTTCAATAAGAATCCTACGATGTCACAAATCATTGTTAGTGGTTTAATCAGTATGATTCCTGTGGTTGATCAGGTTTGTGATGTTAGAGACCTAATAGCGAATCTAATAGACCTTTCAAAAGAAAATGGTAAATCATCTGATAACTATAAAGCGTTGGCTCTTACTGCATTTGGAGTCATTCCTGAAATTGGTTCGGCTGTTAAAACCATTGTCAAAGCCGCAAGATCAAAGGAAGCTAATAAATTAAAAATTTTTAAATTGATGGAAGGCTTTGAGAGTGCCTTCAAAAAACTAAAAATAAAAAGCCCATGGAACAATGCTCCTGAAGCATGGCTCAGGTCTAAGCCATGGCAAAAGATGGGAAAAACAGCATTAAATGCATTAAACAAATGTATTGATCGTTTAATTCAAGCTATTAATGGTTTCCTCAATAAAGTTCGCGGTAGTTTAAAATCGGCTTTGGAAAAGTTCAAAGTTGAGATTACTAATGCAAAGAATGCGATAAAAAAATACATTAGCGATCTCTGCAATGAAATTCAGAGAAAATTTCAGGAATTATTACCTCAACCTCAATTGGGTATGGCTGGTGCGAATGGGGCCAACATTCCCACCGGTAGATATGATGTAAATATACAATCGGGTAAATCTACCTCAACGACTCATACCCAAAAAGAAAAGACACTCGATAAAGAAAAACCACCTAAAGATAAGGACCTTGATAATCCATGTATATTAAGACCTTATCACCCTGATACATGTAAACCGTTAGGTAAAACTGGGCACCATGTTGTTCCAGACAGATGTTTTAGATTAGGTACTAGAACAGGGACGGGTAGAAATTCTTTACCAAATGCGATAAGTGAAGGTGATGGTTTAGTAGTATGTGTTGAAGGAGCTACACCAACTGCTACGAATGAACATGGTAGAATACACCGACAATACAGTATCTACGAAAAGGCGTTAAAAGGTATTCATATGCCAGAAGCTACGGCTCCCTTAGTAGAAGTTGAAATTGCAGGCGCGAAAGCTGTTTCTAGTGTTATAAAAAATGCAATGCCGCAAATTTAGCTACCCAATTGCGTGTCTATCATCAAGCAAAAGGATTAGCTGCTAATTATCGAGTTCGAGTTGATGTTAGAGGTAATACTGCTAGAACGTTACCTACTGGTGTTTTTGGATCACCTTTTAAATAATCTATGTCGAGATAAAATTTAATGAATAATTCATCTTTCACATTTGTTACTGGTTGTGCTATCAGCCAATCTAATTTTTATATAACATCTAATCTTGATAATTTGGATACTTGGGACCTGTTTTCAAAAACTTTTATTTATAGATATCAATCCGATGATTGGATAGATATGGATTTAGATGGTTGGAGAGTTGTTTCTGTTGCTTATTTTGAAAATTCTGGAATCTCTTCATTACTTGCACTTGAACAAGATGGTGACTTAGGAATATTTCAAGAAAATAAGAATAAACTCGAAAAAATACGTGAGACAGACGACTCTAAAATACAAGGACAATTCAATCGAATTAGAACTATTGATAATTCATTATATGTTTGTGGCGATGGCGCACAGATTTATACAAATATTGGTAATGGTTGGAATTCTTTAGATTTAGGTCTATCTGAATCATCATTAGATATGCCTAAATCTAGTGAATTAACATTAGACATAGAATTGGCATTCGATATCAATCTCTATGATATAAACGGATTTAGCTCAAATAGCCTTTATGTTTGCGGTACCAAAAAAAATCTCAACATTGGCAAGAGTCACCGACATAAAATACACTAAATAATATAATTGGTAACTTAATAAACTCTATATATAACAGTTATATAGAGTTTTTATTTTGTGTGATGTAATTTAAGTTGGGGTGGGGTACTTTGATTTTTGGTCACTAATTTATTGTGATAATCAACAATAATAACCAACATACATATGCTTAATCTAAGGGTATTTTACTGAATGGTATAATTTATAATGAGAGGGGTGTTGTCTAAGGCTACAGTTTTCTGTTTTGCCTTTTGGCGTAAGACGTACAAATATAAGCTTTCTACTTTTTCACGTGCCCATGGTGTGGTACGCAAGAATCGTAATGATGATTTAACACTTGGGTCTATGTAAAAACATGTAATTTCAATTTTGCGACTTAAGCCTTCAAAGCCACCGTAGTAATCATTGTCAACGGCATTCTTAAATTGCCCCCTTTTACCATTACAAATGGCAAAGTAAAATTGACCCCTTTGACCTCGTATTAAGTTTTAACCTGTGGCTGAATCCCTATTCTTTTTTTATCCTTCAAACAATAATTCTCACCGGCTTTGTTGCACAAAGCTGTTCTGAAGAGCTTCTTCGACAATATAATTTCCAAATGAAGAAGCCTACACACAAAATCTACCGCACCCCCAAGTTGCCACTTAAATTTGAACAACTTAGGAAAGCTCTATCTTTAAAATCTTTATGCAACAAAGCCTATTGAAATTTATTTAAAGAAGTGGAGATCGATCAAATGATTAAATTTTGAATATTTATGGTGGGGTATGTACCAGATTGGCATTGGGATTGCATGAAGTTAGCTTGCATTAATTTTTCATGGAATTTGAACATATGTTAAAACCTTTAGCTTTGTCTCTTGCTGTTGCATCAAGCTTTTCTTTTATTTCTGCACATGCGGCAACTGAAGATTGTAAAATTTTAAAACAGCTTGAAAGTCAACCAACCTTACTCAAAAGTGGGGGTATATAAAGGGAATTATTATGTTCCAAGCACCTTGAATACCATCACTTGGGGCTATTTACCTAACAAAGATGCCAAACCTGTGTTGACCATTCCATCAGGCAGCACTATTACCTTTGATACAGTTTCGCATGAAGGCTTGCTTGAAGACCAAGGGCGTGATGCTGAAAAGTATTTCACTTCTAAAGGTGTGAAACCTCAGCATATTTTGCCTGAAGCGAAACTGATTACAGGTTCTAAGTTAAAGCACGATTTCCATAAAGATGGTCCACATATTATTACCGGACCTGTCTATATCATAGATGCAATGCCAGGTGATATTTTAAAAGTCGAGATTTTAAAAGTTGAGCCACGTGTGCCCTATGGTGTGATTTCAAACCGTCATGGTAAAGGCACATTGCCTGAGTTTCCTAAGCGTCAAAAGCATGATCATGCATCGCCTGCAAACCCAGAAGCCTATGGCAATGTTTCCATCTTTACTTCAATTGAAAAGAATAAAGAGGGTATTTAGGAAGGCGTTTTAAAAACCGAGTCAGGCAAAGCAATTCGTTTTCCATTGAATCCATTTATGGGCACGATGGGCGTTGCACCAAATACGAGCGACCCTGTGCATTCTGTGCAACCATCGTTCTATGGCGGTAACATTGATATTAATGATTTAACCGCAGGTGCAACGGCTTACTATCCAGTTCAAGTACCGGGTGCGTTGTTCTATACGGGTGATAGTCATTTTGTTCAAGGTGATGGTGAGGTCGCATTGACCGTACTTGAAGGTTCTGCACGTGCGACCTTTAAAATTACGGTATTAAAAGCGGGGAGTGACAAAATACCAGGTAAGTCATTAAAGCAGCCTTTGGGTGAAAATGATGAATTTTGGATTACACCGGGTTTAGATGAAGACCTTGATGAAGCGATGCGTAAGTCGACTCGTGAAGCAGTACGTTTTCTTGTAGATGAATACGAGATTTCAGAAGAAATTGCTTATGCCTATTTAAGTGCTGCAACAGATTTTGAAGTATCTCAAGTGGTGGATGGCTTTGTTGCACAAAGATTTCATAACTATATGATTTTAAAGGTTTTGATTATTTTTTGATCCAAAATTAAATTTATTTAAATCAGATGCTTACATATTTATGCAATAAAGCCCCAGCCAATAGAAAAAACACCAAAGTTCACTACCAGATAGCGAGTTATAATTTAAATTTGAGTGAGTTGGGGGGATGCTTCAAATTATAAATCTTTGTGCAACAAAGCCCAACGGGTGTGCCTACAGTCATTGCTGGAAAAATACTGGTGGATTAGTAATTTGGGCAAATCAATTTGCATTACAACAAACATCATCTAGAGCAATTAATAGTAGTACCTCTGATGATAAGAAGCAGGATAAATAAAATGTTAACAATTCTAGTTGAAGTAATTTTATCATTTTTTATATCCAATTATGAATCTGAAAATTATCCTTATCTAGCAGGTTTTATAAAGGGAATAGTTTTAGGTATATCAGCTTTCCTCTTGGGGATGTTGATTGATGTTATTAATGATAAAGTTATGGAAACACATTTGATAATATTATATTTCATTACTTGCATTGGTATAGGAATAATAGGAGGGCTATTTTTTATGTTTTTTACTTGGTTCACTAAAAAATAATACTAATAACATAAACGCTTGGTGTGACGGTTTTAAAAGCATAAAGGAACCGATTAACTGCACAAAAGACATAAATTTGATCTACAGTTACTTGTAAAAATAGAGCTAAACTTTAGCTGATTCCTTTTATCACTGTGACCAAATTGGAACACCGCAGACTTTAACAAATGAGTTAGGTGAATGTATATGGGAAATTAAGCAAGATACATGGGGCACAGCTTTAGAGATTAAGACTAGTGACAATTTATTAGAGCAAACAAGTATTCGCTTCCAAGGACAGTATTATGATGGAGAGACTGGCTTACATTATAACCGTTGCCGTTATTATGAGCCTGAGAAATTTTAAAGCACTACTTTAAAATTACGAAAGGCAAGGTATGTAAATAAAGACCCTATAGGATTGTTTGGTGGTTTAAATAATTCTTCGTATGTAAAAGACCCGAATCAATGGGTTGATCCGATGGGGTTATGGTCGGCTACTAATGAAAAAATTGAAGAATTAGCAGATAAATAAAGTATTTCTTCGTTTGCTAAGTAGATTGCCCGAAGTACCAAGAAAAATAGGCTATCATGCAATAGATTTAGGTGGACAAGGTTTATTTAGATTAAAGGAAATGTTATGAAATATTTTTTTATATTTTTAATGAGTAGGTTTACTTTTATATCTGCTTGACATCAATCAAAAAAAATAACTGTTAATGTAAATAACCTGAGTTTGTTAAACAATAAGCAGAAAGTGGTTGCCTATATTGGAATTGAGATGGGTGGCGGTAGCCCAAGAATTGATATGTCGGAAGGTGTAACTTCAAGTCAGCGTATTTATCAAATTGAATTTTTAAATAAGGCTAATAGAAAATGATTATTTCAAAACTAATTCTATTATTAATGAGTATTTTTATATTAGTATCTTGTATAAATACAAAAGTTACTAAAGAAGGGGAATACTTTAAAACAATTAATTATAAATTCTTTAAAGATTTTAAACCCAATGAAGAAGTCTTAATAGATAAAATTGATAATAAATATTCAGTGATTCAAATAAATAAGTCTGACCTTTCTTTAAGTGATTTTACACAAATTGATAATAAATTAAAAAAAGATGGGTGGAGAAAAATATCAGCTAAAAATAATTTTTTTGAATATTGTTTTGGTGAGAAAATTTATTTGGGTGCACTATTTCCAGAAAAAGAAAAATATAGAAATTTTGCAGGTAATGAGGTTTTACCATTTAATCAAAAAAAATGGCTAGTCATTTTGTCTTATAGTGAAGGAAAAGTAAATTATTGCCGCAATGATGAATTGGAAAATATAGAGTTGGAGTATTTGTGATAACTTATTTATAATTTTTTTAATAGGTTTATTTGACTTTATTAATTAGATAAAAATTTTAAAGATAGGTTATCCATGAGTTAATCTTATTCAAGTATTAACTTGGGTATGAGGTCGGTCTAATTCTGTGTATTTGTTTAACATGGCTATAAGTGTATGGATTTCATTAGGATGACTGGGCTTTGTTGCATAAATATGTAAGCATCTGATTTAAATAAATTTAATTTTGGATCAAAAAATAATCAAAACTTTTAAAATCATATAGTTATGAAATCTTTGTGCAACAAAGCCTTTTGATAGCGAACTTGAGAATTGGTGTAGTAAATCAGCTTTTGGTTTAGATAAAAGTAAATTTAAGAATATATTGGAGGAGGATAAGGCATTTAGTGAGGCCTTACAGAGTATATAAATGATTAATGCAAAAAAAATTGTGGGTAAAATAGAAGGCCTTAAATGTGAAGACTCTGTTATACAGCCTTTTAAAAATATTGGTAAACAAGTCGCAACTACAGCTCTGCTAGGAGTATTGACAGAAAGTACTTCACTCTTAAGTGCAGCCCCAATATTAATTCTCGCTTCAAAAGGTAGGAGAGCAAAAACTTTTACTTTTAAAATAGATGGGATTGATGTTATTGGGCAATTTACTACAGTAAAATTTAATGAAGGGGATCAAGTTGTTATCATTATTAGTGAAGAGCAAGATAAAGGGTTTTATTTAGCTTATGCAGTGTTAATACCAAATAAAGGGATTCTTCATATGTTGTATGATTCTGGGCGTTCATTTAAAAAGCATTGTTTACATTTACTTAAATGGGCAATAGTACTAAGCATATTTTCATGCATTTTTTTTACTATCATTGCTTTGGTAGGTTATTCAAATGCTGATAATGAAAAAGATATCGTAGACTTTAAAAATCAATTAATAATTTCTTATTTAGTGTCATTTATATTTTCGTTTGGTCTACTATTTAGCTTTTTAATTGGTAAAGATAATGTAGGTTTTTTAGGTCGATACAGTGAGAAAATTTTTGAAATATTAGAGTTTGAACAACCTAAAAATCAAAATCTTTTTAACTCATATCTGATCGATGAAGAAGGTTTACATGTCAGTGTTTTAGATTATAGAAAAAGTTTGATTGGTAAAGATTCCTATCCAAAGGATTATTTTGACAATGAAAATGATAAAAATTGAAGGTCGTATTAATAATCTTGAAGTAGAAAACTCTAAAATTTTGTCCATTGGTAATTTAGGTAAACATGCTGCGAATACTTCGTTAATTGGTACACTGGCTGGTAGTACTTCCTTAATGAGTAACGCGCCCATTATGGCATTAGCTGCAAAAGGTAGAGACGGAAAGACTTTTAGAGGTGAGGTTAACGGAATTCGCGTTGTTGGTCAGTTCACTGGTGTAAAGTTTAAAAATAATACACCTTTAATCATGGTCATAAGTGAAGAGCAAGAGGAAGGATACCATTTTGTATATGCAGCTTTAGATCCTAAAAAAGGTTTGTTACATATGCCATATGAGATGGGTAGATCTAAAAACAAGACATATTTATCTTTGTTTAAAACTGCGACCATAATGTCTATAGTTTTTTGTATTTTATTTAGTTTTATTATTATTTTTCAATATTTTAATATCGATGATATTAGTACAGATAGAATAAAATTTAATATTTTGATTTTTTATTCAGTTAGTTTTCTTTTTTCTTTTTTCTTTTTTCCTAATGTTTTGTTTTTTATTGGGTAAAAATAACTTGAGAGAATTAGCACAAATTTCAGAAAACGTATTTGAACAGCTAAATTTTTCAGATGTAAAGGAACAAGATTTATATAAATCTAGACTTATAGATAGTGAAGGCTTTTACCCGAGTGTGATGAAATATAGAGATGTTTTGATAGGAAAAGACCCTTTTCCTGAAGACTATTTTGACACGAAAAATGAAAAAAATTGAAGGCAAGTTGCAAAATATTGAAATGGTACATTCTAAGATTCTGATATCTTGAATCAAAAAAAGCCCTCAGGGCTTTTTTTACATCTAGACTTATGGCAACTGCTGAATCGGGCTACCACCCAACGCCTGCATTAAAGTCACATAAGCATTGTATTGACTCACCTGAGTTTAGACAAATACAAATAGCTGAAGGCTTAGAGAAACCTGAAAGTTTTTTTAGTACAAGCACCAAAACCAATTGAGGATTTGGATGTGGCTATGTATAGTCACGAAGATGTTATTCAAACATGGATGGGCTAAGACCTATCCATGCATATATATTGAAGTTATTGCTTTAAAAAGGTTTCGTTGAATTGGAAGCGCAGCGCACAGATGTACTATTATTTTGATTTATATTGGGGCTAGTTGATTGAGGATTTGGTTCCATTCCATCCCTATAAATCGTAGTAACACTGCCTCCCGTAGCTAAACTTTGTGCTGCTCCTTCTTGACGTGTACTCCTTACGGATTTTAATTTACACGACTTAGGACCCTGTGGATTGAGTTCAGGTGAGTTTTTATAATACTGTGGATCAAACCAATCGGACATCCATTCATAGTTATCGGTTGCCATATCGTAGAACCCCAAAGGTGTTGGTGGGAAATGACCTAGCAAAGGAACAGTAGCACTAAAATTTAAACTTTTACTGACTTGATCTCTTTGCTCATCACTCCAGACATTACGACCTGTTTCATACTTGCCATTGTCTGTAGGATATATGACATATTGTCCTTTATTTCGGGCAGCATACTCCCATTGGGCTTCAGTAGGTAAATTCATAGGGATACCGACTTGTTTTCCTAACCATTGACAATAATCTGATGCCTGTTGCCAACTGATCCCTGCTGGTGCCATAGGTTGGCGTATCTTTTTAGTTATTTTTTCCATACTTATACGAGGTAAACCTAAACTGTCTGTATAAATATCAAAATCATCGAATGTGGTTTTATATGCATTTAGACTAAAGCTATCAAGGGTCACTTTATGTGCAGGCATGGCAGCATAAAGTCCAACAATAGGCAGTTTATCTTTACGTGTGAGTGGGCCGAAGTCCCCCATCATAAAGGTGCCACCATCCACAAAAATCATATTTTTTTTGGTTTTTTCAACCAATTTTTGAATTTTGGATTGTAGCTCAGGAGAAGCACTATTTTGATTAGTAGAAGGAGTTTGTGGCTCATTCGCACTTTTTGCACAAGCACTTAAAGCAAAAGTAGATAATAAAATAAGAGCTAGGTTTTGATTAATCATATTCTTAAAAATTATAGAGTTGTTAAAATATTGTCAAAGAATAAAGCAAATACAATCAAGGGATAAAGAAAATTTAATATCTCAAAAAGAGAGTTTTTGTTATTTATTGAGCCACTCTGAATAGGTCTAACAGCTTAAGTTTACATCAAGGTCATGCAAGCATTATCTCAAACTCGACTTAACTCGAAACCAAGGGGATATTGATCTCTAGGGGGATTACACTGGACAACTCGATCTGCTTGTTTGTTTGATATGACAATTAGCATGAGTGGTTTGGACGTAAAGATCAAGTATTTTGTAATATGTAAAAATGCCATTATTAATATATTTAAAACCTTTATCTCCACACAGGAATGGATGAATGTCATTTAACATGTGCATCCTCGTGCTGAAACCCAGTCCAAAAGTAATATGCAAAAAATTGAAGGGGATATTATTCGCTTTTTAAACTATGGTGAAGATGCCAGTATTGCTGAAGATATTATTATTGCGCTCAATTCGCGGCAAGACTACGCAGGTGGTCGAGAGAACCAATGGTTAAAAGATTTCCTGAAATACCGTAAACAGGCAAAAAAGATACAAGGTTACCCTTTGAATCATTTAATTGTAAAAAAATCAAGATGATATGCAATTTAAACAGTTAGATTATATGGGTGGTTATGCAGACAATACTGCTATTTTAGCATCAAATTTAGATATTCTAGCGCCATTTGAAGATCAGGAAATACAACTCTATCAAACAT
Organism: Acinetobacter sp. YH12094; assembly: GCF_013419295.1. NCBI lineage: Bacteria > Pseudomonadati > Pseudomonadota > Gammaproteobacteria > Moraxellales > Moraxellaceae > Acinetobacter > Acinetobacter sp. YH12094. The sequence goes on from NZ_VPAK01000034.1 coordinate 17,000, forward strand.
GATAGAGTTGTATTGGGTGAGACTACATAATTTTTTTAGTTTGGTTTACTACACAGCGTACAGAGTTGTCAAAGTTTGGATTGATTACTCCCTTAAATCTTTCAGGGAAATCTACTGGTTGAATAGGGTGAGTATGACTACGCCGTACAGTTAAACCCTCCCCCATCTGCAAGGTTTGGCCATCTAGAGGTTTAGCACTACGAAGGACTTTCTCAGTTCCTGCTTTAGGGCCTTTCGGGTTTTTTTCAGGGGAATGTTGATAATAATCTGCTGCATACCAATCAAGCATCCATTCATAGTTGTCTGTAATTAAATCATAAAAACCTAGTGCTGAAGCTGGGTATCTGCCTATTACAGAAATTTCAGCACCAATAGACTTAAATTCATGAAATAATGCTTGTCGCTGTTTAAAACTCCATACATTTACGCCATTTTCGATTTTTCCTGTATTGGTTGGAAAATGAATCTTTTGGCCTTTATTGCGGGCAGCATATTCCCACTGAGCTTCGGTCGGGAGGTCTATGTCAAGTTTTAGTTGTGTACCTAACCATTGGCAATAATTTCGTCCTTCTTGCCAAGAAACACCTGCAGAAGAAACAGGATATCTAAATTGTGAAGAGTGAGACTCGGTTGAGCCTACTTTAGGGGTATTGGTTGCAGCGCTGTATATGTCTAAATCTGCATAAGTGGCTTTATAAGCAGACATGCTAAAGCTATCCAGAATTACTTTGTGAACTGGTTTGCTATCAATCTTGCTGTCATAATGATCAAAATCTCCCATCATAAAAGTACCACCTTCCACAAAAATCATATTATTCTTGGTTTTTTCTAGCAATTTTTGAATTTTGGATTGTAGCTCAGGAGAAGCACTTTTTTGATTATTAGAAGGAGTTTGTGGCTCATTCGCACTTTTTGCACAAGCATTTAAAGCAAAAGTAGATAGTAAAATAATGGCTAAATTTCGATTAATCATATTCTTAAAAATTATAGAGTTGTTAAAATATTGCCAAAAAATAAAGCAAATACAATCAAGAGATAAAGAAAATTTAATATCTCAAAAAGAGAGTTTTTGTTATTTATTGAGCCACTCTGAATAGGTCTAACAGCTTAAGTTTACATCAAGGTCATGCAAGCATTATCTCAAACTCGACTTAACTCGAAACCAAGGGGATATTGATCTATAGGGGGATTACACTGGACAACTCGAACTGCTTGTTTGTTTGATATGACAATTAGCATGAGTAGTTTGGACATAAAGATCAAGTATTTTGTAACATGTAAAAATGCCATTATTAATATATTTAAAACATGTGTCTCGACTCGGGAATGAATGTCATTTAACGTGTGCATTATTTGAAAATCAGGAAATACAACTCCATCAAACTTGATATAGCTGTATTGGGTGAGACTACATAATTTTTTTAGTGTGGTTTACTACACAGCGGACAGAGTTGTCAAAGTTTGGATTAATTACCCCTTTAAATCTTTCAGGAAAATCTATTGGTTGTACTGGGTGAGCATGACTACGCCGTACAGTTAAACCCTCCCCCATCTGCAAGGTTTGGCCATCTAGAGGTTTAGCACTACGGAGGACTTTCTCAGTTCCTGCTTTAGGGCCTTTCGGGTTTTTTTCTGGGGAGTGTTGATAGTAATCTGCTGCATACCAGTCGAGCATCCATTCGTAATTGTCTGTCGTTAAATCATAAAAACCTAGAGCTGAAGGTGGGTATTGTCCTACTTCAGAGATAAGTGACTTAGGTGCTTTATATTTTTTACGTAACTGTATACGTTGCTCAAAACTCCACACATTTACTCCATCTTCAATTTTACCGGTATTGGTTGGAAAATGAATCTTTTTGCCTTTATTGCGGGCTGCATATTCCCACTGGGCTTCGGTCGGGAGGTCTATGTCAAGTTTTAGCTGTATACCTAACCACTGGCAATAATTTCGTCCCTCTTGCCAAGAGACACCAGCAGACGAGTTAGGATATCTTGCTTTTGAAGATAAGGATTCAGTTGAGACCACTTTGGGTGTATTGGTTGCAGCACTGTATATGTCTAAATCTGCATATGTGGCTTTATAAGCAGACATGCTAAAGCTATCTAGAGTTACTTTGTGAACAGGTTTGCTATCAATCCTGCTGTCATAATGATCAAAATCCCCCATCATAAACGAGCCACCTTCAACAAAAATCATATTCTTCTTGGTTTTTTCTAGCAATTTTTGAATTTGTGCTTGTAATTCGGGAGAAGCATTATTTTGATGATTAGAAGGTGCTTGAGTCTCGTTGGTAGTTTTTGCGCATGCACTTAAAGCAAAGGTTGATAGTAAAATAATGGTTAGGTTTTGATTGATCATATTCTTAAAAATTATAGAGTTGTTCTCTGTACACGACAAATTTCACAGAACCCTTATCCTATCAGGATTCTGCTTTCTTAAAATTGCCAAAATTTCCTTAAACTCTTCTTTTTTCCCAAAACCAATTAAACGCTGAATCGCCATTTGAA
>NZ_VPAK01000035.1:0-18000 GCF_013419295.1 Acinetobacter sp. YH12094
ACAGTTAAACGTTTAGGCAGGACATTATGGAAAAAATGGTCCGGCTATCATTGCCGAAGTTTGGTCGAAACTAAGATGCATTGCATCAAATTATTGGGGGATAAACTCAGTGCAAGGAGTTTTGATAACCAAGTGAATGAGATTTATACACGTGTAGCAGTCCTCAACAGATTTACGGAATTAGGTCGGCCACTTACCCAAGTTATGCCTTAAATTTGGCTCAATTAGGGGCGCTTTGCATTTAAAATCTTTGTGCAACAAAGCCCTATAGTTTTGTAAATTAAAATTATAAAAGACATTTAGCCAACAAAAGTTTGCTTAGATAATTAATATATAAAATTTTGGGGCTTTACTAGATAAGGTTTGAATTCCAGTCCAAACTCACAAAGTTTTCAACTGTTGACTTGGACTTCCATAATTAAATTTAAACTTACATTCCTTTAGAAACAAGGGAAAAAATTCTTTAGGAATATCATTATATTTTCTCAATATTCTTTTCGCTTGTTTCCAAAAATTCCCAATTCCATTTATATGATTTTTCCCATTTTCAAAATGAGTTGAATGATTAACTCTATCATGGCAAAAACCTGCAACATCCAAGGCATTGTAGCTACGCCATTGGTCAGTATAGACAATGCTATCTAGAGTAATTTTCTTAGAATTACAGGCATTAAAGTACTAAATTTAGTATCAGGAACAACAACGGTATAAACCTTACATTACGCTTCAATAATCCAAATACAAAAAATAACTTTATCAGCGGCACCACGCCCTCGTTTACCCTTACGAGTTCCACCAAAATAGCTTTCATTTAACTCAATTTCACCATCAAATATTTCAAAGGCTTCTATCTCTAAATGATAAGCAATAATTTTACGAATTTTAGTAAACAAAAGTGCTGCTGAATTATTATGAATTTTTAATAAATCAGCAGCAGCTCTTGCAGTAACTTCTAGCACGAAAAATTCAAGTAGTTTTAATTGGATTTTCTTACCTAATTTACAGTTAGTTAGCTTTATTTTCATTGATTAACATATTGCTAATCTAGTACAACCCCAAAGTTTATTTCAAATTATTGAGCATATCTTGTGCGGGCTGATAACCATGCTCTGCAGCATATTCCAAATACACCTTAGATCGAACAATATCTTTTGGCACACCTAAACCATTTAAGTATATAAATCCTAAGTTTGATGCTGAAACAATTTTTATATCATTGCTCCCAACTTTAAATAAAACTAAATTAACATTTAATGCTTGATGGTAATCCTTTTCACAATAATTTCCTTTTAAATATTCAGCACCCAAATTAATTCCAGCTGGCAAGTAACCATTTTCAAATGATTTTTTATATAATTTACAAACTTCAGGATTTTTTTCACTTTTATGCTTCAACACTCTAGCCTTAATAAAATCTCCTGTTATTACATCATGACTTATTAGTTTATTAGCCAATTCATCTGCTTTTTCTAAATCCAAGTACTCTTCAAAACTAGGCATTTCACCGAGATATAGAGCTGCTAGATCAGCAAGAGCAAACCAATATTTATTTTCAGCTGCAATATTATTATTTTTAACAAAACTATCCACATCCCCATTCATTAAATCAATCAAAGCTATTTCAGAATAGGAAGCTGCAATATATTTTTTTGATTGATTTAATAATAGCAATGATTTTTCAATATTTTTCTCAACACCCAAACCTCTACTATATCTTGCACCCAAGTTATGCATAGCCAAGGGGCTTCCTAAATCTGAAGCAATTTTAAGATATTTAATGGATTGTTGAATATTACCATTTTTTGCGTAGTATTCGCTGAGCCACAAATTTGCTTCTGGATTTTGGTTATCTGCTGAAAACTTGATCAGTTCTAATCCAGCATCTTCATTTTTTATAAAATGTTTTCCGTAATATGTAAAATTTCCTAAAAAATAAGCATCACTTACTCTTTTTTTATTTTCTTCCAAACATTTTTTTGTTGCTGCATTGAAATTATCAAAGTTGCTATTACAATGTGGAGATAATATTTTATTAACTTCTTCTTTTAGACTTATTGGTATTTTTCCACAACCAATAATTCCATTTTCATTATATATCTCACAAGGTACTTGTATAACTTCCAATTTTTTTGATTCGGTATTAGACTTTATACATCCTCCCAAACTTCCCAATACTAGAGTCAGTGAAATCAACAATAAAATTCTCATAAAAATTCCATATAAAACAAAATATTATTTGGGTGCACTGCAAATTGTTATTTGAGGACAAAAAGATACATCAGCCCCTAAAGCAACGCCTATAGCTGGACCCGCAGTCCCAGTATAGTTATCTACACTTGCATAATCTTTTGGGCTTTTTATTCCTGTTGTTCTATTTTTCAAATCGATCCCACTCGAATCAAAATTTGTAGTACAAACTGAACCTTTAGCACCAACTAAAGCACCTGCTGCTCCATTTACACAAGTTGATGCGCTAATACCTGAACTCAACTTTGAGGTGCTTACTAACTTTTGTATACTTCCAGTGACCTCTACTGCTGCTCCAAAAGAAGGACAAATATAGGCTATTCCACATTTTTTATTTTTACCATCCGCAGTTTGAGAATCTGCTAACCCTACTGCCCCACTAAATCCACCAATTGCTTTTGTTGAAAACTCACCAATTGTGCCTGTAGTCTTTACATTTTCCTTAGCTATTTGGGTCAATGATTTTTGTGGTACTTGAGACTTTCCTGGAACATTCATTTGATTAATCCCCATCTGTCCACTATATTCTCTTCGTTTCTCTTTCCTTTTTTGTTCATCTTCTTTAACTTTTGCTGCTAATTGTTGTTGCCTGTAAGCTTCTGCATTCGCCTCTCTCTTCTCTACAGACATAAAAGAACTTTCACGTTTTATCAAATCTATAGCTCTCTTATCAGAGGCTGCCATAAGCTCAAGAGTTTTTTGAGTAAAACCATTATTTTTTTTATCTTGCAACCCCATTGGATCAATCCACAGATTTGGATCACTTACATAAGCAGAATTATTCAACCCTCCAAACAACCCTATTGGGTCCTTACTCACATACCTTGCACTAAACGGCTCATAATAACGATAACGGTTATAATGTAACCCTGTTTCACTATCGTAATACTGTCCTTGGAATCTTAGATTACTTTGCTCAAGCAGGTTATCACCTGTATTTATTTCTAAAGCTGTGCCCCATGTATCCTGTTTAATTTCCCAAACACACTCACCCAACTCATTACTTAAAGTCTGAGGTGTTCCTACTTGGTCACAGTGGTAAAAGGCAACTTTTTCTAATTCAGCTTTATTCTTTCTCGTTTCATGCTTCCAAATCGGATCTTTATAAACTGAATAATCCTCATGTTGAAATTGAGCATAGTCAGGGGTTTCTAAAAGCTTGATAAAACCTGTATAGCCCGTTTGCAGTAGTGGCACAAAACTCTGTGGTTCATAGACATAATGCTTAGTGTAGTTTTCATTGGCATTCTTAGATTGCTGCGACTCCCAAATCATCAGGTCACCCTCCCAGCCGAATAAGGTCAGGGTTTGCGCATTTTGATTTTTCTTGTATAAACGCCTTCCAAATACATCATAACCATATTCAGTCGCCTGACCATTAAGCTCACTTTGGATCAAACGGTTCAGGTTATCCCACGTCAGTTTTAATGTTTTACCTGCATGGCTGCTTTCAATCACATTGCCTTGCGCATCGTATTTATAGTTTTTACCCTGATATTGAGCGATCAAATTACTTTTCACTTGAGACGCCTGCGTGGCAATCGGGTCAATCAAGTTCCCTGCTGGGTCAAAAGCAAAGCTTTCAGTTTGGTGTGGGCTTTGAATCTGTGTTAAACGGCCAATTGCATCATACTGATACGTCAGCCTACCTAATCGACTGTCATTCACTTGGGTGAGCAAATAATTTTGATCATATTGATAATGCCGTTCTGCTCGATGCTGTACACGACCTGCAGTTTCTTGTTCTGGTCGAATAATTTGTGAACTCAGCAGACCGACATCATTATAATTTTTGCTTTGAATTAAGCCATTGGCCAACATACGAGCTGTTTCACGGTGTAAGTCATCACGTTGGAACGCGACCATATCTTGTTGATTAAATGCAATACCATAGATATGCCCTGAACCATAGCTTAGATTGGTCTGAACTTGCCCATCGGGACGAATCGTTTTCGTTAAATTACCTAACTCATCATACTCATAACGCAATACAGCTGTCATCGGCTTTAAATTTGGCACGTTGTAATGCTGATGCTCACGTACCAATTGCCCAAGCGCATTTCGATAGAAATCACTTTGGCTTTCTTTATTTTTTGCTTTGCTCAGTTGGTTATTCAGATTATATTCAAACTCTTCGGTTTGGCTATGACGCGTTTGCACATGGGTATAAGTTTTTGATGCAATCATGCCATCAGCAAAGTAGGCAAATTGAGTAAAAACATTCGGCTGGCGAATTTGAAACAATTGACCATTTTCATTGTAGCTATAGTTCTTTTCTTCCCCATCAAAAGCTTGTTCATGTACCAATTGCCCAAAACGGTTATAACTAAATAAATATTCCGCATGGTTTTGATTGGTAAGCTTTTGAATACGCCCTTGATTGTCCCATTGGTAGCCAATTTGATGGCGGTTCGCATCTATACACTGTTCGAGCAAACCCGCAGCATTATAACGGTACTGCGTGTTTAAACCTTTGGTATCCGTATGCTTCAGCAAGCGTCCTTCTTCATCATGTTCAAATTGTTCTTTTAAACCATCAGGATAAACAATTGCTTTAAGCTGGCCTTTGTCTTTTCCCTCTGAACTGTTGATATATTTGACTTGCTGCGCATCAGCAGACGCTTACTTAATGAGAGTTTGTGGAGTACCTACACAGTGATAAAATATAACCCGTTCTAATTCATCTTTCTCAACCAAATAAAGTTAAATTATTCTCAGCGAGTAAATGGCGTTTTAATTTCTGTAATATTCCATACATGTATTAATCCCTAATTTATTGTAATAAAAAGCGAAATACCAATAATCATTACTAGTAAAGTTAACTTCATCACCATCTCTTGAGTAATGTTTACTATAAATAGGATTTAATATATCAACAGAGTAATCATTTGTTTTACAAAAACTATAATAGTTATTATATGAATCAATCAAACTCCATTTATCAGCTAATAACGCTTTTTTTATTTTTTCATAATCATTATTAGAGAAATTTTCTTTACTTATTTTTAAAACCACAAGTTGAGTAGAGCTTTTTTTCCGGAGAGTCTCATAACTAAAACTATATTCTTTAAATAGTTTTTCAGATAATTCTTTTAAATCTATTTCATCATTTTTACTATTATTTAATGATGTGCAGTTTATAAGTAAAAGAGATAGTATAATATAACATAGTATTTTTTTCATTTTATAACCTCTAATCTTGTGTACGAACTAAAGTAGGCTTACTATCACTTACACTTATATCTACTCCAGGAGTACCCATACCAACTTCCACACCAACAGGTCCATTCCTATCAAAGAAGGAGCCAGCAGGAGTTGTAACTCCAATCCTAGCTCCCCACCATCCAACACTCTGAGATATTCCCATGCCTGTTAGAAATTCATCAGTAGCTTTTGAATTTGTCAAACCTGATGGTTTATTTAATATATATCCTGCCATGCAGCTACCACTAAACATTTTTCTTAGTTTATTCAGCTTAGTAGCTCCTATTTTAAATTTATTATCTATACTTTTTTCAGCAATATCTCCTACCGTTTTTGCATGATCTTTCATATCTTTAGTTCCAGTTAACGAAATACCACCCGCGGTATAGACATTACCATTATGTAAATTATATATCTTAGAACCTCCAAATGCTGAGAATCCTCCAGTACATATTACATAATCAAACAAAGGTTCTACTGCAATTTCACATTGTCTCCCTGTTTTCATCCAACAATCATAATTACGCTGTCCTTCATATGCTATTCTAGCTTGAGCACTTGCTGGAATTCCAAACATTTCACCAAAATTAAAACTATTTAATCCTTCTGGATCGACCCACAAATTAGGATCATTCACATAAGCCAAGTTATTCAATCCACCTTCTAGTCCTATTGGATCTTTACTTACATACCTTGCACTATGCGGCTCATAATATCTGTAGCGGTTATAATGTAAACCTGTCTCCTTGTCGTAATATTGGCCTTGGAAACGAATATTTGTTTGTTCAAGTAGGTTTTCACTAGCCTTAATTTCTAAAGCAATACCCCATGTATTCTGCTTAATTTCCCAAACACATTCACCCAACTCATTACTTAAGGTTTTGCGGTGCAATCAACTTCTTTAGAAATATCAAGCATGACTTGGAATTTATCGAGTTGAGCCACAAAAGGAATATATTGAAATAGATCAACTTTTTTCATGTTCTCTATGAGCTGTTTTCCACCAAGTACAGCAGGCGGTTCATAAGCATAAATTTCATTGTCTTTCAGTTCGCCTAAATTAGTTAAACAACGATCAAAAAGTAGTTTTTCATTCTGATCATAAATATCAATTGCTTTTCTTGACCCTTCTATTGTTATTGTTGATAAAAGAGATCTTAAAAGTGGTAATTCAGTGTTATTTGTACCTTCCCTTATTGTTGGATAAATTCTTAAGTCACTAATATTAATGACTATTTTTGATCTCGTATTTTTCCCAATTAGATATAAGTTCCCAAAAGCACTACGACCAATAGGCTTCTTCATTTGAAAATTATATCGCTGAAAAAGCCTTTACAGATAGGTTTGTGCAACAAAGCCCATGTGCAGAAACAATGCTTGAAATATTAAGACCTTATATACCTGAATTACCAATAGGGAAAGGGAAAACGGGAACGTATTATGTATATATTAGAGCAGTTACTCCTTACTGGCTTTTTGATGACTTTAAAAAAGCAGGAACACCATATAAAGTATTTCCAACAGATCCAAGTAAATATACGAAAGAAGATCCTAAAAAATTAATTAAAGAGTATGTTCCTGCAATGAATGATTTGGATTATATAAAATGGTAACTAAACATGCTTTATTGATATTATGTGTTTTTGCACTAATGGGTTGTCATGAAAAAGATAATCCTGCTGAGAACCATCAGAAGATAAATATTATTCCTAAAATTGAGAAACTTGTTATGACAAATGATGAATATGATAAAGAATATTTTGGATCTCTAAGAGATTGGATATCAGAAAATGATTTTTTGAAAATATCTGAGTATGTTATAAAAAAAGCAAAAGAAAATAATTTTCAGGATATTGATCCTGTTTTAGGAAAAAAAGAAAAAATGTATAGCAAGGATTTTAGCGATCCTTATATGTCTTATCATTATATTAATATTCCTAATTTATCTCAAACGGAAGTTTATTTGAAATATAAAAAAGATAATAATAAATTAACTTATATTTCTTTATCCTCTGGTGGACCAGTAAGCTTTATTTTGAAAAATTCAGATATAAATGTATTAAATGAATTAAAATTAAAACTATTGAAAAAAGAAAAGCTTAGTTACTCAAATCAACTAGCGGAATATCAACTGAGTGACGGAACTTTAAAGTATCAGGTAGTAGCAAAAAATACCCTAGATGATACAAGCTTACCTAAAGAATTCTATAGCTTTGATATATATATAGAATAGTTGAAAATAAAGTTTTGAGACTGTTCTAAATTTTGTGTAAATGCTTAATTTTAATTTATCATTAAAAGAATAATTACAAAAGGTACTTCACATAGAAAAAAATATAAAGTCATTCGTAATTAAGTTGATTATTTTCAGTGGTTCTAAAGATTTCCTAAAATTAACATAATACACCTTATACGAAATAAAAAATGGGAGCTTTAATCTCCCATTTTTATTATATTTTTTAATATTTTAGGCGTGTTGTACTGTGAGTTTTAAGCCTAAAGCATTCACTACACGATTAATCGTATCAAAACGTGGTGCTGAATCCTGACGTAGGGCTTTGTAAAGTGCTTCACGTCCAATCCCTGCTTCTTTAGCGATTTGAGTCATGCCACGAGCTTTAGCAATTACGCCAAGGGCATGAGCTAATTCAGCTGGATCATTTTCTTCAAGAACTATGTTGAGATACATCACAATGTCTTCTTCAGTTTTGAGTGACTCAGCCATATCAAAACTTGGTAAATCAGCGACTTTAACCATTTTAATCCTCCAATGTTTTCGATAATTTGACTGCACGATCGATGTCTTGTTGTTGAGTTGATTTATCTCCTCCACCAAGCATTACAATCACTACGTCACCATGTTGGATGTAATACATCCTCCATCCGGAACCGAAGAATTCTCTCATTTCCCAAACGCCATCCTGGAGAGGTTTAATATCTCCCCAATTTCCACGTTGAACCTTATCTAATCGACGATTCAGGCGGATACGAGTCATATTGTCTTTAATGCCATCTAACCATTCATCAAATTCTGGCAGACGTTTAATTTCAATCATGAGTATTCCTTCTCTTCTCACCATATTGTATTCGATCGAATACAATATGCAAGTAATCTATACGAACATCCATTAATTAATTAATTATGTAAGCCCAAAGTAGAAATGTCCGGTTTCTCCAAAGTAAAAATGTCCGCTTTTAGAATATGCACTTTTGCAATTTCCTTAGCGGACGGTTTGATATGTTGGTGTCTATGTCGGATAAAGAACTTAAACGATTGTCGGTCTTGCAGGAAATCTGCGATCAACGCATAACTCAACCTCAGGCTGCTCAGCTACTTCATATCTCAGAACGTCAAATCAGACGATTACTGCAGAAATATAAAGCTCAAGGCCCAGCTGCATTAGCACATGCTGCACGTGGCCAAACCAGCAACTCCAGGCTTCCTGAAGAAATCAGGCTCAAGTGCCTCAATCTTGTTGCTGAGCAATTCCACGGTTTTGGACCCACTTTAGCGCATGAAAAGCTCACCACTGTTCATGGATTTGATATTTCAGTGGAAACACTACGTTCTTGGATGATTGCAGCTAATTTATGGATTCCTCGCGCCAAGCGTCTGAAACGACCGTATCAGCCTCGTTATAACCGAGATTGCGTCGGTGAACTGATCCAGATTGATGGCTCATATCATGACTGGTTTGAAGGCCGTTCTGCCAAGTGCTGCCTACTGGTATTTATCGATGATGCCACAGGAAAATTACAGCATTTACGCTTCTGTGAATCAGAATCAGCCTTTGACTATATGATTTCAACACGCTTATATGTCGAACAGCACGGTAAGCCTTTAGCATTTTACAGCGACAAACATTCAGTCTTCAGGGTGAATCAAAGCAGCAATAAAGACACCAAGATCACGCAATTTGGACGTGTGCTCAGTACCCTCAATATCGATATCATCTTCGCCAACTCACCACAAGCTAAAGGCCGTGTAGAACGAGCCAATAGAACGCTTCAAGACCGTCTGATTAAAGAAATGCGTCTGGAAGGCATTAGTTCGATTGAGCAAGCCAATGCATGGTTGCCCTGCTTTATTGAGCAATTTAATCGTAAATTTGCCAAGATGGCCATTAATCCCAAGGATCTACACCGGACTGTCAGTGAAACTGCTGACGAGTTAAATGATATTTTTACCTGGCGTGAACCTCGCAAAGTTACAAACAGCCTGACGATTACATATGATAAATGCGTATATATCCTGAAAAAAACAGAAGAAAATCAAAGATTGATCGGCAAGTATATTGAGTTTCTGGAATACCCGGATGGTACGGTAGCCATTGAACACCAAGGTAGAAAAATCAATTACAGTATCTTCGATAAATTAAGTCAGCTGAATCAGCGAGAGATTGTTGAGAATAAACGGTTGGGTGCTGTTCTGAATCATATCCAACAACAGCATGAAGAACTGGAACACCAAAACAAACGCAATCGTTCTCAAAAGATGCCACGAAGACAAGCACAGAAAACAGCGATTGAACAACGAAATCTGAATCCTGTGCTTGACTTGGAAATGTCCATATAGGACATTTCTATTTGGTTATTAGGGCAGCAGCTCTCGTTTTTTAATGTGGAAACTGCTAGAATACTTGTACGCCATTGACGTACATAGAATCTATGTTATTCATTGAAACTAGTATCTTTACCAAGCAAATCAAAGACCTTGTATCTGATGAGGAATATCGTCAACTTCAACAAGATCTATTGGTTCAACCTGATAAAGGTGACTTGATCAAGAATGGTGGTGGCATTCGGAAAGTACGTTGCGCTCAAGGTAATAAAGGTAAAAGTGGCGGTATCAGAGTAATTTACTATTGGGTAAATGAGGATGATCAAATCTTTTTCTTGGTGGCTTATCCAAAATCTGTAAAAGATGATCTAACGGATAAAGAAACCGCCATTCTGCGCCAACTCGTGAAGGAGCAATTTCATGGATAACAATTTATTTGATGACTTGGTCGCTTCGATTAAAGAAGCTGGAGCAATCAAACGCAAAGAGATCAAAGCAAGTCGAACAACCGAACTTGAATTACCTGATATTAAGGAAGTCCGAGAAAAAACTGGTTTAAGTCAAAGCGAATTTGCTGCACGTCTCCACATCAGTCATCGCACCCTGCAAAACTGGGAACAAGGCCGACGCTATCCGACAGGACCAGCGGCAACATTAATTAGAATCTTAGATGCACATCCTAGCCTTATTTAAAAATATTCATTAAAAATGGGAGCTTAGCTCCCATTTTTTGTGTTATTCCCCAATTAAAATGTCTATGCGATAAACTATTTAAAATGTCCTATAAAAAATGAGCTGATTAATTATCATATTCGGCTCTTGTTATGAGCCGAATAAGTGCTATATTCAACTCATCTGAAATTTTAGATGAGCGATTGAAAATGCAGAAATGGATTTGGCAAACAGAAAACTGGACAAATTTTACATGGCTAGATTCAGTTATCTTACCTAAAACCAGACAGATACATCAAAAAATAGGGATTATTCTGGGGCAAAGTCAGCATGATTTAGCAAAAGAGCAATTCACCCTAGATACTCTGCTTGCCAATCTTGTTGCTTCATCTGCGATTGAAAACGAAACGATCAATGTTTTTTCACTACGATCATCTCTAGCTCAACGCTTAGGTGTCACACTTGAACAGCCTTATCCAAGCTCAGATCGATCAGAAGGTTTAGCCAATATCATGCTAGATGCGCTTAACGATGTTAAGCAACCATTGACTGTTAATCGTCTCATGCAGTGGCATCGTTGGCTTTTCAATGACCCAGATTGGACAATGCACCGTTTACGCATTGGTCAACTTAGGGGGGCAGAGCCTATGCAGGTCGTTTCAGGTCGATTGGACTATCCTAAAGTGCATTTTGAAGCACCGCCAAGACAAGGCTTAGAAGAACGCTTAAATGCCTTCATAGATTGGTTTAATCAAAGTCTAAATGATTCATTGCTTGATCCTCTGTTACGTGCAGGTATTACCCATTTATGGTTTGTTACCCTACATCCTTTTGATGATGGTAATGGACGTATTACACGTACACTTACAGACCTTTCTTTAGCTCAAATGGATGAACAGAGCATTCGTTTATATGCTATGTCTACTGCGATATTGAATAAACGTAAAAGTTACTATGAGATATTAGAACAAACTCAAAAAAATGATTCTGATATCACCGATTGGCTAGTTTGGTTTTTAGATACATTGAATGATAGCCTTGAAAAAACCTTAGTACAGATCAATCGGACATTATTTAAAAGCCAGTTTTGGCATAAATATTCAAATTTAGCCCTGAGTGAAGAACAGCGCAAAGTCCTCAATCGTTTATTAGACGGTGGGGAAAATGGCTTTGAACATGGTATTAGCGCGTCACAATATCAAAAAGTTGCTAAAACAAGTAAGGCGACAGCTACTCGTCATTTATCTGACTTACTTGAGAAAGGTTGTATCGTCAAATTGGAAGGTGGGGGACGTAATACACGCTATCAGATCAATACTCAGTTATAGAAATTTAAGCCATAAAAAAAGCCCGACATCCTGTCGGGCTTTTTTACATTCTATGTTCAGTGATAGGTTTAAAGTAAACTACGGTGAATTACATATAAATTATTCAGAATGAAATTTTTATCAAAAGAAAAGGTCCTCGATTTTTTTTCATTAATGGCTGTTTTAATTCTGATTGTCTCTTGGTTACTTCCTGTATTCGATGGCATGAAAGGATACGAACTTTTTGTATATTCATTTTTCTTACAATTTTTAATATTTCCCATTATTTTAGTTTTTCCAATTTGGGCAAATTTATCACTCGTTTTTACATATTTTTTATTAGATGAAAATGATCCCAAGGCATTTCGTTGGAGCTGTATAACTTTAGCAATGATGTGCTATGGTCTTGTCACTATTTTGGTTATAGATGGCAAGAACAGCCAACCAGTTCTATTCGGTGCTTATGTTTGGGTACTCTCAGGAATTTTAATTTGTATCTGTGCTTACCTTAAAGTGAAAAAAATATCTAAAAATCATTGATCTTTGACAAGTGTCAAAGAGGTGTTCGTATAACGTGTATTATGTTAATTTAGCTTACTCTATGAAATTATTCAGGAATATTAACCAAACGGCTATGTTGCACAAAGATTTCATAACTATATGATTTTAAAAGTTTTGATTGTTTTTTGATCCAAAATTAAATTTATTTAAATCAGATGCTTACATATTTATGCAACAAAGCCACTCGGTTTTAGTTTTTGATAGAGTTTCAAATCTTTTTAAAAATAATGTGCATGAATGTATGCATAAAGCATAAATAAAGTACCTAAAATACCTGACACTATAACAAAGTAATGTAGATAAAAAAATACAGGATACTTTTTCAACATTTCCTTTAACTGGGAATCACCTATTTTTTGATATACATTATTCCCATAGTAGGTTTTAAAAGAAGTATTAAACTTTATATTTGATAATTCTCTCCAATAGGCACTGGGCAACATACTCAAATGAAAGAAATCAAATGGTTCCATCAATCTTGTAAATCGTTTCTCATTCTTATATAAAATTTGGCAAATTCCTTTTAGATAAATATTGGTATAGATATAAAGGCTTATGAAAAATACCCACAGCAAAATAAAAAATAAAAGTCCCAACGTTATGAATGGAATCTTTTTAAATAAAATTAGTATAATTTCCATACTTATTTGCTTACATTTTCTTCAATAACATCATAAGCCGTTCCTGCACCCCATCCAACAATCTCAGATGTACCTTTAGCGGCAATAGCAGCTCCAGCAGCAACAATACCAATTAATCCTGTTCCACCTGTCGCAAGTCCGACAATTAAATAACTTGCATAAATTCCAAAACCAATACCAGCGCCAACTTTAGCAGTCTCAACAACTGTTGTTCTTGCTTTGTCTTCGGGTGCAGCTTCATACACTTTTATGCTCGAACCTACAACATCCGTAGCAATAGACACATAACCCGCTATCTTTAGTTGTGTCGCAAACTTACCTATTTTGCCCATTTCTTTGGCGTATTCTTTGAGTCCACCTTTAAAGTTATTGTCTCTAACCAATGCCGATTGCTTCAACATACGGCGCATATTGGTAGTTTTAATCGACTGATCCCAACGCAAGAATTTCTTAGTTCCTTCGTTATCTAACTCCCTATACAAGTTTGCATACTTCTGTTTGAACTGGGTAAAGTTTTTAGGGTTTGCTAACCCTAAGCCTTTGGCTTGTTCTTCAGCATACTTTAGAGCGAGTTCACCATGTATTCGATATTTTCGACTGGTTTTCTCTTCTGCCATTACTAAGGCAGCATCTGAAAGGTCTCTTATCTACCTCCCCCCAATAAATCAATACTTTATCTAAATATCTTGCTGTAAAATATATCCTGCTACTAAAAGCAATAATCCCAAACCTGATGAAATAAAAATAAGATATTGAAAAATAAAGTAAAACCTATACCCACTAAGCAACTCTACTAACTGCCCCTTATTTAACTGGTAATAAAACTCCTTGCCATACAACTTTTTAAAAGATTTATTATATTTAATATTTAATACCTCTCTCCAAAAAGTAGTTGGTAGAAAACTAAGGGCGATAAAGTCAAAAGGTTCTAAAGGACTACTATATTTTTTCTCATTATTAAATATAATTTTGCAAACACCCCTTAAATTAATATTTAAATATATATAAAATACCAAATACATGAATATAGAAAGAAGAATAAATATAAAACCAAAAGCGAACAAGGCAAATATATGATCTGAAACCAATAAGTTGATAATTTTATTCATTTATACTTTCCACTTTATCATACATATATCCCGCACCAACGCCAGCAATTTCTGATGCACCTTTCGTAGCAAGTGCAGCCGATACTGCTACAATTCCAATAACAATTAATCCTGTGCCACCTGTAGCCAAACCGACAATTAATGCTGCTGTAAATGTGCCAGCAACAATTCCAGTTCCTAACTTTGCTGTCTCAACCACTGTTATTCTTGCTTTATCTTCAGGTGCAGCTTCATATACTTTTATGCTTGAACCTACAACATCCGTAGCAATAGACACATAACCCGCTATTTTAAGAAAAAAACCGAGACATTAACTCGGTTTTCAATAGAACGCTAAAATTTATTTAAAAAATATACTTCTCTAATCCTACACCCAAAAATAGAAGACATATACCGAGAAAACCTGACAACATGAAAGAGTAATGAAAATAAAAGAACATTGGATAATTTCTAAACAACTCTGTTAACTGAGAGTCACCTATTTTGTAATATACATTATTCCCATAGTAGGCTTTAAATGATGTATTAAATTTTATATTTAATATCTCTTTCAAATATGCACTGGGTAAGATACTCAAATAAAAAAAATCAAAGGGTTCCATTAATCTTTTAAATCTCTTCTCATCCTTATATACTATTTTACAAATTCCTTTTAAATAAATATTGGTATAAATATAGAGACTTATTAAAAAAAACCATAGTAAGACAAAGAAAAAAAGACCTATTAAACTAATAAATAAACCTGGTCTATCTTCAAACATGGACAATAAAATTCCCAACATTATTTATTCCTAGCTTCATCCACATAGTCATAGGCTTCACCTACAACATATCCTGTAAGTTCTGATGCACTTTTTGTAGCAAGTACAGCAGAAAAAGCAACTATACCAACTACCACTAATGCTGTTCCACCCGAAGCTAAACCAATAACCAGTACGGTTGAAAGTGCACCTAAGCCAATACCAGTACCAACTTTAGCAGTCTCAACCACTGTTGTTCTTGCTTTATCCTCTGGTGCAGCCTCATATACTTTTACGCTTGAACTTACAACATCTGCACCAATAGACACATAGCCTGCTATCTTTAGTTGTGTCGCAAACTTACCAATTTTGCCCATTTCTTTGGCGTATTCTTTGAGTCCGCCTTTAAAGTTATTGTCTCTAAACAATGCTGATTGCTTCAACATACGGCGCATATTGGTGGTTTTAATCGACTGATCCCAACGCAAGAATTTCTTAGTTCCTTCGTTATCTAACTCCCTATACAAATTTGCATATTTCTGTTTGAACTGGGTAAAATTTTTAGGGTTTGCTAACCCTGAGCCTTTGGCTTGTTCTTCGGCATACTTTAGAGCGAGTTCACCATGTAATCTGTAAACCCGATGCGCTTGTCCCTCAACCAATGATAAAGAAGCATCAACCGCCATCTTTTGCTCAAAAAATCCATCTTCTTCTTGCTTATTAAATTTAATCGTTAGGGGATGGTCATTTTCTTCAAAGATATTTTTATTAATAATCTTGGCGTTTTCTCTCAATAATGCATCGTAGAAAAATTCATAGTTTTGTGCGAAAAACACCGCATCAAAATCTTTATCCTTTTTCATTTGCTCTAAATTTTGATGTGCCTGCTGTGCTTGCTTTTTATATTCGGGTAATTCCTTCGCTGTGGTTGAATTTGAGATAATTACCACCTGCCCAGGCTGCAAAACACCCATTGAGACCAAATTAGTCAAATGTGGATTGTTCGCTTTTAAAATTCCCCAATCTTTTTCCGTCAATGGCTTTTTAAATACACGTTGCGCCCAAGTCATCACAGGTTCAGACTTTTTAACCAAATACCACGCAACCTCACCGTCATTGATTCGTATTTCTTGTATATTTTCTTTAACGTTTTCTGTTTTTCTGACTGTCGTTTTAAACTCAAAAAAACTCCATTTATTGGGTTCAGGATAGGCTTTGGCGGTAAGCGTTTTAATGACCTCGCCCCGATATTTGATTTTATACATCAACAGTCGATTCGGTTGATAGATATGAAACCATTTACCAAATCCTTTTTCATCGAAGTTTCCTTCGTCTTTGAAAATTGTCTTGCCTAGTTCTCTGTTAACAACTAAAAACTGGAAGGAAAAGTCTTTATATTGCAAAGGTGGATTTACTTTAAACTGTAATCGTGAATAGTACGTTGCCATGTTATTCTTCTTCTCCACCGACTTCTTGCGCTTCTTCGATTTCACTCGCCATCACATGAGTCACAAGATCTTGAGCTGATGGTGTTGTATTCAGTTTCATTAAACCTTCGGCATTGGTTACGCCTTTCTGCAAATTACCTGCTTGATCAATAATAAAATAAGGCTTATTTGCAAGTGGAATATTGTCTTTCGCTTTCACTAAATATTGAAGAATATAAGGTTGGTTAGCGACAGGCAAGGTCGGAAGTTGAGTTGAAACTTTCGCTCCATTCTTAAACAAATGCTGCCCTGCTTTTGCTTCGAATTTTGCAGGGGTAATAAAAGTAATTCCTTCTTTATTAATAATTATTTGAGAGCCACCAGCCACTTTATGTCCTTTTAATTTGACAATAATGGTCGTGAGAATACAATAAAATCCCAATCAGAGCATTAACTTTCTCGTATGACGTTTATCATCTCAATCCAATTAGAAGATAGTATTATCGTTGCTGCTGATAAACGTGAAGCAACCGAAGATTATGAATTCCTCTCGGATGATTCAGATAAGCTCTATTTTTAGAAGGATGGCATCATTGCTGGCACAGGGGAAAAAACTGTTTTAGATCGTGCAGTTGAGTTCTTTATTAAATTATCCAAATCCAATCTTGAAGACCTGCCAAAGTGCCTAAAAATATCAAGAATGATGCGAGAGCTAGAAGTACATCATTTCCATATTCAAAACTCAAAATTGACCTATTCTGAATATACCGAAACAGGTGCGCAACTTACATCAATACAGCCTGATGAGCATGGTGAATACATCGCAAAGAAATTTGAAACCAACGAGATTATATTATCTTTCTTCAATCCTGATATTTCGGCTATCGTTGCGAATCTGCAAGATTTATATGCCAATCTTAGACCATTTTCTTCATTTGAAAATCAGAATGACTGGATCAATCATTATTTGAATCATTTGTGTCAAATTTTTAAGATTCAAGCCCATAAGGATAATTTAATGAGTCCTTGTTTTGATGTGTACTTTCAAAACAAAGAGACCTATATATATGGACATATTGCCAATACACATACGGCATTAGCAATATAATTTTATTGAATGACAGTAAGCCAATTCCCATTGTCCAGTCATAATGCCACATCATGGTGATGTCATTTAATTCTATTTTTTACTGTGACAAGTGTGACAGATCAAAATAATTTTCTTTATTACACGTAGTTATAAAATAAATTTTGTCAGTAAGCGTCCGCTGAACACACCTTATGAATTCATCCTATAAGCCTTAATTTAGTCCCCACTTAGAAACAAGTGGGGACTTAAATTTATGACTACAAATAATCAGACATCCATCGCATCTCTTGCGAAAAAACGAAGAACATACAGTCCTGAATTTAAACAGCAGATCGTTCAGGCTTGTAAAGCACCGGACGTTTCAATTGCTTCAGTCGCTTTGCAACATGGATTGAATACAAATCTTGTATCCAAATGGATTCGCTTAATTGATGCTAAGCC
>NZ_VPAK01000036.1:0-17584 GCF_013419295.1 Acinetobacter sp. YH12094
CCTAAACCCTAAATCATTGACATAATTCCAGACGAAGTTCACTTCTGATGCTAGTTGGTCTAACACCTTGCGATGTTTGTCTTTTATACGTAATTTAAGGGTTTTCATGTACTTATATTAACAATCAGAACTCAAGGAAAATAGTCCTTAGTTAAATCAAACGACACTTCATGTCGTGTCGCTTATATCTCTGACCTGAAGGACAGAGTTTTACGCTCCATTTGATAAATATTTTTTTAATACCTATTCACATATCATGACAAGCATGCTAATTTTCATCTTAAGTGTGATCTGTTTAAAACAATTAAATCATTCATCGCAGCGCACGAATGACTACTGTTAATATTTTTTATTAATCAAGTGGTTATACTTAGCAACAAGGAGTTTAACAATGATGATACAAGCTCTGAAAAAAATTTATGCACTGTTGTCACAACAGATGAATCCAAAGTTGCAAGGAATGCATCTTTCGGTTCCAGAAGCCGAGGGTGATTACGCCCAAGGGACTTATTTTGAAATTCTTGCGGCTCAACACCATCAAGACTTTCTCAGTCACCATACTATGGATTCAGCAGACCAATCCCCTACTGACTATCGCAATGCCATGTGGAATTTTTTAAGTGCCGCATTAAAAGGTCATAAAGATGCCCAATATCGCTTAGGTCTCGGTTATTTACGTGGAGAACTCGGCTTAGACCGCAATTATGAACTTGCACAGCTTTGGCTCAGTAAAGCCGCTGCACAAGGCCATGAACAAGCAGACTACGTCTTACATCATGCCTATGAAGACATTGTCGTATAGTCATTGCATCCTAAGTAATAAAAAACCAGCCCGCAGGCTGGTTTTTTTATTTTAAAACTGGAACTTAGTTGCCAATTTTGCGGTATTTTTGACGCTTTGCAACAAGGTCATCACCATCACGTTTACGACGGTATTCTTCAAATTCATGGTAGTTACCCGTGAAGAATTCAGGGGTTTCACCTTCAAATGACAAGATGTGCGTTGCAATACGGTCGAGGAACCAACGGTCATGCGAGATCACCATGACTGTACCCGGGAATACCAGAATTGCATCCTCAAGCGCACGTAAAGTTTCGATATCCAAGTCGTTTGATGGTTCATCTAGCAGGATAACGTTGGCACCCATTTGCAAGATTTTTGCAAGTTGTAAACGGTTACGTTCACCACCTGACAATTGACCTACACGTTTTTGCTGATCTTGACCTTTGAAGTTAAAGCGACCGATATACGCACGAGATGCGATTTCGTATTCACCAATTTTCAAGATGTCTAAACCGCCAGAAACTTCTTCCCAAACAGTTTTGTTGTCATCTAAGGTGTCACGAATCTGACCAACATAAGCCACTTTAACCGATTCACCCAGTACCACAGTACCTGTATCTGGTTGTTGCTCGCCTGTCATCATACGGAACAATGTGGTTTTACCCGCACCGTTCTCACCCACGATACCCACAATGGCACAAGGTGGTACAACGAATGATAAGTCTTTATAAAGCGTACGATCACCAAACGACTTGCTGATGCCTTCAACTTCTACAACCTTGTTACCTAGACGTGGACCAGGTGGAATGTAGATTTCAGACGTTTCATTACGCTGTTGGAATTCGCGTGAGTTAAGCTCTTCAAAACGCTCCATACGCGCTTTGTTTTTCTTTTGCTGACCTTTAGCATTTGAACGAACCCATTCAAGCTCTTTTTTCAATGCTTTAGCAAAAGATTCTTCTTGCTTCTGTTCTTGCTCTAAACGAGCATTTTTCTGCTCTAACCAAGAAGAATAGTTGCCTTGGTATGGAATACCCATGCCACGGTCAAGCTCAAGAATCCACTCTGCCACATTATCCAAGAAGTAACGGTCATGGGTAATCGCAACGATCGTACCTGGGAAGTCTTTCAAGAAACGTTCTAACCAAGATACTGATGAAGCATCCAAATGGTTCGTCGGTTCGTCTAGAAGTAGCATGTCTGGTTTAGACAATAACAAACGGCAAAGTGCAACACGACGGCGCTCACCACCAGACAACTTAGATACATCTGCATCCCAAGCTGGAAGGTTCAACGCAGCAGCAGCCTGATCCATTTGGTTGACAATGTTATGTGCATCCCATGAATGGATAATTGCTTCTAACTTCTCTTGCTCTTTTGCAAGTGCATCAAAGTCAGCATCTTCTGCTGCATATTCTGCAAACACTTCATCAAGACGCGCCAAAGCATCCAACGGTTCACGTAAACCGTCTTCAACGTTACCACGAACGTCTTTGCTTTCATCCAATGGCGGCTCTTGTTCAAGGTAACCAATTTTGATACCCGGTTGAGCACGTGCTTCACCTGAGAAATCTTTATCTACGCCCGCCATAATACGAAGCAAGGTAGATTTACCTGCACCGTTTAGACCAAGCACACCAATTTTTGCGCCTGGGAAAAATGATAAAGAGATGTCTTTCAGGATTTCGCGCTTAGGCGGAACCATCTTCGACACACGGTTCATCGTGTAAATATATTGGGCCACTTAGGACTCCTCAATAGTCAAAACATATACGGAACAACACAAAGTTGCCCCTGCTCAATTGAGCGAAAAAATAATCGGCTATTATACGCATAAAGTCGTGAAAAAATAAGGTTTCGCACACGCCTTCAATGCATTGTTACAAGTTTAATAGCGAACAAAATTTAAACATGCGGTTTTCAGCATGATTTCGCTCATCTTTAGCTGAAAATTTTTCAACAATATGAATAATTATGATATTAATTTTAGAAATAAAGCACTTTTATTCATATATATAACTGATAGACTGTTTAAAAAACCGACTCACTTAGATGAAGCAATCATGACCTATAAAGACGAAACTTTAGCAATTCACGCGGGGTATACACCGGAGCCAACCACCAAAGCGGTTGCGGTGCCGATTTATCAAACCACCTCATATTCCTTTGATAACACGCAACATGGCGCTGATTTATTTGACTTAAAAGTTCAAGGTAATATTTATACCCGCATTATGAATCCAACCACGGCGGTACTTGAACAGCGTGTTGCAGCGCTCGAAGGCGGTATAGGCGCTTTGGCGTTGGCATCAGGTATGGCTGCCATTACATACGCGATTCAAACTATTGCTGAAGCAGGCGACAATATCGCTTCAGTTTCGACCCTATATGGCGGCACATATAATCTGTTTGCCCACACCCTGCCGAAACAAGGCATTGAAGTTCGCTTCTTTAATTATCAAAACCCTGAAGCGCTGCGCAGCCTCATCGATGACAAGACCAAGTTGGTCTTTGTCGAATCTATTGGTAACCCATTGGGCAATATTATTGACCTCGAAGCGATTTCAAAAATTGCGCACGAATATGGCATACCTGTGGTGGTGGACAATACCGTAGCCACTCCTGTCCTGCAAAAATCATTTGAATTTGGCGCCGACATCGTGGTGCATTCATTGACCAAATATATTGGCGGTCATGGTAATTCGATCGGCGGCATTATTGTCGATAGCGGCAAGTTTCCTTGGGGCAAATACCCTGAACGTTTTAAATCACTCAACACCCCTGATCCAAGCTACCACGGGGTGAATTATGTCGAAGCTTTAGGTGAAGCAGCCTACATTGCCCGTGCGCGTGTAGTACCACTGCGTAATACGGGCGCTGCGATCAGCCCGCACAATGTGTTTTTGATCTTACAAGGTTTGGAAACCTTAAGCCTGCGCATGGAACGTCATACTGAAAATGCGCAAAAAGTGGCTGAATATTTACAAGCACACCCAAAAGTTAAATGGGTCAACTACGCTGGCCTAAAAGACCACCCACAACATGCTTTGGCGCAAAAATATGTCAAAGGCAAACCGTCTGCGATTCTTTCCTTTGGGGTCCAAGATGGCCTTGCAGGTGGCACACGTTTCATCGATGCCTTGCAGTTGTTTACTCGCCTTGTGAATATTGGTGATGCCAAAAGTTTAGCCTGCCATCCCGCGACCACGACACATCGTCAGCTCAATGAAGATGAACTCAAAGCAGCCGGTGTCAGCATTGATATGGTTCGTTTATCGATTGGGATTGAACATGCAGATGACTTGATTGCCGACTTAGAACAAGCCTTAGCTGCTGTTTAAAGCATAATTGCACAATCCACAGGTCTTATTTTTAAGACCTGTTTTTATTTCCATTTCATTTAAATAACCACTCCCACATAATCCGCCTTCCAACTTTGGGTATCTATGGCCCTGCTTCTATATTTATTTACAATTTTATTTATCTTGAAAATCGACTTTTTTAGGTTGCAACGATGTTGATAAAAGCACTTCTCTTTCACATATTTATGTGTTAAAAATTGAGTAAATAGGGATTTTAATTTAGAGTAAAAACTCTAAATATTATTTTATTATCAATTACTTATCATATGGCTTTTTTTGAATAAAACGCTATCATACCGCTGACTTAAAACAGCCCTGCACATAGCGTTGTCGGGCCGATAAATGAATACAATAAAACTGATTTAACAGGGAACCTCATCGTGAATTCAAGACTTGAGAAACGTTTCGTTGACCGTGTCAACGGTAAGACCATTTTAATCACCGGTGCATCAAGTGGTATCGGTTTAACCACAGCGCATCGCCTTGCCAACGCAGGCGCACATGTTCTACTGGTTGCACGTACCAAAGAAACTCTTGATGCCGTAAAAGCTGAAATTGAAGCCACTGGCGGTAAAGCCGATGTTTTCCCATGTGACCTCAATGATATGGACTCCATTGATGCTGTGGCACAACGAATCCTCGCTTCCGTCGATCATATTGATATCTTAATTAATAACGCTGGCCGTTCTATTCGTCGTGCCGTACATGAATCAACCGATCGTTTCCATGATTTTGAACGTACTATGCAGTTGAACTATTTTGGCGCGGTACGTTTGGTGATGAATTTACTGCCGAAAATGATGATTCGTCGTGAAGGTCATATCATCAACATCAGTTCGATTGGTGTATTGGCCAATGCAACACGCTTCTCTGCCTATGTTGCGTCTAAAGCCGCATTAGATGCTTTTAGCCGTTGCCTGAGCGCTGAAGTTCACTCGCATAATATTGCCATCACGTCGGTCTACATGCCATTGGTGCGCACGCCAATGATCGCTCCAACCAAAATTTATAAATACGTTCCAACGCTTTCTCCAGAACAAGCGACTGACCTGATTGCCTATGCCATCGTGAAACGTCCAAAGAAAGTGGCGACCAATTTGGGCCGTTTGGCTTCGATCACTTACTCCATTGCTCCTGACATTAATAACAAACTCATGTCGATTGGTTATAACCTGTTCCCAAGTTCTTCAGCGTCTATTGGTAAACAAGAAAAACTCAATTGGGTACAAAAAGCATATGCTCGCTTATTCCCTGGTGAACACTGGTAAGACCTGATCCACCCCTAAAAAAGCCCTTATGAGGGCTTTTTTATTGGGTTTTATGCAGCATCTTTGATACATTGGGCTGAGATAAAATCAACTTTTAAAACAATGAAAACTCAAAACATTGCCATCATCGGTGCAGGTACGGCAGGATTAGCTGCTGCTGCAATGCTTGCTGCTCAAGGCCATCAGATCTGCTTATATGAAAAAGTCTCACAACTTGAACCTGTGGGTGCAGGATTATTATTACAACCTGCCGGACTGGCAGTTCTCGAACATTTAGGCATTTTGGAACACGCCTTAAGCCTTGGCGCTTTGGTAACCGGTTTGGAAGGTCAACTGGCTGGCGGTGACTTGCTGATAAACAGTCATTATCGACAAGCCGATGAACGTTCATATGGACTCGGCATTCACCGTGCCACACTCTGTCATGTCCTTGCATCCAAAGTCCGTGAATATCCTCAACACGTTGAGTGGTGCATGGCGCATGAGGTACATGAACTTCAAGAGTCCAGTGACGGTATAAACGTGATTGGACAATCCGCAGATCAATCCTTTCAACGTCAATTTGATCTCGTGTTGATCGCCAATGGCGCACGCAGCCATTTACGCCCTAAAGCATGGGAAAAGCTCAACCAAGCCTACCCTTGGGGTGCAAAGTGGATCATCGTGCCTGAATGCGAAGTGCTGAATCCGCAGATCTTGCATCAGTTCTATGACCGCTCCAACATCATGATGGGTGTAATGCCTACGGGAGCAATTCCAACGCAGCCTGAACAGCGCCTTTCGAGCATTTTCTGGAGTCTACCTACAGCAGATTTAGAAGGATTCTTAAAAACCAAAAGCGCACAGCAGCAATGGTTGCTTGAAGTTTCGAAACGCTGGCTGAGTGTTGCAGAATGGTTAGCGCATGTGATTCCACATCCAGATGATCCGCAGCAATGGCTGTCTGCCAACTATCGTGATGTGGTGCTGAGCAAACTTGGTGAAGGTCGTATCGGTATCTTAGGAGATGCTGCTCATGCCATGAGTCCGCAGCTTGGACAAGGCGCCAATATGGCGCTGCTCGACGCATGGGCCACCAGTCAAGCCCTGCTTCAATATCAACAGGATTTCTCACTGCAAAACCTCTGGCAGCAGTATCATCAACTGCGGTTGCCGTCCGTGCGGTTTTACCAATTTTTTAGCCGCCTGCTGACACCGTTTTATCAATCACATCATCGCTGGACAGCGCCGCTGCGTGATATTTCATTTCGTGCCATGTATCAGCTGCCGTTTTTCCGCAAAGAAATGGCCATCACGATTTCTGGCTTAAAAACAGGTGCATGTGGGCAAATGAATTATGCCGACATAGCCCGCAAGTCTGCAGATGATTCTGCGGCTGAACTGCGCAATTTAAAATTTGATTAAGAATTAACTCCCCATCATTCTCTTGATGGCTTACACTATGATGCTGCTCAAATGCTGCGGCATTTATTTTTTGATTTTTGAATTGGTGAAATCCTCATGAACAACCTGCAATGGCTCGATGAAGTAAAATTTAACGAACAAGGCTTAGTGCCTGCTATTGCACAGCATCATCAAAGCGGACGCGTATTGATGGTGGCATGGATGAACCGTGAAGCGTTGGCGCAAACTGCAGAAAAAAATCAAGCGGTGTACTTTTCACGTTCACGCAATAAGTTATGGCATAAAGGTGAAGAATCTGGCCATTTCCAAACCGTGCATGAAATCCGTTTGGACTGTGATGCTGACGTGATTGTGCTACAAATTGAACAACATGGCGGCATTGCCTGCCATACCGGTCGTGAGTCGTGTTTCTATCGCAAACTTACTGCCAATGGCTGGGAAGTTGTCGATGCGCAATTGAAAGATCCGGCTGCAATTTATGGTGCAAAATCAGCAAATCCACATACCCTTGCGATGAATGCGTCCAATGTACAATCTGAGCAAGTCGAAGTACTCGACTACTTAGGTAAAATGATGGCTGAACGCAAACAAGCCGACCCTGAATCCTCTTATGTGGCAAAGCTTTACCATAAAGGTCTGAATAAAATTTTAGAAAAAATCGGTGAAGAAAGTGTTGAAACCATCATTGCCGCTAAAGATTTTAAAATCGAAGCCAATGAAGACAACAAAAACGATCTGATTTACGAAGTGGCAGACCTTTGGTTCCATACCATTGTAATGCTAGGTTATTTCGATATTGATCCTCAATTGGTACTTAACGAACTCGCTCGTCGTCAAGGCCTTTCCGGTTTGGTTGAAAAAGCCAACCGTCAGCACTAAGACGCAACCGTGCCAGAGCTTAAAAAACCGACCGCGACCTATGAGCAGGCTACTGCCATAGATAACGCACGTCTAGGCAAATCATTTAAAGTGATCGCCTATGCTGGCACAGGTAAAACCACCACACTCCAAATGATCAGTGATGCCATGCCTCAGCGGCGTGGCATGTACTTGGCCTTTAACAAAGCCATTGCCACCGAAGCACAGAATCGTTTTCATCAAAATGTCGACTGTCGAACCTTCCACTCATTGGCTTATCGTAGTGTTCCACGTGGAGTGACTGATAAACTGCGTCTACCACGTTTAAGTCCCAGTTTTATTGCCAAAGAATATCGACTAGAACCGATCACCCTACGTCGTATGATGGGCGGTCGTTATGAAAAATATGTACTCATGCCTTCGCGTTTGGCGAGTCTGGTGGCAAATGCTGTTAGTTATTTCTGTTCGACCAGTTCACAGTACCCTGCCCCACGACATCTACAAGCACCGAGTTGGTTGCATCCAGACGATATCGAAAGCTTACAAAAGCACTTATATCCTGCGATTGAACGTCGTTGGTTAGAATCGATTGATCCGAACCATGCAGCAGGGATTGGACACGATATTTATTTAAAACTTTGGGCTTTGTCTGAACCGAATATTCCTGCGGATTATGTGCTGTTCGATGAAGCTCAAGATGCTGACCCACTAATGCTGGGGATTTTACTGAAACAGCGGAATACCCAAGTCATCTATGTGGGCGATGCGCATCAACAAATTTATGCATGGCGTGGCGCAGTCAATGCCATGCAGCAACTCCCTTTACCCGAATCACGTTTAACCACGTCGTTCCGTTTTGGTGAAGAAATTGCCTTGAACGCCAATGCTCTGCTGGGCGCATTGAATGAAACCGTGCCGTTATTGGGTAATCCGCAGCTCAACTCTAAAGTGGTCAATAAACCGCATACCAAGATGCGCGATGCCATTTTATGTCGTACCAATGCACGTGCGATGGAACTGTTATTGGCAGGTTTGGTCAAAGGTGAAAAAGTCAGCCTGCAAGCAGATCATGCACGACTCAATCGTTTTGTCGATGCTGCAGCCATGCTCAAGCAAGGTAAACGCGTGGTCGATGTCCCAGAGCTTGCATGGTTTAACTCATGGCATGATGTACATGAATATTGCGAGACCAATGACGGCAGCGATATTAAACCGCTAGTGAAGTTGGTCGATGACCACGGTACTGACCCACTGAAAAAGGCACTGGCGAAAATCACCCCGATTGATCAAGCCGACTACATCATCTCGACCGCCCATAAAGCCAAAGGTTTAGAATGGGATCGGGTACATATTGAAGATGACTACCAATTTAAGCTCAACGATAAAGATTATAAAATTAGTGACGAAGAGTTACGGTTACTTTACGTGGCCTGCACACGTGCTAAAGTAAGTTTAAATATCCATCATATTTATGACTTGATGCAGCACTTAAAACGTCAAATGCCCAAATCTTTGGCGCAAGCGGTCAGCTAGTATGATGAAAAAGGTGAATAAACAATAAATCAGTAAAAGGTGCACCATGAAAATACAATCGATTCAACTCAAGCACACCCTTCATTTTACTGATATCACCCTCAATTTTAATTACCACGATCTGTCGATTACCTTAATTTTGGGTGATCAAAGCTCCGGAAAAACCTCCCTACTGCGCTTTAGCTACCAGGCCCTCACTTGGTTTGCTGCACGCTATAAAGATTTGCGTACCGCAGGCGTGGTGATGCTCGATCAAGACATCATGTTAAATCGCTTACAGTCGAAACTTGATATTCAGGTCAGTTTTCCCGAAGACATTGGGGCATTTCAGCTTTCAAGTGATCAGCAAGACCAAGACCCGCAATGTTGTTCATGGCAATTGTATAAAACCTTAAACAGTCAAGGCGTCGGCCTCAGTAAGGCCGAAACACAGCAATTAGAATCGATGGTTGCGCTGTATCAAAAAGCCCTCAAAGCTGATCCGTTACAAGGGTTGCCACTCATTGCCTATTACCCTGCTGAACGCTTCGTCAACGATGTAAATATTCTCAATAAAAATAATCCTGCTATTTTTCAGCCTTTGCATGCTTATGAAATCTCGGCCATTCCCTTTACTACGTTTATTCGTTTTTTTGAGTGGTTCCGAGAAATATCCGACATCGAAAATGCGCAAAGTGCCGAATTAATTCAAAATTTATTACATCCTAAAACCCAAGCTGAGACATCCAACACATCTGATACGCCACATTTTGGACAAAAACTAGCGCAAGCTCAGGCCGATCTACACGCGCCGTCACTCAGATCATTAAAACAAGCCTTAGAGACCGTGTTGCCCGAGGTGACCAATATTTATCTGCAATATCACCCCAAATTACAGTTAATGGTCTGCTATCAAGGCAAAGACATGTTGTTTCAACAGTTGTCGAATAGTGTGCGCAACCTTGTGGCCTTAATTGGTGATATTGTGCGTCGCCTGTGCCTGCTCAATCCTCATAGCTTATATCCGTGCCAAGAAGGTGACGGTATTTTATTGATCGACGCCATAGACCACCAACTCGATCAAAACATGACTCAAGTGATTTTGACCCGTTTAAATCAAGCGTTTCCACGACTCCAAATCATTGCCAGCGGCAACCGTCCTGAACTGCTGGAACAGGCTTCTCGTTTTCAGTGCTTACAACTACAGAATAAAAAGCTCAGTGAGATTCAGCCTGAAAAACTACAAGAAACTTATGATCAGATTTATCAGCAGTTGCAACTCGGATCAAAGGTATCGCTTCCAGCCAAAACTGAAGAGACTGAATTAAATGAGCCACTGAACAGCCCAGATACGATCCAGCACATGTTGCAATTAATCCAGACGCAACTGACCGAGCAACAGCAACAAGAATTGGTTAGGGCTTTATCACAGCGGGGTGATCAGGACGTTACGATCCAACCGCTAAGTTAAAAAAACTGAGGCTGAT
Organism: Acinetobacter sp. YH12094; assembly: GCF_013419295.1. Taxonomy (NCBI): domain Bacteria; kingdom Pseudomonadati; phylum Pseudomonadota; class Gammaproteobacteria; order Moraxellales; family Moraxellaceae; genus Acinetobacter; species Acinetobacter sp. YH12094. The sequence continues at coordinate 10,676 of NZ_VPAK01000036.1, forward strand.
TAAGTGAGCGTAATCCATAGCCTCGATGTTTAAATATTCAGCAACAAGGCCGCAATAGATGTCTAGACAGTTTCGTCAGGCGTATAATGTGTAAGTGGTTCATAAAAAAGATTGATGTTGTTTTACGCATGTAATATGATCGGTTTTATTTGCAATTTTCATAGTAACATCGGAAATTGCTATCGCTTTACGAGTTGCGCAACACAGCTTGTTTTTAATTTTTTTGACACACATGGCTTTCAAGATTGAATTTTTGGACTGCTCTTTGCTGTCCTATAATCCTTGAAAGATGAAATACACCTAGGTTTCACCGCCTAATCATGACAATGGATACGAGTGTGCTACCGATTATTATATTGTTACCGTTAATACTAGGCACAACACTTGTCTCGTGGTTGAAGCAATTCTCTCGCGGGGTAACAGCTTTAGGGGCGATTGGCGTCAGCCTCAGCAGTTTAGTTTTATTATTGAGTCAGGCTCAAGATGTCTTTAATGGCAAAACCATCATTCAAACTTGGCCGTGGCTCACTCAAGTTGGCATAGATTTCAGTTTCCGTCTCGATGCACTGGGCTTATTGTTTTCCCTGCTCATTACCGGGATCGGCACCTTAATTTATATCTATGCCTACTATTATTTAAGTCCAAAGAACTCGCTCAGTAAACTGTATGTTTTATTGATGCTGTTCATGGCTGCCATGCTCGGCATTTCATTGTCTAATAATTTAATTTTATTACTCATTTTCTGGGAACTCACCAGTATTTCATCATTCCTTTTGGTCGGTTATTGGAGCAATTACGACGCAGCTCAGCGTGGCTCTCGAATGGCTTTGACCATTACAGGCATGGGTGGTCTATGTATGTTGGGTGGTTTTGTTCTGTTGGCGCAAATCACGGGCACCTATCAAATTGACCAAATCTTGACGATGAGTAGCCAAATTCAGCAGCATCCGCTTTTTGTGCCCACACTGCTATTAATTTTAATGGGGGCATTTACCAAAAGTGCGCAGTTCCCTTTCCATTTTTGGTTGCCAAATGCCATGGCGGCACCGACCCCCGTCTCGGCTTATCTACACTCTGCCACGATGGTGAAAGCCGGAATTTTCCTGCTTGCGCGCTTATTGCCGATCTTTGCAGGCGCGGCGTTGTATCACAACTTGGTCACCTTTATTGGCTTATTTACCTTATGTATGGCGGCCTTCTTTGCCATTTTCAAAGAAGATTTAAAAGGACTTTTGGCCTATTCCACCATCAGCCATTTAGGTCTGATCGTTTGTTTACTTGGGATCGGCTCTCCCCTCGCAGTTGCAGCTGCCATTTTCCATATCATTAACCATGCAACCTTCAAAGCAGCCCTATTTATGATCGCGGGGATTATTGACCACGAATCAGGTACACGTGATTTACGAAAACTCTCTGGTTTATGGCAATTACTTCCGTTTACCGCAACGCTGACCATGATCACTGCAGCCTCTATGGCAGGTGTCCCATTAACCAATGGTTTCCTTTCTAAAGAGATGTTCTTTACTGAACTTTTAGCCAACCTGACTGGGCCAGTGATGATCGTGTCAGCGATCATTGCCACCTTTGCCGGTATCTTTGCTGTCGCGTATTCGGTGCGTTTGGTTCATGGGGTGTTTTTTGATGGTCCATTAGGGAAAGATGTTCCTAATAAAGAAGCACATGAACCACCGTTTGGCATGCGCGCACCGGCAACCTTACTGGCTGCTTTATGTATTTTAGTTGGACTCTTCCCTGCATTATTGGTTGAGCATATTGTCAATAGTACCGCGCGTGCGAGTATTCAAAATACTGCGTTTGAAGGTACACATTTAGCGATTTGGCATGGCTTAAATGCCCCCCTTTTGATGAGCGTGATTGCACTCTTGGGTGGTTTAGTTTTCTATTTCGCATTGGCGAAGGGCGGCAAATTACGCCGGATCGACTTAGATCCACTTTTGGGTCGATTACAAGGTAAAGTGCTGTTCGACTTATTTTTAAAGCATCTATTACTCAGCTCAAGAAAGTTCCGTCGCTTTACTGAAAATGGCAAATTACAAAGCTATTTATTATGGATTTTGATCTTTAGTGTGGCCATCGTCACCGTTCCATTTTGGCTGCAAGGCATCGGCACAGGCAGCCGTGAACTGGTACATGCACCGGTCATCGCGATCGTTCTATGGCTATTATTATTCTCTGCATGTTGGATGATGCTTTGGTTCCACCATGAACGGATTAAAGCCGTCCTCATCAGTGGTGCAGTCGGTCTAGTTGTGACCATGGTGTTTATCTGTTTCTCCGCTCCCGATTTAGCGTTGACACAGATTACTGTTGACGTGGTGACCACCGTGCTCTTACTCATGAGCTTATCGTTATTACCACAGCTCACCCCTTATGAGTCGAGCGTGTCACGTCGTTGGCGAGATGCATTGATTGCGATTATTGCAGGTCTAGGGATTGCATGGATTTCATGGTTGATCATGACCCGTGATCACAATTCCATTTCATGGTTCTTCATGCAGCAGTCTATCCCACTTGGCGGTGGTACCAATGTGGTCAACGTGATCTTGGTGGATTTCCGTGGTTTCGATACCTTTGGTGAAATTACCGTACTGGGAATTGCCGCAATTGGTACGCTGTGCATGATGGATGGTATGCGTGCTCATGGCACCACCATTACGCAAGGTCTAACCTATCGTTTTAATCCGTCGCCACTGATGTTCCGTATTACCTCATCTTGGATTTTGCCTTTGGCCTTGGTGGTCAGTCTGTATATTTTCCTACGGGGTCACAACTTACCAGGCGGTGGCTTTATTGCAGGTTTAATTACCTCTTTGGCCTTAGTGATTCAATATATTGCGCTTGGTCAAGACCGTGCCGAACAATTGATTGGTGCAAAATCAGGTCGCTTATATGAAGTGTGGATTGGTATTGGTTTAACCATTGCAGGTCTGACAGGGATCGCTGCTTGGCTATGGGGCCGCCCATTCCTGACCAGTGCCCATATCTATGTCTCACCTCCAATTTTAGGCGAAATGCACCTTGCCTCCGCTGCCCTCTTCGACACAGGTGTTTACATCACCGTGGTGGGCGCGACGATGTTAATGATTTCCGTCTTAGGCGACTCGCGTCACTCGAGTATGTCTGGTCCAGTTCCAAGAGGCGAATAAGATGATTAGTTTAGAATTTTTACTCGCTTCAGCCATTGGCTTACTGACCGCAACAGGGGTCTACCTGATTTTGCGGGCACGTACCTTTCCTGTCGTGCTGGGTTTAGCCATGATTGGCTATGCTGTGAACTTATTTTTATTTGTCATGGGACGTATTCATGTCAACGCACCGGCTGTGTTAACTGAAACCACCAAAGCGACCGACCCTTTACCGCAAGCCTTGGTCTTGACCGCCATTGTGATTGGCTTTGCGACCACAGCCTTTATCGTACAATTGGCTCTGCGTAGCCGCTATGAAACCGGAACAGATCATGTGGACTCCAAAGAAGAAATACCGCAAATTGACCCGCGGGAGGATGAGCCATAATGCATGACTTCATCCAATTTTGGACTACGCATAGCCCGATTTCCAGTATTTTAATTCCTGCAATTACTGCATTTATTTTAGTCCTGCTGGGCAACCCCGGCTCTGGTTCTTTGGCGCATGACTGGCGACAACCTTGGCGTCGTGGAATCAGTTATGTTTCAGGCATTCTCGGGCTGATCACATCTATCAGTTATTTGATGATCGCCAGCTCTGGTCAAGTTTTGGTTTATAACCTGAGTGAATGGGCCGCACCATTCGGCATCGTCTTAGTCCTAGATCGACTCTCAGCTTTCATGTTGGTGCTGACCTATGGACTTGCTGTGCCAGTGATGTGGTTTGCCAGCAAAGAATGGGACGAGCGTGGTCGTTATTTCCATGCCATGTGCCATTTCTTACTGATGGGTTTGTGTGGTGCGTTCCTGACAGGCGATTTATTTAACCTGTTTGTGTTCTTTGAAATCCTGTTGATGGCATCATATGTTTTGCTCTTACATGGTCAAGGCAAAGCACGTTTTCAGCTTGGTATTCATTACGTCACCATTAACCTATTTGCCTCTGCCCTCTTCCTGATTGGACTCGGGATGATTTACGGCAGTGTAGGTAGCTTAAATATGGCTGATGTTGCACGACTTATGCCTTTGCTTGAAGCGGATCAACATCGTATTGCTGTGGCTGGTGCATTGTTACTGTTCACTGTCTTTGGCATCAAAGCTGCAATGCTGCCTGTAGGGTTCTGGTTACCAAAGACCTATGCTGTGGCAACCACGCCTGTGGCAGCCTTATTCACTATAATGACCAAGGTCGGCATCTATGCCATTCTCCGTGTCAATGGTACTGTGTTTGACGATGGGATTAGCCGTGAAATCTTACAACAGTGGTTGTTACCGATTGGCTTAGTAACCTCGCTCTATGGTGCCTATAGTGCTATCGGAACGGATCGCTTACGTCGTTTTGTCGGTTTTATGATTTTGTCTTCTATCGGGACAATATTGGTTGCGATTTCACTCTTTAATACTGATGCATGGGCTGCGGGGCTTTATTACCTGATTCACAGTACCATCATTGGTGCAGCTTTTTATATTCTCTCGGGTTGGATTACCTCACAACGTGGCGAATTTAAAGATCATTTTAAAATTGCGCCCCGTATGAAACAGCATAATACCGTTGCTGTTTGCTATTTCATCATTGCGTTGATGATGGCTGGTCTACCGCCATTTAGTGGATTTTTGGGTAAAGTATTTCTCTTGCAAGCAACGGCCAATTCACCTTACCAAATTATGATTATTTTGATCGTATTGTTGGTGAGTTTACTCAGTATTATCGCATTCACTCGAGTTGGTTTTGTGCTTTTCTGGCGTTCATCTCGCCCAGAAGATGATATTGATACTGAAGAATATCAGCGTTATCAGGCTTTGCCGAATAAGGCACCGCTTCGTAATGACAAAACCATTTATCTGCTGTTAACAGCGCTTGTGGGATATATGGTTTTTGCTGCACCGATCTATGACTATACCTACAAAACTGCGCAGCAAATTCAAAACAATCCATTATATGAATCATTGCTGCTAAAAAAGGATGAAAAAGGTCAAATCATCAGTGTTCAACCTTATGATCCTGAAAATTTACCTGAAACTAAATATGGTGGTGAATCAGCCGATCCAAATGCACACCTCATTCCTGCATTGATTGCACCTGAAACTCTACATGGCGAGCATATTTCTGAGTATAAGCAACGCCAAATTCAAGGACAGCAACAAGAAGAAAAACTACCTGAAGAGACCCAACTAAAACCGATGGAGGCACCTTAACATGGCGAAAACATCTGTATTAAATCGCTGGTTTCCGCATCCATTGGTATCAGTCATGGTTGGTCTGAGCTGGGTGATGTTAGCGCACAGTCTAGATGCGGCCACACTCTGCATGGCCTTGGTTTTAGCCATTGTTATTCCACGATTGGTTCGCCCTTTTATTGACCGAACGCCGAATATCAACTGGCTGGCAGCATGTAAATTATTCTTTGTGGTGCTGTGGGATATTATTGTCAGTAATATCCATGTTGCAAAATTAGTCCTTGGGCCAACACATAAACTGCACCCGAAATGGTTCCGTGTTCCTCTCGATACACAGCATGAGGAAGTCAATTCTTTACTTGCGATGATCATCACCACCACACCCGGTACAGTGTCTGCTGGGATTGACCAAGACCGTGGTGATATTTTGGTCCATGCGCTGAGCACGGATGACCCTGAAGCGGAAATTCAAACCATTAAAGAGCGCTATGAACACCCTCTCATCCTCATTTTTGGCGCTGATACAGGAGAATCCACATGACAATTTTACCGTATGCGCTTGGCATCTGTTTAGTTGCGGTGACGATCTCGATGTTACTGTGCCTCATCCGCTTAGTGATGGGACCCTCAATCGTAGACCGACTACTTGCTTTAGATACCTTATTTTTAAATGCCACCTGTTTAATTGTCATTTTAGGTATTTATTGGGCAAGTACATCGATGTTTGAGGGGGCATTATTGGTTGCCATGCTTGGGTTTGTGTCTACAGCCGCTTTAGCACGCTATTTCACCACTGGCCACGTGATCGACTAGGAGTCCATTAATATGCAATTAGTCATGGAAATTTTGGTCTCGATTTTTTTGGTTATTGGCGCTTTTTTCATGTTGGTCGGCGGTATTGGCATGGTTCGCCTACCCGACTTATTTATGCGTCTGCACGCACCGACCAAATCGAGCACCTTAGGCTTAGGAAGTTTTCTAATAGCTGCAATTATTTATGCGGCATTTCAAGGCCGTTTTGGTTTTGCAGAGATCTTGATCACGCTCTTTGCCTTTATTACAGCACCGGTTTCTGCAAACCTTATGGCGCAAGCGGCATTACATTTACGACTGCGCTCGATGAGTGGTGATGCACCAGAAGCGCTCAATCGCCCTCTTCCTTGGCAACGAACTCGGCGCCGTGCCTTTCACTCTAAAGTCCATTCAAAACCGGAAGATCTGGATTAATTCCAGATCCAGTTTTGTTTATGTCTTCGAGCTAAAAAATTCTTTGATTCGCATCCACATTTTTTCAAATACGCTACTTTGAGCCATATATTGCAAACGCTTTTGGTTATATGGCGTCGTTTTTAAACCATATTTTTCAGCTAAATCAATCAGCATATTTGTTTCATAACTACTTTGAAAATGATCAGACCATTTAGGCTGATATTGACTCATCTCAAGATTCGCCAATTCTTGACATCCTCACCCCCTTAAAAGAGGGTGATTCCTACAGCTAGACGCTTATGCCCAAGCGCAAGAATGTTTAGAGCTGAGTTTATATCTCGATCATGAGCTGTACCACAGCTCATGCACTCCCATT
>NZ_VPAK01000037.1:0-16206 GCF_013419295.1 Acinetobacter sp. YH12094
AAAGTCGTTTGAATGATTTCTTCTTGGTCTACGTGCCATAAAATACTCCATATATTGATGTTTATAACATCATTTGAGGAGCAGAGTATCACTTATAGGAGTTGTTCAAATTTCCGGATCCATCTCTTTATGACTAAAACTGCGATACTTAAAGAAGATTTACCGAAACAAGACTTTTTTCTAGTTAAAGTAACTATACACTAAAAATAGGAATAATCAAGTTTTTTTATATATATATTTACCAAACTCATAAACAACCAAAAAATAGTAAAAAATATAATAAAATCATATTTTTATTGTAAATGTAACAATATAAGGTTAGTATATTAGGCTAGTAAGATTGATAAGTAATGAATGCGATTATATAGTTCTGTAATAACAATATTGATGTTTTTAATTTCGGGAATGATGATTTTTTCCCAGACACAAATCATATATCAACCACCAAATTTTACCGTTTTAAATATCTCTAGTTAGAGATATTTTATAAAAAACCGCCTAATAGGCGGTTTTTTTAATTTTTGAAGAAATAATAAATCTCTCTATTTAACATAAAATCTCTTATGCAAAATTCATCTGTTAGAAACCATTTAAAGTGTCTATATTCTCACCAATAAAAATGTCTAGTTTATGATGGTTTAAACATCATGGACTGGATATAAAATATAGATGCTGATCACTATGTCTGACAAAGAAATTCAACGTCTTGCAGTTCTGCAAGACGTTAGAGATCATCGTATTACCCAGGTCCGTGCTGCTGAAATCCTGAATCTTTCCACTCGTCAAATTACTCGGTTATTGCAGAAAAAATCGAATCTGACGCAAATTAAAAGCAAATTCGTCGGCAGTTGAAATGAGCAAGCCATGAATTAAAGGCAGCAATTCCTTTGCCGAGCACACCAATATTCAGCAGGGTGAATAGCCACCACTCTCCTAGACAAATTTCGTCTCTTCTTTTTGCATAGGAGAGCATTATGAGTGGACAACTATATATTCCAGAATTAAAAAATAGGTATGGGGGTTCATTGGTTGTTTATTTTAAACAGGCACAAAACTCATAACTCTACTCCTCATGCTCGAGATAAAGTTAATCCACCCCTAGCCCCTTAAACACAGCATCCACCGGATCTGCATAAAAGCTGGTCTGGAACTTGGTAAACAGTTCCACAGGAATCGTTGGGATATCTGCCGCACTACTCATTGGCAAAGCAACCTTCTTGGCACCAGCATCAAAAGCAACTTGCAGACATTCGGCAATACTTTCCACCGGAGTCACAGAGCCACCCAAGCTCATATCACCCAGTACCACCATCTGACTTTGTACCGATCGTCCTAACAGGCCAGAAGCGAAAGCCACTAAACTTGGCAAGGCAAGATGGCTGAGCGGCCCGGTATTCTGTAATTCAACCACATGTAAGTGGAAGTCATGTTCCAGCACCTTACTGCCACCCGATATTCTGGATGCATTGGCCTTGAAGTAATCAAAAGCAATTTTGACCTGTTCTTTGGCACTGCTTGAATTCCATAAGCCTGATGTCGCCAATTTTCCTGAACCTTTGGTGACTTGAAGTTCTAAGCGGTATAAGCCTGGCATGCCCTTATTACTGAGCCCGATGGTATATAAGAAACCTGGCTTGGCTGGACCTTCGGGAATCAGTCCGCCACCACCCTGCTCTTTGACTGAGACAAAATGTTCTTCTAAGGTATCATTATCGATATAGCTGAAATGCACATCATAGAATTCCATGCCACCAATTTTCTTCAGCTGCTCTTTGACACGACGGCGTACCTGTAGCGCATATTCCAGACACTGGCGTACATCTTCTTTATTAAACTGACCGTGTGGGTAGAGCAACTTCATCAATCCAGAAACCGTCTTGCGAACGGCGATCACATCACGCTGATTCAGGTTATTCCCTAGCTTGAAGTACTTCTCAATGGCATCCGCAAAACTACGCTTACGCATTTCCCGGAAGAATTCAGCCAGATAATCAACGATTAGACCATAACGGTTGGTGAAGAACTCCGGACGCATTTTTGGAATTTCCCAACCCGGGATATAGGCATGAAAGCGATCAAAGAATGCTGAATCAATCATGGCTTCAGGGAACGGCGCCAAGAGATGGCTGGTTTTAACCAGAGATTCCACACTTTGGTTGATATTACCCACAAAAACCATCGAAGCTGAGGCTTCCATCTGTTCACGACCACGGGCAAAAGATCCTGAGGCCATGTAGTCTTTCATGATCTGTACGCCATCTTTATCCTTAAAGGAAATACCGGCGACTTCATCAAAAGCTACCACATCCCATAAGCCCACCAGACCAATACGGCGACTACTCATGTTATAGAACAGGTTGGCGACAGTCGTTTGTCCACCGGAGACTAAAATACTATTCGGTGAACACTCTTTGTAAATATGGCTTTTCCCGGTACCGCGTGGTCCCAGTTCACAAACGTTATAGTTATTTTCAACGAACGGAACCATACGCGCTAATAGGTGCCATTGCACGTCCTCTTTTAACGAAGCTGGTTCCATGCCGATCGAACGGATTAAACTCTCCCGCCACTGATCAGTGCTTAATGCGGCGCGTCCGTTGAATAGCTCATCCATATTCATATTCGGCATTTGAATCGGCTTGAGTAAACTCACCCCAAATGGAGAACTAGTCTGTCCTTCTTCAAAATAATAACTGAGCGTAGCAATGACCCAGATACCACCAACAAGTAATTTTTCATACTCTTTGACGATGCCTGCCGAGATCTCAGCATCTTTGATGCCCAGATTACTAAAGGATGCTTCGTATTTATCCTTACGCTCATTCAACTTCACAGTAACCCGATCAATGACTTTATAGCTGCCGCGTTCACGAACCAGGGATTTCACCTTCTCAGCTTCATCCGGTCGGACATAATTCTCAGCCAGTACGGTCTTTACGTTACGTAGTCCCTGTTCAATGATCTCTGGATCATCCGAGGCACAGTACATCCCTAGCAGGTATTCGAGTACATAAACTGGGACATTGGCCCCCTCTTTGATCAGTTTGGTCAGATCCTTGCGTACCACCCGCCCGGCAAAGTGTTCATTCAGCAGCTGATCCAGTTCTTTATCGTTAGCAGATTCCATGTAGGCTACGCTCTATCGTTAATTCGTTATCAGAAGAAGTCATCGGTAAATGCCAGATCAATGGTGACCTTATAGCGCTGCATTTCGATATTCAGGTCTTTGTCCTTCAGTACCAGGAAGTAATCTTTCTTACGGTCAAAATCAGTACCGGACAATGACAGCCTGACCTGTTTAACCCGATCGGCAACAGAGTCGGTACTGCTATCAAAGGTCAAGGTTTCTTCACTAGATACTTTGATATCCCCATCATAAATGGCAATCGACAGGGTCACTGGCATGACCAGCTCACTGACAGCTTCAGTTTGCATCAAATCAAACTTCTGGATGTTATTGACCATTTTCAGCGTGGATTTGGTAGAAATGACCTCAACTTTACGCTTGGTCCGCTGTCCAGCCTTTTCACCACGCAGCTGTTTTACCGTTAGTACAGGCACTACGATTTCCTGAGGCATGATGCCGCCATGCACGAAACGTGAGCCTCCTACAAAATGGAAACGGTTCGCCCCTTTTGGAATCCAGAAATCAGTCGCAGATCGTGTGCCTGCCGTAGCTTGGGTTGAGCCTTTCCATGCTTCTTTGCTCTCTGGTAAACCATGCCCAATCACATAGCGTTTTTTGCTTTTCAATGTATTCGCAGGTTTTTCAGTCAAGCTTGAACGATCCGCAGATTCTAGTTTACTTTGCTGGAACAAGAAGCCATGGTCGGCTGTGATCAACAGGGTAGAAATATTGAAATGCATCAAGATTTTGCGGCTAAGTTCGGTCAGTTCTTCAATGGCATGTTCCACCGCCATAAAGGTTTCTGATTCTGTCGAGGCACTGTCTCCCCGAGCATCAATCACGTTGTGATAAACGTAAATCAAATCATGGTCTTTGAGTGCTTCACGGCCTTCATCACGCGACCAACCTTTTACCGTTTCAGCGGTAACCGCCAATCCATTATAGGCCGCCAGAATTTTGGATCGTGCTGCAGTCCCTTTGCTGGACTGTCCATCTACTAAAACATCATCCCCTGCGGCCTCTTTGTACTCCAAAGTCTGATGCGGCAACAACGAAGCCATGCCAAGTGTGGTGTAACTTGGGACAACACCCAGCTGTGAAGACAAGGTCGCTTCAGAATAACGCTTTTCATTGATACGATCACGCAGCTCTACTGCAGCTTCATAGCGGAAAGCATCACTGATAATTACCACAATACGGCGTTTAGTTGCAGAATTCAGCAAGGGTTTAACATGGGTATCATAGAAATTCTGCTGATTTGGGATATCTGCCATTTTCCAGACATTCAAGCGTTGCTCAGCTTCTACACGCTCGCCCCAGTTTCGTGCCAAGTGGTCAATAAACCAGTAGGAATAGCAATTTTCGACTTCTTCATCGAGTTTCTTCAGGATATCGACATGAGCGCGTTGAGAAGCAGCACTGTAGTGGCGATAGGCCATATCAAAGCGATACAACTCCTGCTCGTAGGCTTTATACAAGGCTTCGCTGGAGTCAAAATAGAAACCGGAATCAAACTGTAGTCGCAGGCTAAACAGGTCAATCGCTGCCTGCAACGCTGTATAGACGGTGCGATATTTACGGCGTGTCGCATCATCCTTATGTTTGGAAGCCCAATAGCCATCCAGACGGGTAGAAATAATCGTTCTGAAATGTTCCAGTTCAGCTTTGGCTGCTGCAGGGATATGACTGGCCAGATCAACAATGATCTTTTGTTCAATCACTTCAAAGGTCATGACATCGAGCAGCTGCTCCAGATCAAAGGCCCCGACCTTTTCTTGGATCCGCAGTGCATTGGCCACGGTCTGGGAGAGTGTATCGAAGGTTGGGTAGTATTTAGAACTGTCTCTCCAGCGCGACAAAAAGGCTCTGGCTGTTGCACGGGAGCTGACGGATGACATCACCAGTTCCTGAGCCCATAGCGGTATATCGCCCAGGCTTTCACAGAAACCCGTGGTCATTAAACGGATAAAGAACGTACCGAGCTTGAATGGTGCTTCCCCATTCAATTCTTCAACCGATGCTGGATAACCAATTTCCGCCTGTAATGCTGTGACTAAAGCTGGCACTAGTTGGAATTTTTCCAGTTCAGCAAAGGAGTCTGGATTCACTTCCAAATCCAGATTCTGCTGTACCATTTCATCTGCCAGTGCCAGAACGATATGCATCAGCTCGGCACTGTCGGCCTTGACCACAGCCGCAATCATGGCCATATCCAGATCCTGTTCATCTGCATCAGGCTGAATATAGCGTTTCAATGTACTCAGACGGGCTTTGGCTTTAAGGAATTCTTCACGTTTGGCCAGATGTTCTCTTAGACTCTGCTGCTGTAAACCGAGCTCATTGAAGATAATCGAGAAACGATCGGCATAGAAGCTACGCGAATAAAGCTTGATGTCCAGCAACCAGTCTTTTTCAGTTTCAGGCTCAGCACTTGGGAAATACAGCAAGTATTTACCCTGCTGATCCTCAAGTTCCAGTTTAAGCTTAATCGCAAGGCTGGATTCTTCTGCCATATTCAAAATTTGGACATCATTTAGCTCTAGGGCTTTGATTTCTTCAGTAAATGACTGTTCTGCATCGTACCAAAAGACAATTCGATGCTGTTCAGTATAAAAGGCTTGTTCCAGGCCTTGCTGAAGTTGACTTAAATTCATGCAACGACCTCATCAAGGTCTAGTGCCGGAGAAAAAGCATTCATCATTTCTCCCCCGTCACAGCTTTCACTTCAGCCAACAAGTCCCCAAACTTGCCGTAGTTCACTTTCACCCCATCATCCAGATCTAAGCTAATACGCTGATCGGCATAATGGCGTAGTTTTTCTTCAAAGCTACTGAGTTCAGCCTGTTGCTTATGCAGTTCCTGCAGTTTTTTCTCGATACGTTTGATTTCAGCCGCAGAGTCACTGTTTTCTTTGGCTGTTTCCAGAGAGTTGGCATAGGCAGCCATTTTAGAAATCAGCGGCATCACGTATTCGGTACGCATACGCGCCAAGGTACTTTCGTTATAGCGGTGCAAGTACACCAACGCCTGGAAAGCCCCCTGTTTACCACTGCTGAATAGCCAGTAGATCGGGCGCTTTTTATAGGTCTGCATGTGATCTTTATAGAACTTGCTGGCGAGATAACGGCGAATGGTGTCTTCAGCTGTTTCGTTGGCTTTTTTAGCCAAGCTTTCTGCAAGCCATTGCATATTGGCATCCAGTGTCTCTTTCCCCCAAACGGCGGTTAAGAACTCTTGAATACGGTGCGTTGCATCATCTTCAAACCAATGCATTTCAGTTAGTGGAATAATGCCATCCGTATCGGCTGGGAATGTTTGATAACGACTCGCATCAAAGTCTTGATTGCCTGCATGGGCATAGATCAGACCTGATTCATCCAGGCTATAACGTCCCATCATGCAGCCAAGTGCATAAGAGACTAAACGCTGGCTATCTTTTTCACGGTCGGCACGGGTCAGCGTGATTTGCGCATCTGGTACATCTGGAGTCAGTTCGTCCTGTAAACCATAAGCATCAATAAATAGCTTGTTGTTTTCTTCTTCCAGACGTTTCATTTCAGCGACGGCGTCAGCATTTTGCTGTTGCCAAGTTAAAAAGGCTTGTTCTAAATTAAGCTGCTGAGTACGAATAATTGGGTTTTGAGTAAAGTCCCATGAGGTTTCGTAAGAGTCCCAATCTAACTTAGCAGATGCAATAGTTTTTATAACATTATTATTGATCGTATTATTTTCAGTAATTAGTATCGGTAGTTTACTAATTTCATTACTTGTAAAACTCATTGATGGAGTAAGAATCTTTAAAATTTTATTTGCTAATTTAGAACAAAGAAATCCCATTAATATATTCTGTTGTTTAGGATCTTTTGTAAAAAGACATCTACCAGTATCATCAAATAAAAATCCTTTTTCACGTAATCGTATAGCAAATATACCAGAACTAATTTTATTGTATGTTAACCCTGGTTTAAAAAAATATGATTGATTTCTTACAGCAGAGCTACTATGTGATTTTATTGTTTCTCCATCATTTTCCCAATTAATTACAACTTCATTGTTACCATACCACTTTCTAAACCCACCTCCACTATTACATGGGTACCATTTTTTCAATGAATTAAAATCATTTCCATATCTTTTAAATTCAATATTATTTATCTCGACCTCATACCACATACGTTGAAAAGTAGGATTATCCCCAGTAGAAGTTCCTGCTTTTAATAAGGCATAGTCAGATAATGGGGTTGCTTCAAGGAAAATTTTATGTATTTTAAGGGTTGACCAATAAGCAATTGGACTGCCTGAAATATTTTTATAATCACTTTGTGTCAAGCTATCGAATCTGTTTAATTGCTTCTTTAAATAAATGTTTTTTTCATTTTGTTCAACATCAACTAATCTAAAGCAGATTGGTTTAAGACCATCTATAAAGCCTTTATGAATAATAAAGGCTACTGTTTGTACTACTTCACCAGAAATTTCAGAGAATGCTTTTGCTCCAAATTGAGCTAATGTATAAATAGAGCTTTCAGCTAATAATTGCTCTCTAAACACTTCGAAAGATGAACTAAATAGCCAACCCTGCATTGTGACCATACTATTAAAACCAGTATTCTTAGCATAATCAAACCCTCTCTTAATAAACATTGCAAAAAGATCTGTATTACTATTTAGAAAATGTAATTTAGCGAATTCCTTTAAAGATCTATTCATTTTAGATCCTCCCATATACGGCGGGTTCGCAATCACAGCATCATATTGTTTAGCGAGTAATTTAGCTTGCTGGACTAAAGGTAACAGTTCTTGTGCTGACTGCTGTGCAAAAATATCTCCTGATTCTACTGCTGTATTCAGCTTGGTTTCTAAGTCAGGTAGTTTCTTCGCAAATGCTGCAGGAATTTGAATTAAAGAACCAAAGGTCGAAGAGTGTTCAAATAAATCCAGTAACTCTTTTAAATCTGCCTTTTCGACACCTGTACTTGCCAAATCCTGACTGATCGCATCTAAACGTTCTGGCTGACTATCTTGCAGTGCAATAATATTCAGCTTCGGTGGATTGCTAAATAAACGGCGGTCATCCTCACGCGCTTTCATCAGCAGTGCAAAACTGGCCAACTGCGCGGCACGGGTATCAATATCAATCCCGTACAGGTTGTTTTCCAGAATCAAACGTGGAATATCACGGCTGCGGTAACCACGTTCTAAATAAATCGCTTTTAAGCAGTCATAAGCTTCCACCAGAATGTGCCCCGAACCACAGGCCGGATCGAGTACTGTAATGCTTTCAGGGTTTAAGGTATCGCCATCTTCACTAATCCGCACATCAATCAGTTGTTTCAGCTGTGCATTAACTTCATCACTTTGTTCCGCTGGCTGAATATAGTATTCCCATTCACTGGCAAGCGTACTATCAGGCTGTGCCATCAGCCATAAACGACCCACACTGTTCTGTACCAAATATTTTACAATCCAGTTTGGGGTAAATAGCTGTGTCGCGGCAGGAATGTCCTCACTCTTGACGACTTTACCAATCACCTGATCTTTCTTTTCAGAAATATAGAACTGATACAGCCAGCCAATAATCTGTACATCCGACCAATCTTCTTCCGGAATACTGGTCACTAAATCACGGATCAACGAATCGGTTTTAGTCAGGTTATCCGGTAACAGTAGTTCAGACTCATCAGAAACCTGTTCAAACAAGAGTGGCATGACCTGATTCAACGCATGACACTGCGCCAGTAACAATTCACGATAGAGTTCTTCGTCTTTATTGCCATCCAGCTTGAGTTCAGCCACACGGCTTGCATCTAAACCCGGTAACTCAATATCCAGACATTCTTCCAAAATCTGTGGCAAGCCTGCACTACCATCGGCACTACTGAGTACACGGCGACCATGATCCAGTAAGCCTTTGCATTCCATGTAACGAATCGCACAGAGACGGTTAAACCAGCTATAAGCGATATAATCAATCGTCTGCTCAAAACTGCTGGTTTGAATGCGTTTGATCAGCTTGTCACGTGATTTCATGACTGATAGCGGAAAAACCTGATCGCCAATCAGCAGCAAGTCGCCTTTCTGTTCTGCCGGTAAAATGCTGTCTGCGGTGATGCCATATTTGGCGGCCTGCTTGCGCATGGCTGCGATAAAATCATTTCGTGCTTGCGGTGCGTATTTTTTAATATTACTGGTATTCATCTTTAAACCTTTAATTAATGACTGATGTCGATATCCCTAACCCAAGTTAGCGGATACGCACACGCTTTTTATCACTCACAATTTTTTTCAATTCAGCTTTGAGTGCGTCTACAAACTGATCCACAGACTCTTCTGTTTCCAGGTAGACACTACTTGAACTTTTGCTGTAAATGCTGGCGACATCAACTTCGACAACAGGTTTCGGCGGCACTACGGCTGTCGCAGGCTGTACCGGACTCGCAGCAGGTGCTGATGTAGCTGGGCTGGAGGTGGTTGCAGTGTTGGTTACACTCTCTGCTTTGCTCTGAGCCAGTTGTGCCGCTTTGGCCTGACGTTGGATTTCCGCCTGAACTTCGCTTTCCAACTCATACAAGGCTTCATCAAAACGCTCGATGGCGGTTTGGGTTTGCAGCATATAGATGGTGGACAGGCTAGTTTCCACTTCAATATCCGTTTTCAGCAGTTGTAGTGGGCGTAATAGCTTGTTACTCAGCTCAGCTGTAGCGATGCCACTGTTTTTAATCTCGGCTTCTAACTGTTTGATCTTGTCATCAATGTGTTCTATCGCCTGATTGCGCTTCTCACTCAACAGTCGCTCATTGACGCTTTCCACAGTGCGAACCAAATCAGCGATTTTATTTAACAGGCCATAGGGCGATTCAAGAGTGGCAATACGATGTAATTCGGAGAGGGCTTTTTTTGCCACCTCATCACTGCCCAGCGCCTGTTTGTTTTTCTCAAAATGACGTAAGGCCTGTTGCAGTTGCTGCCAGCTCGGCATCTGGTTAGTGAAGAACTCATGAATATCACGATAATCTTCTTCCAGATCCAGATAGTCGTCCTTGTTCTCAACCACGGCCTTAAAGAAATCGAAGCTATCGCTATTCGCCAGCAGACGTTCCAAAGTCAGAATCGATTTTTCAATCACTTTCTTGCCCGGGAATTGCCCGACATCAGTTTTACTCTTATAGGACTTAAAGTTGGCTAACCAGTTTTTAAAATGTTGAGTATAAAATTCAAACAGCTCTTTTTCTGTCGCTGGTCCCATAGCCGAGAATAGGTCTTGGGTGAGTTGGCGTGCCTGTTTCAACACCTGATCATCAGTCTGGCGTTTTTTAATAATAGAAACATCACGGCGACGGCGGCTGTTTTGTAAAGGCTCAAAGGCATCTTTCAACTGTAAGCTGCCGCCATTTAACTGCAGAGAAATCCGCCCCATCGCAGCCAGCTGACCCACCAATAGTAAAATCTCGGCATCTGGCCAGCCATAAGGACGTTTGGCAAAACGATCCACCACATCTGACACCAGAATACGTTCGGTACCCGTTGCACGCAGCGAGATGTACTGTTCGACATCCTGTAGGGCTTTCGGATTGCTCTGCCCACCATCCAGTGACAGGCCTAACTGCGCCATATCATCGACAGTCAAGACGGCGTTCAGTTCACGCCAGGCATCCTGCTGATAGACTTGCAGATAGCTCAGTTTGGTATAGGTATTTTCCAGCAAATAACGACAAGCCTCATCCAGCTTGGTGGTTGGACTTGAAGATGAAAGTTGTAGATGTTGCCCCAAGGCATAACTTTCCGCGTCCAGCAGCATTTCTTCGACCCGGGCACGCAGACGTTTTTTACGCTCCTGATTCTCACGGCCACGGTCTGCCAGAATACGGGTGATATCCGATTGGGTACCATCATCATTTAAGCGGATGAATTTATTGGTTTTCAGCCAGGTGCGCAGTTCATTAAAGAACTGTTTATCGTCTGCCAGTTTAAACAGTACCTGCCCTTCGGCCTCGGCGCTCTTACCAATACAGAAAGCTTCTGTGTAGAGGTTATATTCCGTATCCAGTGGAGAAATGATTTCAACTTTCAAATCGCTCTCATACTTGCCATCCAGGCTATGACCATCCAGAAAACGTCCAATCTGATAGTCCATCTTATTGGCTTGATGGCGGTATTTGTTCTGATCGCGCAGTAAATCTTTAAAGATCAGATTGGCTAATTCTTTATTTTCTTCTGAAGCTGCTAAGTCTGTGGCTTTAATTTTGCGGGTGATATCGCGTTCTTCATTGGTCAGGAACAGGAACTCATCGCCATTCCTAGTAATCAGGCTCTCTTTTTCCAGACGCTGCAGGCTCTCTTCAATCCGCTTGCGCAATGCCAGCTTATCTTCATCAATTTTCTCAATCGACAAAGTCACCAGGTTATCCAAGGTACCTTTGATGATATCGACATAGCGGATCATGAACAGGGTACGCAGCATCTGCACATCAAAACCATCCAGGGTCTTATTCTGCTCTGCCTGGTCGATGGTACGCTTCACTGCTGTATCCAGAAATCCTTCCACTGAAGTATAGAAGCGGTGGAAAGGAACTAGGGCCCCGACTTCATCTGTGGCAATCGCGTTCGCGGCCATCTGGAACGCATCCAACATGGACCGTTCACCATAGGCCAAGTGTGCACCGGTCGCACCGACCTTACGGATTTCTTCAAAAACTTTCTGCACCAGCTGGAAATGGTACGGCGCAAAAGGATAGTTATTGATAAAGCTGTCTGGACCCTCATAGTTCTTGAGTGTTGGGCCTGAACGGTCAAAGGTGATCTGGTTTTTTAAGATATCGCCCTTTTGCTCAAACACTGATCTGAGCAGTGCTTCAGCTTCCGGGGTTTTACGTAATAAACGTTTCTGGATGACTTCATCGGTATTTGAACTGGACAGTGATAACCGGGTTTTAAAACGTCCAGCAATCTTGGAGAAGTCATTGGCTTTGGAAGAAGACATCTCACCTAGAACCGCGTCGATGTCTGCCTGTGAGGTCACGATAATCCAAGCGCGGCCTTTACAGATCGTACCCAGGTTTTCAGTAATGGTTTGCAGTGTCAGCATCAAGCGGGTATCGCTGCCAATAAACTGCCCCACTTCATCGACCAAGAACAACATGCGTTGCTGGGGTCCTTTGCTGTCCAGGTATTCTTTCACCCACTGACAGAAGTTTTCGACCGAAACACTAAAGGTCTGCTCAGAATCCTCAAACCACTTGTGTGCCGCTTCTGCTGATAAGTTGAGGGCTTGGGAAATTGCGGTTTCGACATCATCCTGATAGAACTGATAGCCGTCACGTTCTTCTAGCCAAGACATGCCGCTAGATTCTTCAAAAGCCTGTTTAAAGCGCTCATACACCCCTTTCTGGCTCAGGTGACGTTCCATATGTGCAATATGTGGATGATCGGCACTAAAACCCTGATATTCGTTAAACACGCGTAAAAACACATTCAGAATCGGATTACCATCATCATTGGAGCTGGCTTTACTGTCGATATTAAATAGGATGACATCGGCATGATGACTAACCGCTTTACCAATATCCGCACGGATAAACGCATCCCGGATTTTGCTTTCATCAAAGAATTCTGCAGCACTGCGTTCGTTACCTTCCGCGTCACGTGCCACTTTATTGGCCAGAATATACGACAAGGTTTTCAGGAAATGTGATTTACCTGAACCAAAGAAGCCCGAAATCCATACGCCGACACGGTTGGCAATCGAAGGATCGCTTAGGTCTGTGCCATAAGACTGGAAAAAGTCCCGAAAATGCTTTTCCAGTTCATTGGTGACCACATACTCATCGAGTTCCTGATAAACCGTAGTATTGTCATTCTGGTCTGCTTTTACGACCCCGTTAATCGCACGATCTAATGGCTTATAAAAAAGTTCTTTAATGTTCATCTCAATCAATTCCCCGGAATTCTTATTTCTATTTGCCGTGTTAAGGCACTAATCTGAATGCTCTGTAGTAATTATTGCTTGGAATTTTTCCAAATAAACTCATCGCTTGACCGTCGTAATAACCTGGGTAAAACAGCACCACTGGCTTATGCCCCAGTAACGAATGCAAACTGTTTAATAAGTGATGGGCACGTAACAGTGGCCAAACCGACCCAACCCCAGTCATCAACACAATATCTTGCGCATTGGTGGCATATTTACTCACCAGATACGGCGCGAACTTATCCATATGCAGTGGGCCCTTTAAGGCTTTGAGCAGCGCTTCATCGCCTTTGGCTTTTTGCATTTGAATGGCTTTATCGATGAAGTTACGCTCAGCCAGATAATCCACCACGGCTTGCAGCAGGTTGATATTCACCACCTTCAGCTGACTGTGTTTTTTCTCCAGCATCCCTTCGAGAAAATGCAAATATTCGCGCACTTTCAACTCATCTTCAGGCGCATAATCAAAAATCCAGAAGCCAATTTCATTGCCCAATCCTTGTCCAGTGAGAAACTCAGTGGAAAGAATTCGCTCTGGAATCTGGTTCAGACGCTCATGTATTGTTTGACTCATTGCTGCCCCTCTACAACTACCGCGTCCATAGCGACACTTCCATAGATCTTTTAATGCGTTGTTTATAATGTTCTTCCAACAGGCTACGCAGCTCTGCTCTGACGATCACGCGCTGCAACTCCAGCTTACGGGTACTTTTTAAGTAACCGGCTTCTGCCAGCATGCGAAACACCACCTGCCCCATTTTTTTCTTGCTGGACTCTTTCCAATCAAAGATATCCGGATCACGTTGTGAGCGTTCATCCAAAAAATCTGACCAGATATAACTGTCCAGGTATTGAGCCTGAGAGATATAGGCCTCTCTCATCACCGTTTCCATAAACTCAAGCAGCAACAGGTTGCGTTCCAATGCGCCACAAAAAGCCACCTGGGTCGCCAGCTCATCATCCCCATCACGTAGTGCTTTCCAGAAATCAGGCTCCAAGCGCTCCAGACGCTTACGAATAGCGGTGGCATTGCGTTGCGCCGAAGCCGCAGTTCTTTTTTGCAGAATATTGTCAATCTGAATGGCCTGATGCCATTGTTCTGGAGTCGCCTCTCGTAATAACAGATCCGCGATCAGCCGGCTTTCACGTACCATCAGTGAGCCACCAATTAGGTCACTGTCATAATGAAATTGTTCTAACATAGCCAATCTCCTATGAAGCTTGATCAAACAGGTAAGATGACAGCTTTTCGATATCTGAGCGTTGTAGTACCAAGGGATATTTCAAGGCATCATCCGCCTCAGCCAGCGTGATCGCGGCCTGATATCGCTGCAAAGTATAGTGAGCCAAGGCTTTTTTCACCGGAATCTGTAATCTGCCATCAGGCATGCCGAAGTCTTTTTCGACCAGCGCTTTTTGAGCTGCATTCAATTTTGGATTCGGGATCAGCGTCAGTACAATTTCTTCATGCCATTGCTGATCCTGAGCAGGGTCTACTGACTCAATCGCCATCACAACAGGTGTGCGATCAATTCTGGAGAGTAAAAAGTCCTTAAACTGCTTGCTCTGATGGCAATAGGCACGGACATGCCAGCGAAAACCGGTATACACCAGGGTGTGTGGGGAAATGATGCGTTCATGCCACTGCGGATTCTGCATCGAGGCATAAATCATTTTTAAAGTACTTTGGTTGCGGCAGGCACGCAAAACTTCCCGAATCACTTCAGGACGTACACTGCGATCAGGTAATTGAACTGCTGCAAGATTCGGTTCTGGCATCGCAATCAGGGCATGCGATTCACTGACCAAGCCCGAGAGCATATTGAGATATTCATTGATATGCGCTGTAGTCAGTACAGGCTGGAAGCTGGCTTTAGGCACATAGCCTTTTACGGAGGGGTCATGAATCAAGGCATCGGGGTTATACAGCGTATTGTAACGCTTGATATCCGCAGAAGCCTGCTGTCGACTCAGCCCAAACCAGCTCATCAAACGATTGGTAACCAAACGACCTTCCCAGTATGCAAGGAGTTCAATGGCTCTCATTCTGAGAAGGACTTCATGCTTATCTGTCGTCATATACCAATCAGTCAATAAATAGCAGTTTTAAGATTACCCTACAGCAAATATACAGTAAACATTTTTGACGGTATTTAAAGGTAGTATTGCAATCACCAGATAAAAAATATACTAGTATCCTGATGATAGCCGTCAAAGTACGATCTCTAGCAGATCATGGATCCTGGTATAGCGCGTGAATTGAGCTAAGTTTTAGAATGAGAGCAATATGGGTTTTAGATTTCGTAAAAGTATTAAATTATTCCCGGGTTTTAAAATTAATCTGACCCATAAAGGCATCAGCAGTGCCAGCATTGGCAAACCTGGTGCTTCTCTAAATATTGGAAAAAAAGGTACGCGAACCAGTGTCGGTATTCCAGGTACGGGACTATCTTACTCTAAACACCAGCCTTACTCTAAAAAGACCCGTGTTCCACAACCGACATCGCTAGAACACACGGAATATAATCCTCAGAATTTAGAACAACCGAAGACAAAGATCTGGCCTTGGATTATTTTTGGAATATTGTGTTTTATGGTGGGTGCCGTCATTTTTTAGCAAGAACAGCACTGTATTTTGATCAAAAAAAATGCCCAGATGGATGAATGGGCAAACTAAGGAATTAATATCCTTCAGAAACTCCAGCGCAATTCTCGCTACTTTCAGTAAGCGACTCTGGCTCAATCATGATAGTCTGACTCAATCGAATCGAGGTAAATCGATCCATCACAATTGGAGCAGAAATTATGCTTGAATACATTCTTGAATGATGCTGAAAAGTCTTTGAGTTTTAATTAATAAATAAGAGTATCCATGTCTACCCTCAACTTTACTTATTTTCAGATAGCAACCAATCGAGAGCACTCATTTTTACAATACCATTATAATTCGCTTCAGTCCCTATCGTGTCTAAGGTAAGCAAATACTTGGGATACGAATCAGAAATTTTCTGTAATGGACGTAACTCTCGGCTGAGTGTCTCCTCATTGAGCGTTTCTAATGCCACCTGATAATAAGTTAAATTCTGTAAAGTATCGACAGCAACAAAATCAA
>NZ_VPAK01000038.1:0-15334 GCF_013419295.1 Acinetobacter sp. YH12094
GACTGTCTGCTAGGGACAGCTGCCCTGTTTGTTTCCATGCCATGTCGGTGTCTTTTGTTATGTGGTTGATTATAAAGCATTATATCATTTTAACGAACTTTTGTGTATCTGTTCGTGCAAAGGTTTCAATTATTTCGTGTGCTTGCGTGATGTATTTTTGAATGATGCGGCCTAAATAGAGTGAAGTTTTTGTTTCGGTTAAGATTTTTTATGGATGAGTGATTAAAAAATGATTAGACAGCGTCCTTATATTTCAAGTCAATATTTGTGCCGATTTTGGCAATTTAGTCAATGCTGCACTTGCAGGTGAACTTAAACAGAATGAAAACTTGTGATGAAAAGCTGGAAATAGGACGTACTTTGCAGCCTATGCTACAATTCGCAGTCTAGACCGAATACTGGTCTTTTTCTTTTATTTCGTTTTCTTTGGTTTCCAGGTTTTCATATGATTAAGTGGATCATTCTGGCGATTTTTATTCTTTCTGCACTTTATATTCAGCAACGTGGGAAGGTTCGTCACTCGTTTTATCGTCAATTTTTCGATCACTCAACGATTCTTGCGCCAATTAACTACCTCATGTACATGTTTTCAAAGGTACCGAATCAGCCATATATCGATACACAGCATTTTCAAGACTTAAAAGTGTTGGATGAAAACTGGGAAATGATTCGTGATGAAGCAAAAGCTTTATATGAAAAAGGCGGAATTAAAGCATCGAGCAGTTATGATGACTTGGGGTTTAACTCCTTTTTCAAAACAGGCTGGAAGCGTTTTTATCTGAAATGGTATGACTCTGCACATCCATCAGCCGCTGAACTTTGTCCAAAAACGACGGCGTTGCTGAAAACCTTGCCGACCATTAAAGCCGCGATGTTTACCGAGCTGGCACCTGACAGCCGTTTGGTTCGTCACCGTGACCCTTATGCGGGTTCATTGCGTTATCACTTGGGGTTGATCACACCGAATGATGATCGCTGCTTTATTGATGTGGATGGTGAGCGCTATTCATGGCGCGATGGTGAAAGCGTGGTCTTTGATGAAACTTATATTCACTATGCCGAAAACACCACTGATCAAAACCGCATTATTTTCTTTGCCGATGTCGAGCGTCCATTAAAGACACGCTTTATGGAACGTTTCAATCACTGGTTTGGTAAAAAAGTTATGACCGCTGCCAGCTCTCCAAATGAAGCAGGGGATCAAACGGGTGGACTGAATAAAGTCTTTGGTTATGTCTATCAAGTGCGGATCAAAGCTAAAGCCTTGAAGAAAACCAACCGTCAACTGTACTACTTCTTAAAGTGGTTCTTAATGCTCGGAATTTTCTTCCTGATCTTTGTTCGACCTTATGTGTTTTAAAGTACATTAAACGCCCTGAGGGGCGTTTTTTTATTTGGGCAGAAAAGGGGAAGCCTATCTGCCCTTTTGATTTTTCTATTTATTTCAAGGCTTACAGTGGATTTGAACCACGCATGGCTTTATGCTTTATCCAGTTAAAACTAAAAACAACATGAGCGCGTATCTCTTTCATTTTTAAGATCGCAACTTATAAGTTAGATAAAGCATGAGGTTTCAAGGTGCAAAAGTTTCTTGTAGTTAATTAATTTTACGTTGATTTAATATCTCTTGTCCTAATTCTTTCCAAATTTGCCATTTCATATCATTTGGATCAATTTCAGCAGTTTTAAGCAGAACTCCAAGTAATTCGGCGGGGTCACGCTGATCTAGGTTAGCAATTTCAAAAAGTGCGCCTAATTGGATGAGGTGACGTGTACGAGCTTTACGTTCAGCTTCCTTTTCCGCATTGAGTAATTTTCTAACAACGACTTTCTGTTTATTTGCTCGATCTATAGCTTTTTCAGCTTTGATAAGGGCATTTAATTTCTTTTCTTGTTCAGGTGTTCGGTACTGAATTTGAGCCAATTCCAATAGAAGTTTTTGAGCATCACTTGGATTCTTTAATGCAGAAATGTAGGTAATTTTTTCAGACAGCCATTCATTATTCATATTCAATTCCTTAATTCAGATACCGCAAAAGTACATGCTCAATTCTCAAAGAACGATAACAAAATAATTACGTCCAAGGTACGCAATTTTGTTAAAGTTCGTTCTAGATATTGTCGCCTGCACTTCCATCAAAATTTTGATGGCGCGCTTAGACGTTTCTCAATTTCATTGAGAAACCTAAGCACGTTAGGGATTTCATCCCTAAAACCCTGAAACTTCTTTTTTTAATTCAATTTTCAATTGAATTAAAAAAAGAAGTACCAAAGCTAGGAGCAACAGCATGCAACTAAAACAGGTCTTGGGAAAAATCAAAGATATTAGTTTTGGCGTGATCGCAGCACCGCTACTTATCATCATTATGATGTGGGCTTCGATACTTGATCAAAGAGCGTTTAAAAAAGAACGTAACCGAAAAAAGGAACAGGATAAGACCTAATGGCGATTGCTCGTTTAAGTGTCAAAGTCGGTAAGGCAGGCAAAGCAGCACCGCATGCCGAATATATTGATCGGGATGAAGAAAAGAAGCTGAAACAGGAGCAGGCAGAAACCGACCTTGAACATAGTGCCTATGGAAATATGCCGAAATGGGCTGAACATAATCCGATTACCTTTTGGCAGGCAGCCGACCTTTACGAGCGCAAAAATGGCAGTACCTATCGAGAATATGAAATTGCCCTACCTAGAGAAATGAATGCCGAGCAACGCTTAGAACTGGTTGAGGACTTCATTCAGTCCGAGATCGGCTCAAAATATCCGTATCAATTTGCGATTCATAACCCTAAAGCAATGGACGGCAACGATCAGCCCCACGTCCACCTGATGTTTAATGAACGTCTGCAAGATGGAATCGAACGAGATCCGGAGCAATATTTCAAACGCTATAACAGCAAGAATCCTGAACGTGGCGGAGCTAAAAAAGACAATACCGGCAAGAGTTACCAGGAACGAAAAACTGATATTAAAGACCTACGCCAAAGATGGGCAGATTTATGCAACAGCCATTTAGAAAAATACCAAATTGACAGCCGTATTGATATGCGAAGCTATAAAGAGCAAGGCATAGACAAAGAACCTGAAAAAAAATTATTACCAAGCCAAGCCAAAGACCCTGAAATCAGGGAAGCCTTGCAACAGTCACGTACAGCCTACAAAGAGCTTGAGCGACTAGACTTAGGCGACCCGAAAAAAGACCTGAAAGAACTCAAAGACAGCCCAATTTCAGACAAAGAAATTAAACAGGGTATTGAGAGCTTTAAGGCTGATTTTGACAGCTTCAAACAACTTGCCTTACAGCAGTACAAAGAACAGCAGAAATTAGAACGAGAGCAACAGAAAACCATGAGTTATAAGGGGATGAGCCGATGACACCTGATGAAAAAAAGTTATATGCACTGATGGCAGTTGCAGAACAACAGCAGAACCTAGTCAATCAGGCTGTTAAAGAGCTTCAAATCACCGAAGAACGCATTCAAAAGGTCATAGCAGGGCAAACCCATAGTACCGTATCAAAATCGCTAAATACGGGCTTACAGGAGGGTACAGCGGAGCTTATTAAGACCGCCAAAGCACTTGGACATTTAAAAAACTCGATTGAATCAACCAGTGATCAATTTTCATGGAAAATCATCACTATCGTTTTAGGCATTTTCGCCATTCTTATGCTTGGCATCATTTGGCTGTTTAGTGTTTATATCAAACCTTTAGAAAATATCCCGCAGATCGAGAGCCTAAGACAGCAAGGCATTCAGTTTGATCTTGGAAGCTGTAAAGTCGATGGAGAATCTAAAACGTGTGTCCGAGTGATGAAAGAACAGTGCGGATATGGAAATGCTAAAGATTTTTGCGTGATAGACCCTAAATAACAAACATCTGAAAAAGAAAAAGCCCATTCAGTATTGAAACTCAATGGGCTTTCGCTTTATATTCAGCGGTACGCAGTTATTTGATGCGCTAACATCAAGTAACGAAGATCAGCAGAGCTACCAACTCGTGCAGATTTCACCACAAGGCTTGTACCTGAACTCTATTTTCACAATAAACAGTGTTTAGATCAAGACTCAAAATGATAAGTCTTCGTTAATACGTGTTTTTAATCATCAAATAAGCATCATAGATCGAGCTTTGCCTGCTTCTGCGTGTCCGTTTTACGGATTGGCATGCGTTGCATGTGGAGGGAATAAGTGTCACTGGTGCAACGTAGCGATAGTCGAAAGGCTAAACCGCTACAGGGGAATCTCACAAAAGCGGAGCGTTAAGAGTAGTTGTATAGGTTGGTTAAGTTGTATGTTGGGGAAACCCTCGCAGAGATACCGCCATACTTCGACAGGGAGCGTGTGGGGAGAGGTGCAAGACCTTTAGTCCTTGTCTGCATAGTTTGCAAAGCTATGAACTAAATAATCAAAAATTTATTAATGAACTTGTTATAGAAGAAAATTTAGGAATGTTTTCGATATTGAAAACAAATCTATCGAACCAAGAATTGATCAAACATTTTCAGCCATTCTTACAAGCAGAATTACCAGCCGGCGAATTAGCATTGTTCAGATTTTATGATCCTTCAGTTATCAAATCATTAAATCGACTATTAGATAAAAAAAATTTAGATATTCTGTTAGAACCTATTGATGGTTGGTGGTATCAAGAAGTATCTGGTGATTTCAAGTTATTGGAGAGGATTTAGAATGGTTATCGAATTTACTAAAGAACAGCTTGAGGAATTTTCTGCAGATCGTGAAGAAAGTCTAGCCTTGTGGAACTGGAATCGGCTAAAAAACACTTATAGCGAACTGGCGATAAAGTATTTTAATAATAATGAAGATAGTGGACTAAAATTCCTGATTACTGCCCAAACAAAAATTCGAAAATATCTGGTAGGAATGGAAAATCATGCTGACTATGACAAATGGAGAGCGGCTTACGGAGAATTATGTTTTATTTTGAATAAAAATAATTTAGATGATGATCCATGGAATCGCAGTTTATTAATAAATAGATTATTTCCACCATTTCTTGCAATTGATATCTTAGCTGGAGTTTTACAAAGCTCTTTAAATTCTTCAGATAGTCAAAAATTCTATGAAGCATTGGAGAAAAAATCGTGGCAATAGCGGCTGATGCAGCAGATATTTTTGGTGGTTGGGGGGACAACTGCTGAAAAAGCTGCTGAAAGAGCAGGAACTGCAGCTAAAGTAGGAGCAAGAGCAAATCCTATAGGCGTAATATTAACTGGAATATTCACTCCATCCCCATTAGGAGATGGAACAATTACAGGCATGCTCAATCAAAGAATTGATCTGGCTGAAGAGGATATCGATAATAGTCGTTCGGGTATAACTCAAGAGCAAAAAGATCAAGCATTGGCAGCAAGTAAAGCGAAATCTAAGGAACTTGAGAGATCTTGTAATAGTTCTAATAAGGAGTGTAAGAACGAACAGCATAGTGGTCGTATACAGGCGCAGAATGCAAATAGAATGATTGTGACTGCAACTGAAGCAGGTAGCGTTTGGACAAATCACCCTTTTCCACCACCTTTAGTACTATGTAAACAATATGCACTTTCCATGCGTATTGCCATGCTAAAATTAGAAGGTCATAGCAAACCAGATACTAAAATAAAAAGTCCAGTTGATTATCACAAAGGTGCAACTCAAGCCTATAAAGCAATGATCGTTTGGATGGAAGCGAAGACACCATATGGAGTTTCTGTAGGTAAACATTCTTTTAGTTTTGCAGGTCGTCATTTTACTGGTGTTATTCCACCAGATTTTGATGCTAGAAGAATGGATATAGATATTTTGAAGGGCGAAATATTAAAAGGTTAAATAATGACGAATATAGAAAAGATAGTTAATTTTTTTAAGGATCACCCAAAATTTCCATTTTTACAGTGGGATAGAGAATATGACGATTATTGTAGTATGTATCTTTGTTTAAACAATATTTTAGAAGCATACATACCAAAAGAGCAGATTACAGCTTGGTCTGCTGCAAATGAATACTCTGATTTCAGAAGAAATCCAGATGGAGAGGTATATTATCCTTTGACAATTATTAATGATGCTATCGAAATAGTAATTCACTTAGGAATTTTAAAAGAAAATAAAGATGGTTTAGTCGATGTGAATTCATCAATTCAAATTAGTAGAGATGACAGATGGGGGGATCGTTGGGAAAATAATGCACCTGAAGATGAATGGTATAATGAAGTGGTGATTATGCTTGATCTGAACAATGCTGAGTCATTAAGAAAGACAGATTTTATCTTAAAGACAATTGTTCAAAAAAAACAAACTTATCATGATTTATTAAAGTTGAAAGATGGAACTCTATAAAAAATTAAATTAATTTTTAGTTTTGAAATATATCTTTAAATTATCGATAAGTTTCTTTTTAATAATTAGGCTATCTAGATTCAAGAGTTTGATGTGTGCTGAAATCACAGGACACTTCCACTTGGGAGATTCTAGGCAGCCAACTCGTAAAAGTCCTCTGCCATTTGATTTGGTGTCTTAAAACTCAGTCCTTTCTGGATTCTCTTCTGATTATAAAATAGCTCTATGTATTTTGTAATATCTGCTTTGGCTTCTCCCCTTGTTTTGTAGTTGCGATGGTGAACCAACCCGTTTTTGAGTATTCCTCAAAAGCTCTCAATCGGGGCATTATCGTAACAGTCTCCTTTTTTGCTCATTGAACCTTGAAATCCATATTTTTCAAGCATGTTTCGATATTCATGACTGCAATATTGGCTTCCTCTGTCTGAGCGCACAATTAGCCCATGTGATGGTTTGTGATTGCGAATTGCCATACTCAGCGCATTGCAAACTAGTTGCGCTGTCATTCGCTCACTTAAGCTATAACCAACGACCTGTCTAGTACAAAGGTCTTTTAAAGCAGCTAAGTACAACCAACCTTCAGCTGTCCATATGTACGTAATATCACTTGACCATGCAAGATTAGGTTTGGTCATTAAAAACTCTTGTTTGAGTAAATTGTCATAGATCGCTCGATTATGATCACTGTTCGTCGTTCTTTTAAAACGCCTATGGCGCTTACAATACAGCTGATTTAGCCTTTTTATACAACGGATTGCATACTCGCTAATTGGGATGCCTTGTGACTGTAAATACCTCGTTAAGCGAATATGACCATAACTTTCTTTAGTTTCTTGATGAGCTATTTTGACTAAGATCGTCTGCTGATTTCTTTGAACAACTCTTTTGCTCATGCCTCATTTTAACCAGTCATAAAAACTTGAAATTGAAACTTTGAGCAGTCTAGCCATCATCGTTGTTGGATAGGTGTTTGTGTTCTCTTTCATGTAATCGTACCTTACTGATGGTCCTTGGCAAAGTACGCTGCTGCTTTTTTTAGAAATTCTCTTTCCATTTCCGCAGTTTTGAGTTGCTGTTTGAGTTTCTTATTTTGTTCGAGTAGAGCAACGAGATCAGGCGAATATTGTTGTGTGCCTACTAATGTTCCAGCTTTTGCTTTGTTGTACCAATTTGAAAGGGTCTGCATTGAAATACCAAGCTGTCGAGCAGTTTCAGAGACATTTCCTTTATTTGATTCAATAGCTTTAATTGCTTCAGCTTTGAATTCCACTGTATAAATTTTTGTTTTTTGCTCATGGTAAACTCCTAATGAGTATGTGTAGTTTACCAAGTTAAAGTCTCCGTTTTTATCAGCACTCATCAAAAGAACATTCTACTCATAAAGCTACAAGGGTTTGGACTGATAAAGACATTAGTATCGTTGTTAATAATAAATAATTGGAAATTTATTTATGTTGGAATTTAAGTTTAATCGTAGACAACAATTTTTAGATGAAAGTTACTATAAGTCTACGAGGAGTGAACTTGTCAGTGCTATAGAAAGTTTTCTAAGCGAATCAAATAATGATGAAGATATCGAAGCAGGATGGATAGACTCTTATTCGATAGCATCTAGGTATCAGTTTGATTTGTTTATTTTGGATTATACTGCTGGTAAACCAATTGAATATTTACGTTTAGAATTTGATAAAGTAATTGAATTATTCAAGGTACTTTCTATAAAACAAAGAGCCTATTATAAAGATAATAATTTTAGTGTTTTTGATATTGAAATTTTAGATGACTATTGTGTATATATATGGATTATCAGCCTTTGTTATTTATTAAAAAGAACTGACTTACTACCGTTGGTAGCTAACCTTGTTGATGGAGAGGATCAAGAAAATGGAGGGAAAGATTGGATTGTAGAGGAATTTTTGGCTTTTAATGACGATAACCGTTTTGATTGTTCAGATGTCCTTTTTTCAAATCCTTATTTTGAGTTATCCAATGCATTTGTGACCCAAGATAATAAAGTTTCAGTCAAGCATTTAAACAAATTCTTGAAAAAATGGTATAAAGATTTATCTGGAGCTCCATGGCATGATACCCATAAATCAGAGGGTGGATATTATGGATATTGGGCTTTTGAAGCAGCTTGTGCTGTTATTCTATTAGAAATAGAAAATGATAAAGAATTTCATGAATACCTCTATTATCCTAAAGACTTAATAGAGTTCTATCGTACATTTAAACCTAGTAGTGCTGAAATTGACCTCCTAACTAAATATCAAAAAGTATCAATTCAAGCAGGTGAAAAATGTCCTCAATCGGGATATTGGTTCACTGTAGCTAAGGAAAACACTCGTAAATACTTTAAACAAGGGGAAATTTTCCCTGATTTTGAAAGTGATTGGGGGGATGTATATTGGCAGTTTGACGGTGAAGAATAAGTGAAAATATACCTTCGGGGCAGTTTTGGGCATAAAATGGATTTAGTTAATATAAAAAGACAACAATTTCTTACACCTCAAATGTATGAAACATTAAAGGCGGAAACTCTGAACACTATTGAAACTTTTAAAGTAAATCCTACAGGCGTTGGTGATTCACTAGAAGAAAGATGGGTATACTCTTATGCTATCGTAGCAAAGAACTATTTAAATCTACTTTTATTGGAATATACAGCTGGCAATAGTTTACCTTTTATTAGAAGCCAACTTGAAATAGTTATTGACTATTATGAGCAATATGGAAGTAAATTAAGAAGTTATCATAAAAATATAAAATTACCAGTTTTTGAATTATTTACTATTGATGGCTATTGTCCATGTATTTGGTTAATCAGTTTGTGTTATTTACTCCACCGAAAGGATTTACTACCTAGAGTTGCGAAATTAATTGACGGAGAAATGAGAGAAAATGTTGCTCAAGATTGGCTAATTGAAGAGTATTTATCTTTTTCAGATGAAAATAGATATGATTGTTCAACAGTTTTAGTTCCAAAGCCTTACTTATTATTATGTGAAGCATTTTCGAATCAAGATAATGAAATTTCTTTAGTTTTTGTTCGTAAGTTTTTAAAGAATTGGTACAAAGATTTATCAGGTGCACCTTGGCATGATACTCATAAATCTGAAGGCGGTTATTATGGATATTGGGCTTTTGAAGCAGCTTGCGCTGTTATTCTGTTAGAGGTAGAGAATGATACTGTCTTACATGAATACTTATATTACCCTAAAGATTTGGTTGAATTTTATCACAAATTAAAGCTCAAAACTTCAGTAATAAATTTTCTTGAAAATCATAATAAATTTTCAATTAAAGCTGGGGAAAAATGTCCTCAACAGGGTTATTGGTTTACAGTTGCTAAAGTGAACTCACGTCAATACTTTAACTTGGGAGATGTTTTTCCTGATTTTGAAAGTGATTGGGGCGATGTGTATTGGCAGTTTGATGGTGAAGAGTAATTTATGCCTTCGGGGCTTGATAATCTTGGATCTCTAAAAAATAGAAGTATAAATTAACGAATATTTTATGAGTACAGTACAACTTTATTTAAATGAACAAGAAATAGCTGAATTGGCTCAAGATATTCCTCAGGATACTTCCATAATTTATGGAGAGGAAAAGAAAGAGTTTGGGGTTTGTCCTTATATCACCTTTTATCTTTTCCATTCGGCCGATAAAGTAGAAGAAATTATAAATAAAATAATTGATATTTATGAAGATTTTGAAAAAAATATTATAGATAAACCATTTAAATTACGTTATAGAGATGATATAGAGGTTTGGAAAAAATCGGAAAAATGGTCAAATAATAGATCTGAGCTTATAGAATTAATGCATAAAAACTATAAAAATCATTTAGTGTATTTTATAGGTGCAACATCAGGTGATAGCCGTGACCAAAGTGCTCGTTGGGCGCTAGAAAGTAAAATCTGTATTCATACAAAAGAATATTCAGTTTTAAAACTAAGTTTCGGTGATAAATGGTATAGATCGAATCAAATTGTTTGGCACTCCTTTGTTCAAAAATGTCTGGAACAACTTAATCCAATTCAAGCTTATAGTGGTTATGAAATAGGAAACACAGGACAATTTGCATTTGTATCTCCAGAGTTTGAAACAGTTGAACGGACTTTCACGGAGTATTTTTACGGGCTCGATATTGATCATCCTGGTATGGAGTTTTCTCATGAAAATATGTTTATTGCAGAAGATCGGGATGGGTTAGGTGGTGGAATTCGTACGCCTACATGGTGCTTTTTACTTTCTCCCTACTGGCTAGAGAAACTAGGTTTAAGTGAACAACAAATTCGCGAAAAACTAAATGATCCACGTATAGAAATTACCAAAATAGAAAATTCAGAAAAAATTAATCAATTTAGTCTATGGATTCGTCTAGGCGAACTCTCACTTTATCCTGTTGAAGAAGGTGTACCAGATTTATTGGTGATTGCAAATGAACTAATTAAACCGATACGTTGTGATAACTTAAAACTGACCACTTTGGATGCGTGGTCAGATGATCCAAATCCACGTTTTGATGCCGTAAGTTCAAAGCAATGGATAGCACGATTTGATGAAGACAGCACTTGGCCTGAATTAAAACGAGTGAAAGTTGAAGTTCAAGAACCAGAAAGAATAGATATTGTTATTGCCGGTAGCCCATGTCCTCATGCAGGATATTGGTATACTTTTGCTAAAGAAAACTCACGTCAATATTTTAAACAAAGTGATATATTCCCTGATTTTGAAAGTGATTGGGGTGATGTGTATTGGCAGTTTGATGGTGAAGAATAAGTGAAAATATGCACTTTGGGGCAGTTTTTGGGCATAAAATGGATTTAGTTAATAAAAAAAGACAAAAATTTCTGACACCTCAAATGTATGAAACATTAAAGGTGGAAACTCTAGACACTATTGAAACTTTTAAAGTTAATCCTACAGGTGTTGGTGATTCACTGGAAGAAAGATGGGTATATTCTTATGCTATAGTAGCAGAAAACTATTTAAATCTACTTTTATTGGAATATACAGTTGGTAATAGTTTACCTTTCATTAGAAGCCAACTTGAAATAGTTATTGACTATTATGAGCAATATGGAAATAAATTAAGAAGTTATCATAAAAATATAAACCTACCAGTTTTTGAATTATTTACTGTTGATGGCTATTGTCCATGTATTTGGTTAATCAGTTTGTGTTATTTACTCCACCGAAAGGATTTACTACCTAGAGTTGCGAAATTAATTGACGGAGAAATGAGAGAAAATGTTGCTCAAGATTGGCTAATTGAAGAGTATTTATCTTTTTCAGATGAAAATAGATATGATTGTTCAACAGTATTAGTACCAAAACCTTACTTATTATTATGTGAAGCCTTTTCAAATCAAGATAATGAAATTTCTTTAGCTTTTGTCCGTAAGTTTTTAAAGAATTGGTACAAAGATTTATCAGGTGCACCTTGGCATGATACTCATAAATCTGAAGGCGGTTATTATGGATATTGGGCTTTTGAAGCAGCTTGCGCTGTTATTCTATTAGAAATAGAAAATGATAAAGAATTTCATGAATACCTCTATTATCCTAAAGACTTAATAGAGTTCTATCGTACATTTAAACCTAGTAGTGCTGAAATTGACCTCCTAACTAAATATCAAAAAGTATCAATTCAAGCAGGTGAAAAATGTCCTCAATCGGGATATTGGTTCACTGTAGCTAAGGAAAACACTCGTAAATACTTTAAACAAGGGGAAATTTTCCCTGATTTTGAAAGTGATTGGGGGGATGTGTACTGGCAGTATGATGGGGATGAATGATTTATGCCCTTCGGGGCATTCTTTTAAATAAAAACAATAATTTTCACTTTTACGTTATTCTGGAGATGCTACGCCAAAGGATCAAAGTAAAGCCCAAACTCAAGGGAATACAAGAGGTAGAAGAGGAAATTAATATAATGAGTACAGTACAACTTTATTTAAATGAACAAGAAATAGCTGAATTGGCTCGAGATATTCCTCAGGATACTTCCATAATTTATGGAGAGGAAAAGAAAGAGTTTGGTATTTGCCCCTATATCACTTTGTACATGCATCAAGAAAATGCTGAAGATCTACTAAATAAAGTTTTAGATATTTATATTGAATTTGAAAAATCCATAATAGATAAACCTTTTCAATTAAGGTTTAGGAGTGACACTGAGGTTTGGAAAAAGGCTGATAAATGGATTAGAAGCCGAGATGAGCTTTTAGTTGAAATGCATAAAATCTTTAAAAAATATTTTGTATATTTTATAGGTGCAACATCAGCCGAGGCGGATACACAGAGTGCACGTTGGGCTTTAGAAAGTAATATTCGAGACTCAAATGAGCGCTATTCTAGTATTAAATTAACTTTTGGCGATCAATGGTATAAAACCAATAAGATAGTTTGGCACACTTTTGTTGAAAAAATTTTAAGACAACTCAATCCAATACAAGCTTATAGCGGTTATGAAATAGGTAATACTGGACAGTTTTCTTATATTTCACCTGAGTTCGAAACTGTTGAACGCACATTTTCAGATTATTTTTATGGACTCGATATTGATCATCCTGGTATGGAGTTTTCTCATGAAAATATGTTTATTGCAGAAGATCGGGATGGGTTAGGTGGTGGAATTCGTACGCCTACATGGTGCTTTTTACTTTCCCCCTACTGGCTAGAGAAACTAGACTTGAGTGAAGAACAAATTCGTGAAAAACTAAATGATCCACGAATTGAAATTACTAAAATTATAGACCCAGAAGATTCAACAAAATACAGCTTATGGATACGTTTGGGAGAGCTTTCACTTTATCCAGTTGAAGCAGGTGTTCCTGATTTATTGGTGATGGCAAATGAACTAATTAAACCGATACGTTGTGATAACTTAAAACTGACCACTTTGGATGCGTGGTCAGATGATCCAAATCCACGTTTTGATGCCGTAAGTTCAAAGCAATGGATTGCACGATTTGATGAAGACAGCACTTGGCCTGAATTAAAACGAGTGGAAGTTGAAGTTCAAGAACCAGAAAGAATAGATATTGTTATTGCCGGTAGTCCATGTCCTCACGAAGGTAATTGGTAT
The DNA here is from genome assembly GCF_013419295.1 of Acinetobacter sp. YH12094. Lineage (NCBI taxonomy): Bacteria > Pseudomonadati > Pseudomonadota > Gammaproteobacteria > Moraxellales > Moraxellaceae > Acinetobacter > Acinetobacter sp. YH12094. The sequence continues at coordinate 13,436 of NZ_VPAK01000038.1, forward strand.
ACTTTTGCTAAAGAAAACTCACGTCAATATTTTAAACAAGGAGATATATTCCCTAATTTTGAAAGTGATTGGGGTGATGTGTACTGGCAGTTTGATGGTGAAGAATGATTTATGCCTTTCGTGGCATTAATTTTAGGATTAATATGAGTTTCGATAAATATAAAAGACAGATTTTTTTAACTGAAGACTATTATAAAAGTGCCTATGATTTTTATATCGAAGATATTGATTTTTGGAAAGAAAGTGATGCATTTGAGGATGATGAGTATAATTGCGGCGAAAATAGAAGATGGAATTTAATAACACATGATTATTCTTTTCTACTTTACCTTGTATACACAGCAGGAAAATCTATAGGGGAAGTTATCCCCTTATTTGAAAAAGTTATAGAAGGCTTTGAAAAACAATCTGAAGCCTTAGCTATCTTCCATAAGTCAAAAAAATCTTCTGTCATTCCAACTCAAAATGAAACGTTAAATATACTTGGTCTGGCTTTTTTATTAAATCGAAATGATTTGTTTGATCGTATTCATTCTTTAGTCAATGGTGAGGGTGAAAGTCATACGGGTGAAGATGAGGTTATTAATAAATTTTTTAAACTTAATGATCCTTCACATCCAACATTTAACGAAGGAAATTTATTTGCATTAGGTTATTCAAAACTATGTGATGTGATTGATAATGTGCTAGTTAAAAATAATAAAGAAACTGCTGTTAAATATTTAGATGAATACTTAGCTGATTGGTATCAAATGAATAAAAATGCACTTTGGTTTAATAGTCATCTAGAGCCTGCAGAAGAACTAAAATATTGTGGTTATTGGTCTTTTGAAGCAGCAGCTCTTGTTTATTTACTAGATTTGGATGACACTCCTCTACACAAGCATTTATTCTATCCTAAAGATATAGTTGCATGGGCTCGTAAAAATAATACTCAATCTGAAGTAACCCAAGAGAATCTAACTGTAATAAAAGTCAAAGCTGGCGAAAAATCCCCAAATCGGGCTATTGGACAACCCCAGTACAAGTGGATTCACGCGTTCATGTGTTAAGAGGTGAAATGTTACCAACACTTTCTGAAACAGATTGGGGTGAAGTGTACTGGCAGTTTGATGGTGAAGAATAAATAAAACATGCCCTTCGTGGCATTAATTTTAGGATTAATATGAGTTTCGATAAATATAAAAGACAGCAATTTTTAACTGAAGAGTATTATTTAAAGACTACAGAGTACAATGAAGAAGGAATACCCTTATATTTAGAAAGTGATGCATTTGAAGATGATCAATATAATTGTGGAGAAGCTTCGAGATGGGAATCTATTACATGGATCTATCAATCTTTATTATATCTTCATTATACTGCAGGAAAGCCAATAGAAGAAATATCTCCATTATTTGAAAAAGTAATAGAAGGTTATGAAAAACAAGCAGAAGCATTAGGAGTTTTTAAAGCAAGTAAAAAGCCAGTTGTTATTGGTGGTGAAGGTGGTTTTATTGCATTAACTACAATCAGCTTAGCAGTATTGCTAAATAAAAATAATTTATTATCTACAATTAAACAATTAAACAATTAAACAATTAAACAATTAAACAATTAAACAATTAAACAATTAAACAATTAAACAATTAAACAATTAATCAATGGCGAGGATGGAGGAACTTTTAGTGAAGATGAAGTGATTAATAAGTTTTTAAAACTAACGGATTCTAATCATCCAGATACTGAAAGAGATGGGATATATAGTTATAATTTTTCAATATTATGCGATGTGGTAATCCTCCCATAAATAACCGAAGTTAAAAGTAGAGGTTAAGCAGCCATTAGAGGTGGCCTTCCTTTGTTTGCTTGGTGTGGTCTTTCATAGTTGTAATGCCACAGCCAACTCGTTGCATAATC
>NZ_VPAK01000039.1:0-14839 GCF_013419295.1 Acinetobacter sp. YH12094
GTTGCTCGATATAGCGTCCTGTAAGTAAAGTCGCAAGTTCTCCACTTAGAAAGAATGCATTTGAGCCTGTAATATATAAATCGATATAATCCCGAACATATAAGGAGTCGACTACTTTCTCAAAATTTGTAACATGTTGTATTTCATCTAAAAAAACGTAGTTTTTTTTACTTTTATCAACTTTGGACAATACATAATCATGTAGTTTACGGTAATCGGTGAGTTCTTCAAATTCCATAAATTCGAAGTTGATGGCAATGATGTTTTCGGCTTGTACACCCTGTGCTTTTAGGTCTTGTTGAAACATCGCCAATAAGGTGGATTTTCCAGAGCGACGCACACCTGAAAGTACTTTAATGACATCACGGTCTTGCCATGTATTCAGAAATTTTAAGTAGCCATCACGTCGAATATTAGCGCTTCTCATTGTTTACACTTGAAATCTAAAGTTTTAATTAATTCTATCAAAGTTTAGAACCTAGATGTAAAAATATTCAATTTTAAAAAAAATTTAAAGTTTAAGTGAAACATTCAAAGCTACTGTTGAAGCATGCAAACAGTAGATCTGATCAAAATCCAAATTCTGTCTTTTTGATTATTTTCCATGTTATGTTATTTCATTGATGCTACGAGTTAACTGCTATATAAATTAAGTGAAAAGTAAAAGGAATTAATATGTTAACTAGAGTGGAACTCATTTTTGTTGTGCTGATGGTCTCAGCCTTAATCCTCATTGCTTATGAAATGCTAAAAGGTTTATTTTAGGGCATCTATACAATTTTTGATCAAAAAAAAGCCCACAGAGGGAATCTATGGGCGAAACTAAGGACCTTGACGGTCATTCAGAAACTACAGCTAGTTTCTGGTTGTGATTCTAAAGTGAATTAAAAACAACCACATTGGCTGAATATATCAAAAGTTAAATCATTGATAAATTTTAGAAAATTAATTTACCCCCTCTGCTGCTCAATACAGTAATTCACCAAACAAATCCGCTCTAATCTCTTCCAGGCTCAGATCTGATTTCATCCTATTACAGATGGGATGAACTAGCAGGCCATTCTCTAGAACGCCTTGCCCACCTACGGCTTTGGCAATCCTATGATCCGATTCAGTAGAATCAAGATAGATCAATCCATCACAAATGAGGCAAAAGTTATGATTACCCACCAGAAAATTGTGCTTAAGCAGACTCTTGGTTAATGCCGAAAAGGCCTTTGGCTTTGACCGAGAAATTGGACTAATCGACTCCACATATCCCACCACATTCTTGACTACTGCATCATCATAACCACCCAAAAACCTTTCGACATAGAACTCGTTAAAGTTTATGTACTTGAAGGCCTTAGACATGGACAGAATAAAGGTATTCAGGCATTTCTCATCATCAAGATCAACATCCATTTCCAAGCTTAAGCAAATAAAGGCTTTATAGACAATTTGTAGCCGATCATAGCCCTTGATACCACTGCCGAACTTGCCGACCGTTTCGGTGGTCGCCACGGGGAAATTGGCGATCAAGAACTCAATACTACGGCGTACCCGGGTGAAGTCCTTGAAACTAATCGTTCGATGATGAATCTGCATGCGGCTTTCATGAATTTCATACACAATTGAAAACCATGCAAGAAAAGAAGTAATCTGAAAACGCTGATCCTTATAAAAATATAAGTATGGATGTAAGCCCAAACTCGGAACCCCAGCATTTTTTACAGGCGTCGCTATTCTGCAAAGAATAGTCAACAGATGCGACATTAGGTTTTCAACGCGCTCCCCCTGATTCAGACTCATAATATTATGAATCTGATCACCCGCAATGATATTCATCAGCTCATTGACCAAGCCAATTTTTTTGCCATGACTCATTTCATTGTCTAATAAAATGGTCGAAAAAAGTAGCTGGTGGATCCTCTCCCCTAACTCAATCAACTCATTTAAACGTGTATATTGGAGCTCTTCTAGGTTAGATTTATTGTCATTGATATAACAACAGGCATAGATCGCATAATACGCGTCACTACCGCGATTTCTTAGGTGATATTCCTCATATTTATCTAAACGTTTAGTATCTGAGTTAATCGATTGAAATACCCGTCGCGCATCTTCCGGAGTTCCCAGTACCTGCCTGAAACTGATTTTAATATCGCCTAATTTCGATTTTTTTTCTGCGAATTCGGCATCAGTACAAATTTTTTGAAAATCAGCGAGATCTCCTAAATAATTGCGGAGGTAACGAATATCTTGTTTTTGTGGATCATTGAAATTAGGTGATTGAGTGACTTGCTCATCCGCAAAATATCTATTAATCCACGCATAGATACAGGAAAGACGATGTGCTCCATCAATAATGTAAATATTGCCGTGTATATCTTTCCAATACAAAATGCATAAATTGATGTTTTGATCTTCTGTGCAATCCTCAATAAAGTTTGCAATTTCTTGCACGCTCCAACATTCCGTAGAACGCTGGTTATCCGCCTTAAATAAACATTTGATGATTGGATGCTTTTCAAAATCAGTCAGTGCCACTTCAAAATTGTCACGCTGCATTGAAGGTGACATTTCTTCTGGCAACATGACTTTACGCTGAATAATATTGGTCAATAGTCGTGTAGAACCCATTTCTTATTTTCTCCAGGCAACACTTTCCTACTTTCGCTCAAGTACGAAATTTGAAAATGTATATAGTTCGATTTGGTTAAAGCTGTGAATTAAATGACCGTCAATATCCAGTCAGCGCTAACAAAAGAGACCTAAGAGAAATGGGGGGATTAGATAATAAAATCTTCATGTTTAGTACCTGTAGTTTAGAATTAACTATCTACAACCATCTTTTCCACGAGATGGAGGTAGACCAAACAGGGGTGGAAATACCGCACTACAGAAGACGGCCAGTCATAGACTGCCCTGCCTGGCCTACCATAATGGCAAACTAAGCATAATAAGCACAAAAAACCGCTAAAGCGGTTTTAATGCTTCTGTAGTAATTTTCAGGTTTCCACGCCCGATTACAGATTTTGCTGTAACGTAATTATCATATGGGTATCTTTTTCTTTGGTCAAACCGAATTAGAATTTTTTTATTCATTTTTAAATAAAAAAATATAAATCGATAACATATGGATCAAATTGAAAGCAAAGAACAAATCAAAGTCGCTGATTCCTAGGCCCATTAGGTTGAACGATATATGCTTAGGCTATTTGCACAAGGAAGGATGCTATCTTAACGTGAAAGAGGACTCCACCCGACAGTCAGGGTAGAGGTGAATTTCACAGATTTTAACCTTGTTGGTTTTGAATATATGTTTTAATAATGTCCAAAGAAGCACCACCACACGACCCTGCAAAATATGAGCGTGACCACAAAACAGGTTTTGCATAACTACCACGTAAATCTAAAAACTCATTCCTCATTTTTCTGCTTGTTACTGATTTTAAGTTATTCACCAATTTACTAAGCTGAACTGTCGGTGGATACTGAATAAGCATGTGAATATGGTCAGCTTCACCATTACATTCCTTTAATTCCGCATCAAATTCTTTGCAAATTTCAGACACACACTCAGTAAAATATTTATGATGCAACTCACCTAAAATTTTCTTTCTGTACTTGGTAATAAATACTAAATGTACGTGTAAATTAAAGGCTGAATGTCGATTTTTATATATTTCAGTCATTGTTTGAATGCTTGTTTAATGCTAGTATTTATATATATTAACACATACACACTCATTTATGAAAATCAACAAAGCGTATAAATTTAGGCTTGAGCCTAATGCGGAACAGGAGCTTGTTTTAAACAAGTTGCTTGGCTCTGCACGTTTTGTTTGGAATCAAATATTAGCTCTCTCATTTGAGATGCTTGCTAATAATGAGCGAATCAATAAAGTTAATTTAGTTAATAAAATCCCTGAACTACGCAAAAAGCCTGAATGTGCTTTTTTAGAAAACAGTTCAAATGGTGTTTCACTTCAACAAAAAGTTCGTGATCTTGGCGATGCTTGGGCTAAATTCTTCGATAAAAAAGAACAAGCCAAGTTAAAACAAAAGCCTTTCAAGCCTAAAAAACCAAAATTCTTTAAATTAGCGGATGGCAGTGAAGTTCAACTTCGACCACTCATGCCACGATTTAAAAAGAAATCCGATGGTTATGATTCGATTCGTATTGTTCAGTTTGATAGATACTGTTGGGTTAAAGGCAATCAGGTTAAGTTGCCTAACGATATTGGTGTTGTGAAATTCAGAAAATCACAAGATATTTTAGGTGATATTAAAAACGTCACAATCTCAAAGCATGTTGGGAAGTGGTATATTTCTTTTGGTGTTGAAAGCACATTAGAAACCCCTATCCATCCATCAAAATCAGCCATTGGTGTTGATCTTGGCATCAAAAAATTGGTGACAACCTCAACAGGTCAGGTTTTCGACCCGATCAATAGTTTTAAAGCCAATCAAGTAAAGTTGGCTAGACTTCAACGCAAGATAAAAAAGAAAACAAAATTCAGCAAAAATTGGAAAAAACTTAATTTAAAAATTAACAAGTTACACCATCATATTGCCAATATTCGGCATGACTACTTACACAAAGTCACGACAACTCTCAGCAAAAACCACGCAATGATCGTAGTTGAGGACTTAAAAGTAGCCAATATGTCGAAGTCAGCAAGCGGAACAATTGAGAAAAAAGGAAAGAATGTGAAAGCCAAATCAGGCTTAAACAAATCAATCCTAGATCAAGGTTGGTCAATGCTTGTGGGTATGTTGGAGTACAAGCAACAATGGCGAGGTGGTTTACTCGTTAAAGTTGACCCCAAATATACAAGTCAGACTTGTAGTTCATGCGGTCATGTTGCAAAAGAAAATAGGCTCACTCAGGCAAAATTTGAGTGTATTGAGTGTGGCTTTAGTGAGAATGCGGATATAAACGCTTCTCGCAACATTTTGGCGGTGGGGCACACCGTTTTGTCTGTGGAGGGAAGATGCGGTAAAGGTCGCCCTACGAAGCAGAAAGCCAGCGAAATCCGTAAGGAAGTCGCCTAAGAGCATTTGCTTTTAGAATCCCCCACTTGAACATCGTGAAAGTGGTGGGAGTATGTCAAACGGCTTCTAGCAGCATATTAAATGCAAGGTATGATGTAGTCAGGTAAATGATATTTATGCACACGTAGCTGTCTTGAACAAATTCACAGAATTTGGCTGCACTTATACCCAAATTGTCACTTGAATTTAGCTCAATTAGGGTAGCGCTGTCTTTCAAAACTTTATGTAATAAAGCGTGCGTAAGTCATATTTACTTAAATTCTGATATGATCTCTAATCACCAAATATCGTACACTCAACCATGCTAGTACCCATCGCACGGCGCTTAATGACGCTTGTTGAGACATAATTCTAAAATAATCATATTTATTATGTTTCATCACTATCGGAAAAAACTGATGTTCTGTAAGGATTGAAAGCATAGGTTCATCCTCTGCCGTAAAATGCATCAATACTTTTGTTACATTACTTTCATACAACCATTTTTTTATTAACCAATTATAAGTTTCTGATTGGTTTTGTTCTAAATAATCAAATCGCTCTAAAATCTCTTGTGCAGAATTAAAATCTACAGCACTGAGTAATTCAGGCAAACGTGCTAACTTTCCTTGTGTCGATAATGGATGTCTTCCTATATTTGAACCACGTTTACCTGACGGAATGTTTGCCATCATAATTAAAGCTTTCTTCCAGGACTCAATATCTAATCGTGGCTGCCCCTGCCCAGAAATAAGATACCGCTCAATATCTTCAAACTTTTGAAATAATTCGTGTTTAATTACTTTTCCAGTCGAATTCCCTCTTTTTTGAGCATAGATGACCCACCTCTGACTTTGTCTTTTTTTGAGTACATATTTTTCGATGGTGTCTCTCAACTCATATTTTAGATTACCATTCTGTTGATGAATCGCTTGGAAATGCCTGAATAAATTACTCCGACTCATGACTCGCTTAAAAAATGCAGTATGTAAATTGGGTTGCTGTTGTTGCATGCTATAGGCATAAGTAGCCAGAAATAAGATATGAACATAATGCTTTAATGTTGTCGATTCATGTAAATGTCCAAGCACTCGACTAATCGCCTTAATCCCTTGCCCAACCTGTCCTTCATTGCCTACTAGCGTATTAAATTGCTCATTCGATGGCATCCAATTTTGTAGCCATGGCAATTCTATCGTGAGCGCTTTAAAATCCACCACTGTTTGCAAACACTTTAAAGTATATGTACTTGCAAACGTATGTCTTAAATGATGTAAGCTGAGATCAACATCTCCAGTGACTTTCTTTAATATTTGAGATATTTGAGCAAAAAAAGGCCTATGCTCACTATTCTCATCAGACATTAATATCGAATATTTTTTATTCTTATAAATATCATTTAATCCATTTTGAATCGTCTGACTTAATAAATTCATCGGAACAACACGTTCTGATCCAAGTGTTTTTAACTGATGCTCACCATAAGGACGAATTCGGAGCATATCCTCATCAATATCTAAGGGCCGTAAATGAAGTGTCTCTGAACGGCGTACACCCATCGCTGCAGATAAACGAAAATGACGCTGAATCTCTAGACGTAAAGCAGCATCATTCACCCCAGATTCTACAGATTGTAATATTTGAACGATCTGCTGCACTTCATTTTTTGAAAAAACTTTAGCACTTGCTTGATGCGCTGTACGCTTGTGTAACTTTATACGATTATCATTTAACTGAATTAAAAAATCTCTAAAGCGATTCCACGCAGCGAGATGCTTGCGGTGTGGAAAATGCTCTTGCGTCAACTCCATCCATTTTTGAAATACATCTTCATCAATCTGGCTATCTTTTGTTAAATCTTCTGAAAACCCCAATATACCTGCACTGACGATGGCCAAATGTAGATGAATCATATTTCGATTCTGTAGACTTAACTCTTCTGCATCACAGCGTAAAATCAGCCATCGCACAAAGCACGTTAATAAATTGACTGAGTAGTGATTCGTTTCATTATTGGCAAGCTGTTTAAGCCAAATGCTTGATCTAGATTCACCTTTTAGTTGCTGAATCATCGCTAAAATATCAGACAAATGTAGTTGCTCATCGTCTATTTCTATTTCACTTTCTGGCTCAGTGCTATCTAAATTTGTGGTTAATTTTTCATATTCGAATAAGCGTAATAATTCATTTATTGAAAGATCTTCAGTCAGGACTTGGCCTGATATATAACCTGCAATCAACGGAGTGCTATTTAACATCACATTTTGCTGTAAAGCTTTCAACCATTGAGCTAACGATAGAGTTGACTTAACCCCTATTTGTTTTAAATATGTATTAAAACACTTTTGCCAATCCTTTCTTTGTAGATCTTTTGACTTTGCTAAAATCTCTTTTAATCGGGGCTGTAGATATTGTCGGTCTACTAAAATTAAAGTCGAGACATAAGGACTTAACAGTACTGTACGGCGTATCTTCGTCACAGATCTATCATTATTCACTGCCAGCTCAATAAGCCGACTATATCCCATAGCGACTATAGGCTGATCAGAAGCAATAAACTCTAACATTGCTTGTAAATGGCTTACTCTGCACAATTGTGAATACATCGAGAGTACAACCAACAAACGTCCTATTTCAACATCACAATTTTGATGTTCAGGTAAATGTTCTAAATCCTTCTGAATATGATCAAGTAAGTTTTGTTCAATATAACCCCATGTACTAAAACTATTTTCAGATGTCAGCCATGTACGATGAGCTTTTTGAGGAAGTTGAACGAATAAAGGAATTTTCGTTTTATCGCGAATATAAGCACAATATGCCTTGATCGCTTCTGGCAAATCAATGTTTGTATTTTTAGCTAAATGGGAAGCTAATAGATGTCCAAGCTCTAAAGCTACTTGTGGCTCAGGATTTTCCTCAAAAATCAACGGAAAATAGGACTCATACTCTGAGTTTTTCAGCCATTCTTTTACATCATTTTCTGAATATTGTATTCTCGGCTTCGTCTCTACTTGAGCTGTTTTAGTCTCTTGGGTTAAAACAAATGTTGGAATATGCTTGATTTTAAAAAAATCAAAACCTTCAAAACATTCGAAACCTAATTGTTTTTGCAGGTTTTCTTGTACATCAAGCCACTGTTGTTTAAAAACTGATACAGGAAATACTGATAACATATCCCATGGATGACGCCCCCGTATCCAGTGCCCAAGTCCAGCGTCCTTGAACCGTCCAGGTAACTGATTATGATCAGAGCGAACCAACTTCCGTGCCCAATTTCTAACTAAACCTTCAATCTGATGAGAATCAAAAAGTTGCAGAGCATAAGATGATAAATCAACACGTGGTTCAACTTGCTCCCCCAGCATTCGCATCAAACCACGTAAACCTTGAATCTGTTTGATCAATGCTGGAGTCAATGGCACATAACGATCAGTTGATTCATTTTGATGATGCTTATCTTGAATCAAGGCCCAGCCTTGCTGACTGATCCACTTTGGAAAGGGTTGTTTAATACCTCGACCAGCTGTGGCAAGATTTATCCATAATTCCGTATATGACATTAAGTATTTCAAGAACATCTGCCAATCTTTCTGTTCATTGGCTTGATATATATAATTTTTTATTCGTGCAATTTCATTTTTTATTTCAATAATCTTTATCCCAATCGGACTCCCCACGCGTCCACTAGAAGAGTGTCTATATTCAGGAATATCAATATTTAGCTTTCTTAAACAATCCGCCCAAAGTTGCTCAAGTTGCCTCTGTTCAAAAGAGGCATAATGAATCAAGTTATCATAATTTCGACTTGATGCATTAGTCACTGCTTTAACGACAGCTAAATCACCTTGGCTATGCTCATATAACAACCGTGGAAGAATATCTCGAATGCTTTTGAGGCTGACTTCTAGCTCTTGAGGTACACTGTTAATTAATCTTCTAACTTCGCGTTCAACTGCCAGTTGACGGGTCGTAATCCCAAGATTTTTGACTTGACTCACCAAATCATTGAGTTCACTTGGTAAAACCAAATGTAATTCATTGGTCCATGGCACATGAAATTTAGAATGTTCTGGTTTTTTTTTGAGTGTCGGTGTCCCTGCAAACACACTTAATACATATGCAGATAAAGTATGATTATACTGAATAGCAATATTATTCTGATCTGCATTTTGACTAAAACGAGGCGCTGTTAATTCAGTAACCGAACGTCCTGTGAGTAAACTCAATATTAAAGCTAATTTTGCGCGTAAGATTAAGCTGGCATCAGTATGAGATGGTTGACAGAGCCTAAATACTTCTTGAATTGAATTTAAGGACAATCGCGATTTGGTCCAAACTAAACCAACATTTGCAGCTTCAATATGTTGAGAAGTAGACTTAGATGCATAAAGCCCTCGAATTAAATCGGATTGTTCTGCCAAAAAAAATCTAAACAAGGGCTCCAATGGTGTTTCATCTTCTTCAATCTCATCATCCTCAAATACATCAGAGACTAGACCACGATGAATTTCATCTACATCCTCTAAAGGTTGGATAGCAATACTTAATGAGCCGTATCGTTGCAAGATCAGTTTTCTATGCTTTAAACCTATACGGTGTAAAAATTCTCGACGTTTTGTTTTATTTTTTTGCCGATTATTTTGCCAGATTTGTGATAAAAATAGCTTTAATGCATAATAAATTTTATTTAATTGTTCATCTTTATTATGAACAGACATTAACTGAATCAGTTGTTTCGGGGAATTTTGAAGCAGTGATGCTTTTACATCTTCTAAAATCTGTGTATTACCAGCATCACCTAATAGCCTAATCGCTAAAAAGGCATTGTACACACGAGATCCTTTTTGGTCTTTCAGCTTTATGCTTCCATCACCCTTTAAATAACTACTATAAAGCTCAAGAGCATGTACCCTGTCTTGAAAATGAAAAATTTGCTCTAAAAACCAAATAATTACAGTATCAAAACTCTCATTATTATGATTTTCTCCTGATTTAAGCAAGAGCAAATCACAAATTCCACTGTCTCCAGTAAAGGGGCGCAACGGCGTGGGGTTATGTTTATTTTTATCCGTTGTTTTTGAAAAAAAATGTGAATATTCCTCAGAATACTCTAATGCACTAATGATCTCTAAAGTCTTAAGCTCATCACGAAATTTTGGTAATTCATTATCACCAATCAAGGTGAAAATTCGCTGACAAATGACAACGATACCGGCTAAGCTATAATGTGCACGTAATAAAAATAATGCTCGGAGGAGTTTTTGTTCTTCTATAGGGGTATTCTGGTTTATCCATTCTAGCAGTTGCTGAAAATAAATATTCATAGCCTACTCCTAAGACGATAAATCCATGCTTTCCCAAAGTCTGTTAAAGCTAAAGCAACTTCTGCCGTTGGCGCCAAACGAACAATTTGCTTTTGATATTTTTGATACAGTTCTTCTAGTTGAGGTAAAAGCACAAAAAAGTCAGCTATGTGAAAATAGGGTTGCACAGACTTGCCCAGCTCTTTCACTTTAATTCTTTCTAATGGCAAAAGCTTCTGGGCGATATAGCCTACCAAAACATTTTCGATTAAAAAATTACCACTCACCACCGGTGGTGCCCAATCAACCAATTTTTGAACAAAGAAAATCGGCAGCTGTTTTAAAAAATGCTGTGTATTTAAAAATAAAATCATTTCTTCTAGATCTAAATGCTTTAGTCGAAGTTGCTTTGCAACCACCATCTTATTCTGTGCTTTATCCACTTTAGCCCAGTGTCTTCTTTTCACACTGTTCTTTAGAGTTTTTACATTAAATAAATCCCGATCGACAGCAAGCAGCAACTTACGATATATCGCGAGCAGTAGTAATGCTTGATTCTTAATTTCTTCTGAAAACCTGCTCGTTTCCTCATTGAGTAACATCATTTTCAGAACTAAAACAGGGCATTTTTTTTTAAACCGGCCTTCAGATATTGTTAATGCATCAATGAGTAATGTTGTCATCATTTTTTCTGCACAGGTAAGTTATTTTTAGCGTTAAAACAATAGAATAACACAGTCCTAAAATGAATAAAATTCAATCAAAAAAAACTCTGTATTTAATAAAAAATATTTGATTTATATAATTTATTTACTAACTTTATTGTTACACCAATTCATATAAAAAAGCCAGATAGTACATCTGGCTTTTTTATATTCAGCTACTAAAAATTATACTCAGTAAAACTGTTCTTGTAGTCTAGTAAAACCTTATTAAATTCTTTTGGGAAAATATCAACTATTTGCGGTAATCGAAGTCTTTTAGTCCATCCTTGAACTGAATAGTCAGCCTCAAAAGAGATGATCTCATATTCAAATTTTTGAGCTATCTCATTCAAAACATCAAGTAATCCTATTCCATCTTCTCTTTTATTCTTAGTATTAAAACCTAAAGTTGAAACAAAAATTTCTTTTCTACCATCATCATAAAATAAATTATAACCGAACTTGAGATATAGCATACCTCTTGGCTTATTACTTGATCCAGAATAATAATAAAACGTAGCGGCATGATCAAATTTTCTAAAAATAGCCGTACCTGGGAACTTCTTATTAACGTTAGAAAGCCTTTCTTTTAAAAAATCCATCAACTTATTTTCAATATAAGTTAATTCGTCACGACAAACAGCCTTTCCTGAAACACTGAGGTAAAGGTCGCCCTGTGAAGCAGAAAGCAACTGAAATCCGTGAGGAAGGTCACCTAAGAGCTTTTGCTTTTAGAATCCCCCACTTGAGGTAAAACGAAAGTGGTGGGAGTATGTCAAAGGCTAGGTTGTGCAATAAAACCCGTTAAAGCAATAGAATAACATAGTCCCAAAATCAATAGAATTCAATCAAATAAAATTTATCTTTAATCAAAAAATATTTGATTTATATGATTTATTTACTAACTTTATTTTTACACCAATCTATTTCAATGAGTTATCTTTTTTTGTCGTGTACAAAGCAAAAAAGGATATTCAAGACCAATTAGTTGCCATGAAAAAACAACCTGAATTCGAATGGTTGAACGAGGTGAATAGTCAATCACTTCTTAGTGGGTTACTTCACCTACACACTGCTTACAACAACTTTTTTCAGCGATTAAAGAAAGGCAAGGTTGAATTCAGAAAGATTAAAGGATATAAACCAAATCCTGATGAAAAACGCCCATTAAGTCATCTTGTCGGCTACCCACGGCTCAAATCCAAGAAAATACCGCAACGGTCTTATCAATGCCCTCAGCACGCAACAGTGAGCTTTGAAAACGGATTACTTCATCTACCTAAAATTAAAGGGATAAAAACTGTATTTAGTCGGGTATTTAATGGGAAAATCAAAACTGTCACCATTAGCAAAACAGCGACAGGTAAGTATTATGCTTCGATTTTGGTCGAGTCAGAGTTAGAACTTGTTGCATCAACAACAATTCAAGCTGATCAAACCATCGGAATTGATATGGGTTTGAATCACATGCTCATTCAATCCGATGGTAATAAGGTTGAAAATCCAAAATACTTGCGACAGGCTCAAAACCGACTATCCATACAGCAGAAGATATTTGCTCGAAAGAAGAAAGAATCAAAGAATTATCAACGTCAAAAATTAAGTGTTGCATTCATCCATGAAAAAGTGCGCCTGCAACGCTTAGACCTACATCACAAACTCACGCATTACTTGATCTGTGAAAACCAAGCGACCACGTATGCTGTAGAAGATTTAGGGATAAAAAATATGGTAAGAAATCGAAAACTAGCCAAGTCCATTTCGGATGTGGCTTGGGGTCAATTTCTTACGATATTGCAATACAAGGCAAAATGGTTCGGTAAGAATGTGCTACAAATTGGAAGATTCGTTCCAAGTTCTAAAGCATGTTCATGTTGTGGTTATACTATGACAAAATTGCCACTAAGCATAAGAGAATGGCAATGTCCTGACTGTGAAACAGTGCATGATCGTGATTTGAATGCAAGCTTGAATATACGCAATTTCGCTTTAGCTGATGCACTAGGACATAGTGCTGTATAAAGAGTTCCTGTACCGCCATACTGTCAGCGCAGTGCGGTATCGAAAGGTGCAATCTCTAAGATTGCATGGGTCGCAAAGATTCCCCCACCATAGCTCTTAGCTTGGTGGTGGGAGTATGTCAAGTCTTGATGCTACATCTTGATATGTTATAATTTGTACATCAAAATGATGTACTTATTGGTGAAGAAATGGCTAATTTAGCAACTGAACGAATTAATGTTCGTTCAACAGCAGATGCAAAGAATGTGATTGAGCAAGCTGCGAATTTATTAGGCCTCAGTGTAAGTTCTTTTATGCTGCAATCCTCCTTTGAACGAGCAAAAGACTTACTTAAATCTAACCATGAGTTGAAAGTAAATAATGCTGATCGTGATATGTTAATGAATTTGCTTGAAAATCCACGCCCTGCAAACGATGAAATGAAGAAATTAATGAGTTTATTAGATGAGAATTGAGATTTTACAAACTCATCACCAAAGAAAATCATTTAATTGTGGGCAAGATGACTTAAATAAGTTCATTAAACAATATGCGTCCCAACATCAGAAATCAGGGACAAGTAAAACGTATGTTGCTGTTGATCATGCTTCAAATGTGATAGGGTTTTACTGTCTATCTAGTACCTCTATTGGATTCGATTTAGTAGATACCGTACTCACCAAACGCTTACCTCGTTATCCACTCCCTTGTGTTGTTGTAGGTCGCTTTGCCGTTGATAAAGTGACTCAAGGGCAAGGAATTGGAAAAGTGCTTTTAGCACATGCTCTCAAACAAGTTTCAAAAGTTGCTCAAATTATTGGTGTAAATTTTGTTGTAATACATGCAAAAGATCAAAAAGCGATGGAATTTTATCAGCGTTTTGGCTTCATTTCTTTAACATCAAATCCATTAACATTAATATATCCAGTGAATGAAATTCCTAATTTTAATTAAAGTGGTCTACTAGGAATACAAGTAACTGGCAAACTATGAATGAGAATTGGTGACAGATCTATCCAATAATCTGCAAATTTTTCAAGATCTTGCTCTTCAACATGCTGATATGAAGATGAACTATTCATTAATGCAGCATGAATACATTTTAAAACATCAGAGATGTCTATTACGAGCACAATGTAGTAAAGAGGCACATGCCCAAATACCATCATATGTTTCATATTCTGCTAGTCATAAAAACTTTGATAACGTACTTTCAACCCTGTAAGTTCAGTCGCTTTTTTTACAAGTTCTTCAGAATAGTCAATCGCATATACGTAATAGCCCTTTTTTCTAAAAGCCAAAGTATCCCGACCTGAGCCACAACCTAAATCTAAAATGTAGGCATCATGTGCTAATTGCTCTAAAAAGGTTGGTATAGTGCTTCCATATCCACATTCAAGGTCGACTTTATAAATTGATCAGCCTGTTTATTGTAATAATCTATTGTTTTCATTCAGTTGGATACATCTCAGCCATGTATATATACGATATCAGAGTTCGCTTATCATTGAGAAACGATTTTAACCTACAACTTCAGCGACGATATCGCTCATCCCTTTCTATATTGATTTATATTCAATACAGCTTGCCTTAGACATATTAAAACAATTCATTTTAAATGCTCAATTTTTCTTGCTGAATCGCATGTATCAACATAATAAACGCAATACAAAGTGTCGTATTTTTCTCTGTACACGACAAATTTCACAGAACCCTTATCCTATCAGGATTCTGCTTTCTTAAAATTGCCAAAATTTCCTTAAACTCTTCTTTTTTCCCAAAACCAATTAAACGCTGAATCGCCATTTG
>NZ_VPAK01000040.1:0-13694 GCF_013419295.1 Acinetobacter sp. YH12094
GCGACTCATGAGTGCTCGGTTATATGCGGGCCAATTGGTTGTGCGATAGATTTTGTGTGTAGGCTTCTTCATTTGAAAATTATATCGCTGAAAAAGCCTTTACAGATAGGTTTGTGCAACAAAGCCTATACAGGCTAGAAATTGGTTTTTAAAATCTGCAATAAAAAATGATGCTAGTTCGTCTTATAACCTTGGCATTATTTATTTAAATGGGCTGGACGGGAAAGTAGATACTATAGAAGCAGCAAATTGGTTCCAAAAAGCATCAGAGTTAGGACATTTAAATGCAACATATAATTTAGGTATCATGTATTTGAAAGGAGTAGGTGTTAACGAAGACCCTCAAAAAGCATTTAAGTTAATTTCAAATGTGGCACAACAAGGAAATTCTGATGCTCAGTTTACATTAGGTCTGATGTACTACCATGGAGAAGGTGTTGGAAAAGATAAAAAAGCGGCTACCTTTTGGTTAAAGAAATCAACACAACAAGGAAACGTACAAGCAATAGAAATATTAAATGAATTAAAAGAATAAATTTTTAGGATCGTCGGATCCAAAGTGATAACAACGGACACATCACAGGCTAAGGCTGTGATGTATTTGGTTGCTGCCTCTTTAGAAATAGCCAATTAGCACATAGTCTGATTTTATTAAGCTTCTAGAACCCCCTGACTATGCCAATTTCAGCATGAAGAATATTCGGTTTTTAAAGATCCGCTAAGGAAAACGGAAACACGAAAAAATAAAGCTGAATTGGAGCGGGTGCTTTTTTATCACTGTGGCCAAATGGGTACACCACAAACATTGACTAATGAGTTAGGTGAGTGTGTTTGGGAAATTAAGCAGGATACATGGGGCACAGCTTTAGAGATTAAGACTAGTGACAATTTATTAGAGCAAACAAGTATTCGTTTTCAAGGCCAATATTATGGGATATTCAAAAGATTTTAAAGATAAAGTCATAGAAATTATGATTCGAGATGAAATGTCTGTGCGAAAAGCAGCACAGCATTTTAACATCTGTATACAGACGATTCAGAACTGGAAAAAGTCCACTACAAACAAACCTATTCCTGGCCGTCCAGCTAAAATTAGCAGAGAGCAAATATTGAAGGATGTTGAACAATATCCTGATGATTATCAGTATGAGCGAGCTGAACGTTTAGGAGTAAGCACTCATGCGGTATTTAATGCGTTACATGCCGCAGGAATATCGCGTAAAAAAAGACGTTAAAGCATCCTAAAGCAGATCAAAATCAACGTCAGCAATTTCAAAATCTCATAGAGTGTTTAGAAGGGAAATTGCCTCTGATTTACATAGATGAAAGTGGTTTTCAAAGTTAAAGTACCAGAACTCATAGTTATAGCCTTCAAGGAACACGTGCTGAAGGTGAATTTAACTGGCAGTTGAAGAATTGGAGTAATGCGATCGGTGCAATCATTGAAAATAGATTGTTGACAGTTGGTGTGTTTAATTGTTCTGTGAATACAGAAGTATTTGAATGTTGGATTGAACAGGATTTATTACCTAAGTTGAAAGAAAGCAGTGTTTTGATTATGGACAATGCGACCTTTCACAAAGGGAAAAGACTTCAGGAGTTGATACGTTGTGCAGGCCATAAAATACTCTCCCATACTAAGAATAGGGAATATTATTAGTAATGGAACCGACATTGAATAATGGAAATTCGTTCATCCGTCACTTCATAAACTAATCTATGCTTCTCATCAATTCTACGGCTCCAGAATCCTGAAAGATTTGCTTTTAAAGGTTCTGGTTTTCCAGTTCCTTCAAAGGGTGTTCTTTGACATTCTCTGATTAAGGTATTGATACGTTTGAGTATCTTTTTATCCTGTGTTTGCCAATAGATATATTCATCCCAGGCATTTTCAGTCCATTCGACATTACGACTCGTCATCTATAATCAACTCTCTTTGTTTGGTTTTACCTGCGCGTAATTGAGCAATTGATTCGTTTAAACGAGTAGTATTATTTGGAGATGAAAGGAGATACAACGTTTCCATTAAACTGTCGTAATGATCTTGTCCCATTACTACAGCATGACCGCCTTCTTTTCTTGTAATGAAAGCGACATCTGCATCATCAATAACTTTATCTAAAACAGATTTTAAGTTGTTACGTGCGTCTGTATATGTAAATACATGCATATATTTCTCCCTCATAAAGTAAGCTGTGTTAAAACGCTACTGACTAGATGATAGTGATTGAACTTTACAATCTAAAATGTACAGAATTCTGTACATGTTGTCAATTTTGTGTAACAGTTTTATATCAAATAGGCTTTGTTGCATAAAGATTTCATAACTATATGATTTTAAAAGTTTTGATTATTTTTTGATCCAAAATTAAATTTATTTAAATCAGATGCTTACATATTTATACAACAGAGCCGACTGAAGATACTATTAAATTAAAGAAGTCTAATTAGATATTTACAATCTAATAGAGTCTAACAACTTGCTTTAAGCTCTATTAATTTTGCATGGTGTCACGAGGAACCGGGATTTGCTATCAGTTCAATCTGGAATATCTGGCCCCAGTAGTCTGAAGCAATGGGGTCGATGGGCAGGGCTCTGCCTTTGCTGATACCTCAGGCAGCTTAAAAGTATTTACGCCAGCCAATAGAAAAAACACCAAAGTTCACTACCAGATAGCGAGTTATAATTTAAATTTGAGTGAGTTGGGGGGGATGCTTCAAATTATAAATCTTTGTGCAACAAAGCCCTACTATTCTGAAATGACAGCTTTGTCCGTTATAATTGTATAAACATTTTTAGTGTCTGGTAATTATGTCCTCATTGATCAATTTTCTATCTCGCTTTAGTACTGCAACTCTTCAGCGCAGCCTTAGCTATGCTAAACACATTGATAGGAAAACGATTGAGTTCTTTGAGGAAAATGACGATGTCACGATGTATGCCCAAATTGAAGGGACAGATTATTACGATACTGCAATTACCTATAATCTTAAAAAGGACCGTTTAATTGATGACGACTGCACTTGTCCGGTTGGATATAACTGTAAACATGCTGCTGCTTTAGCCAAATTATTTTATCAAGAATATCGAGAAGGATATCTGAAGAGCTATGTTGACTCTCAGTCATCATCTCACACTCAAAAAGATCGGGTTGCAATTAATCAAGCACAACGCTGGTTAAGTGAGTTTAAGCAGTATTTACAACATACCCAGTTAGAGCAGCAAAAGACAACGAGTAATTATTTACTTTATTATTTAGATCAGCCTTTAGGTCTATTCGGGTTAAAACTTGAGGTTCGAAAAGGTAGACGTAATAAAAGTGGGACGATCACAGGTGTCAGTTCTTATACTGAATATGGCAATATTCTAAAAAAACGTCTGTCTTTGCCTGATGGGAAGCGACAATTATTTAATCAAATTTATTATTATGCCAAGCTCAATCAGAATGAGTTTTCTTATGGAAATAGTCTTGATATATCAGGCATTGTTTTAGAGCATTTTAAATCTTTCATTCAGAGTGGTGATGTCTATTGGAAACAAAAAAGTGATGCTCCACTTACATGGTCAGAACAAAGCTATCAGCTTGAATTTTCTTGGCAAAAGAGCATTGAAAAACAGACTGAGCACTTAGATTTTGAGTTGGTCAATGGAAATGTTCGACTCAATTTAAAATCGAATCCACATCTTCAAATTCTTGTAAGTCAGCCACTTTGTTATATCGATATTCACAAGAATACGGTAGGGCAACTCTATAGTGAATATACATCGGATTTACTGTACTACCTTTGGCGGATGCCAGAGATGCCTGCGACGGTTTTGACTGAGTTTGAGCAGCTTACTCATCAATCTACAACGATACATAACTTGCCGAAACCTGGGTTTCTTCAAGAGATTGAAGTCTTACAGGGTAATCCCCAGCCAATTTTACGCTTTGGTGTTTTAGATAAATTTGATTGGAAATGGGAAGAGTCTGTTTGTGCTGAAATTGAATTCTCCTATGCAGGCGGGCGAATTAAAGCAGGTACATCAGGTGACAGTTTCATTGGTGAGCAGCATGACAAAATGGTGCGACAGCTTCGGGACTTAGTTCAGGAACAACAGTCAATCCAGCGTTTACAGCTATTGGTCGAATCACTGAAGTGGGTGAAAGATCTTAGTTATGACCAGCAATTAAAACTGGATAAACAACGTCTCGATTCTATGGTTTTTGCTTTCTATGGGGACTGGATCAAACAGCTGATGCCCATCAATCAAATTGAGTTGATGGGCTGGCAGATAGAGCATCTGGAACACAGCCCCTTTAACCTGCAATATGTTGAAAATTTAAATATTTCTATCACTGAATCTGAAGGCCAGCAGGACTGGTTCAATATCGGGGCGACGGTTCAAGACAGTGCAGGCAATTGTTATAATTTGCTTGATGCGCTCGTAGCTTTGGTGCGAGAAAATCCTGATTTACTTGATCCGCGGACTTTTATTCATCTGCATGACAGTCAAATTTTCACCGTGAAAACTGCAGTTGATCAACCTGATTTGGCGCTATCCGCTAGGGATATTAAGCCGGTATTATTGCATCTGCAGAGCATTTTACAGCAAGAAGAGCGCAGTATTGATCGCTATGATGCGAGTCAATTATTAGAATTGCAGCATAATCTTGGGATGACATGGCAGGTCAGTGATCGCCTGCAGAAATTTGTACATAAATTCAAACAAGGCTATCAGCAACAACTGCCAACACCACAAGGTTTTCAGGGGAAGTTGCGTCTATACCAGCAGCAGGGCTTAGGCTGGTTACAGTTTTTAAGGGAAACCCAGCATGGCGGGATTCTGGCGGATGATATGGGTTTGGGGAAAACAGCACAAACTTTAGCCCATTTACTCATGGAAAAGCAGGCTGGATATTTGCAGGATAGTCCCGCCTTAATTGTTGCACCCACATCGCTGATGCATAACTGGTTCAAAGAAGCGGAGAAATTTACCCCAGAGCTCAAGGTATTGCTGCTACAGGGGCCCGACCGCCATCAGTATTTTGAGCAGATTCCGCACTATGATATTGTGTTAACCACCTATCCGCTTCTGGCGAGAGATGAAGAGCAACTAAAGCAATATGAATATCATCAACTCATTTTGGATGAGGCGCAGAATATCAAAAATCCGCGCGCCAAAGCTGCACAGGTAGTACGGCAATTAACAGCGCGACATCGTCTATGTCTAACCGGTACACCTATGGAAAATCATTTGGGTGAGCTGTGGGCACTATTTTATTTCCTGATGCCAGGATTTTTATATTCACAAGAAATTTTTAATAAAAAGTACCGTCATCCGATTGAAAAGCGCGGTGATGAGCAGTTAAGACAAAAGTTGGTCAACCGGATTAAGCCCTTCATTTTACGTCGCTTGAAAACTGACGTAGCCAAAGAGTTGCCAGAAAAAACCACGATTGAAGTCAATATTGATATGAATGACCAGCAATCCAAGTTATATGAGGCTGTTCGTGCCACGATGCAGGCAAGCATTCAGAAAATTGTGGCAGAAAAAGGCTTTAAACGTAGTCAAATTCAAATTTTAGATGCCTTGCTGAAGCTGCGTCAGGTCTGTTGTCATCCTAGCTTGCTGAAACTGGATTCAGTTAAAACCGGGCAGGCGTATTCTGCCAAACTTGAACAGTTGATGGATATGGTTGTTCCAATGGTGGAAGAGGGACGAAAAATTCTTATTTTCTCTCAGTTTACCTCAATGTTGGAACTGATTGAACAACAGCTCTATCACGCAGAAATTGGCTATGTGAAGCTGACTGGAAAGACCAAAAAGCGAGATGAAGTCATTACTGCATTTCAGTCTGGACAAGTGCCGGTATTTTTAATCAGTCTGAAAGCAGGAGGGGTTGGTCTGAATCTAACTGCCGCAGATACGGTCATTCACTATGATCCATGGTGGAACCCTGCTGCTGAAGATCAAGCTTCAGATCGTGCATGGCGGATTGGACAGGACAAGCCGGTATTTGTGTATAAGCTGATTACCAATAAAAGCATAGAAGAAAAAATTATTGCCTTGCAGCAGAATAAAGCAGAACTGGCACAGTCTATTCTAAGCACAGATCATGAGGGAGAAGCGAAACTGACGGAAAATGATGTGATGAAATTGTTTGAGAAATTTTAGCTTGGTTACAGGTTTCCTCTAATCATCTGTAAGTATCTGAAAGTCTGGATGCAATTTTTTCCAATGTTCTCTTAATTTTTCTTTATGAGCGGAAATCATAGGTAAGTCTAGTAATAGCGCTGGCCATAATGATCGAGCATTATCCAGAATATCGTGAAGTTGCTTCTCGATGATACGCCATGGAACGCCGACTTTTTCTGCCCATTGCTTAAAATGCTTCATCTCAGCTAAATACCAATCTTTATTTTTGGCAAGATTTAATGCGAAATGATGCTCATTTTCAATATATACACTAGTCATTAATATATCGTATGCGGGTGATAATCTTGGTGCACTTTTATCGTAATAAATCATACTCCAGTTCTTTAAGTGTGCATCTCCATTGGCGAGTAAAATATTTATGAGTAAACGGCTGGCAAATTGCTGAATATCAATAATTTTGTTATCTGAAAATTGATAAATGATCTTTCCTATCTGCTCATAATTTGTGGTGCTGTATTTCTGATGTGGATATGCGCCGAAGATCTGAGCAAAATCTTCGATGTGAATAAGCTCTGTAGTATCAGCAGTACTCTGTCTATCAAATCTTTTGATTGCGAAAGCATATTGCTCTTGGGGTAAATTTAATGGTGGAAGGTCTTGTAAAAGGGTCATATCCACCAAGCGAATCTCAGGGACATCTATTCCGACCGTTTTAGCAAGGGTCATCATAGAATATTCATTTAGCGGAACAAAAGCATGTCCGGAAGAAGGAGTTTTTATAATCCAGTCCCCGAGTAGAGCCGTTTCCGTTGCCTGTGCTAGTGTAAAACGCCCATCTTTGGCTTTCATGGAAAACTTCATTTGGACGCCAGCCAAGGAAAACTTATTATCTGTTCGAATCTCTTGCTTTAAAATTTGATCTGGATTCGAGATCTGCAGTTTGAATTTTATTTCATCTGGAATTTCTTCTGGATCTAATGGAGTCGCAATGAGTGCTCCAGGTAAATCATGACCTAAAGCTGCCAATAACTGAAATTCATTGTCTATATGTACTTTGAGGCTTTGTGCAATCAGTTCACGTAATGCACCTTCTGGTAGCAAGTTTGATAGCAAGGGGTGTAAGCGCTGATGTGTAACATAGGTCTTTTCTAAAATTTTATCCGCTTGAGGATACAAGGGGGAAGTCAGCAGGCTCAAGGTCGGGCGTTGCTGATCAGAGCGGAAAGAATCTGTAAAAACCAGAATATTTTTTCCGCTCTGAAATCCTGCCAAGTATCCAACGATACCGTGATGTAATGTTAATTTCAGGACGGCAACAGTATTCATGGTTCCTCTCCTCCGAGAAGACCTTTCCATGGGTTAGTCATTAAGTCATCCTGATCTTCAATAGTGACTTTAATTTCATCATTCAATAATTGTCTGATCAAATGAACCTTATCATCAGGGATGAGCATCAGTTGAGCATTTAATCCTGCCGCTATAATTTCTAAGGTCTCTAATCGAGGGTTGCCCTGACTTTCCAGTTTTTGGTACTGCTGTCTTGAAATGCCTGTACGGGATTGCATATCAACTTGCTTTAAGCCCAATTGGGTTCGTCTTTTTTTGATTTGCTGAAGTAAAGACTCATTCATTGTAGACACATTTATTGCTTTTTAGTGTTATAAGAAACATATTAGTTTCTTTTTTCTTGAAAAGCAATTTATGATTTTATCATTTCGATCTGCAAAACAGCCTTAGCTACGTAGTGATCTGAAATGACTCTGAAAATACAGTTAAAATTTGCATTCGGACCCGCATCCTTTGTGATGGCCAGTTATTTTGATGCCAAGGAGACCCACACATTTAGAATTTTAAAAGCGGCTTTACGTTTAATTATCTTATGGATTGAAAATTGGGGTAGTGTCAATAGATCTAAAATTATAAAACGATATTATTGTGTGATTGTTCTACAATATAGCCTAGAGCTTTATAACTTTTACTCCTTCTCTGAAACATTTTGACAAATATCGGATGGTTAACATCAACATAATCATATACCTGAACTTCAAATTTACCTTCATTTGATCTATGAATACGCCCAACATATTGAGCCAAAGTGCCTTTCCATGAAATCGGGAATGCCAAGAACAAGGTATCTAAACGAGGAAGATCAAAACCTTCACCAATGTATTTTCCCGTGGCAATCACAACATGAGCATCATCTAAATTTTGTTTTTCTTTTATGTTTTTTGTATGGCTCATACCTCCCTGTAAAATAGATGTTTTATACCCTAAATCATTCAACTTATTTCTAAGATTTTCGGCATGTTTTCTACGTTCAGTTAAAATTAACGGGATCTGACCATTTTGAATACAATGAGAGACATCTTTAATAATGGCATTATTACGTTCTGTATCTTCAGTAAGATGTTGCATCAGCTTTGAAATATGTGGTTTATTTTCGGTACCAAAGAAAATTTCTGGGAATTCACCTTCATAATTTACTTTTATTAATAATTTTTTAAGCTGGGTGTGATTGTTGGATTTTGCTTTGTATACAATAGAACCAGCTTGCATGAAAATAATGGGTTGATGCCCATCTTGACGTTCTGGTGTAGCAGTTAACCCGAGAATGTAGTAGGGACTGACTTCACTGAGAAGAAATTCATAGCTTGGTGCGGATAAATGGTGGCATTCATCTACGATAATTTGTCCGTAATTAAAGGCGATAGGTTTGATTGAATTATTTACACGGTTGATTAGACTTTGATATGTTGCAATGTCAATTTGATTAGATGGTTTGGCTTTTCCACCTTGTATTGTACCAATTTCGACATCGGCTAAAAATGAATGTAATCGTTCTTTCCATTGAGAAACAAGTTCTTTGTTATGAACAATAATGAGTGTATTTGTTTGGCGTTTGGCAATGATAGAGATTGCAGTAACAGTTTTTCCAAAAGCCGTTGGTGCATGTAGAACTCCAACATCGTGTTCAAGGATTTTTTTACATGCCATTTCCTGTTCAGAGGATAATTCGGTAAGTAGATTTATATTGACTAATATGTTGCCTTTAGTACGTTGATCTTTTAGTTTTATTTTAGTATCTTGTTGATTAAGCAAGTGAATTATATCTGTTAGGCATCCTCGTGGTAAACTGAGATATTGTCCTTCAAGGCGGGCACAGCATATGTGTCTTGGAATTCCTGTCGTTGAAAAACGCATTGCTTGTGCTTTAAAAAAACGAGGGTTGGAGAAAGTGGCTAATCTTTTTAATTGAGCTATCAATTGAGAGGGTAATGTCTGAATTGGAATGTGAATCATATTTGCGAATACCAATTCAATAGCGTCTGGACATCCCGCGATCTTTTGATTTTTTTTAGGAATATTTTTTACCCATGGAGCCTCATGGTCAACATCTGTTTGATTCTGTTCGATGAAATTGTAGCCTAGTTCATTCACAATATTATTAACTTCAGAAGAACTCATTAATTCAGTTTGTTGTAAAACAGTCCATGGGTCAGTAAAGGCATTAAAGTTACTGTCAATAAAGGTACTATTTCCTAGCGCTCTTGCGTGCTTTTGTAAGGGTAATGCTATTAAATTTCCAAATCCGCCTGCTGGCATGTGATCTTGATTTGGAAACATACGATCATAAGATTCAAAATCTAGAGCTGGATAAAGTTCCATGGCCTTATCTAGAATACCTGCACCCATTAAGCGAGCTTGCTTAGCTGCAATTGGTTCAGAGAAAAATATCCAAACATGTGCGCCATTACCTGAACGAGAGCGCTCAACCAAAAATGGTATATTTAAAGATAAGCACGCTTCAGAAAATGCAGTTACACAATTTTTCCAATCTGATTTATCAAAATCTACTGCGAGTAACCTACATTGATCTGTTGCTAATAGTGGGTAAATGCCTATAACTTTCTGTCCAGTTAAATGAGAATAAAGAACTTCTTGTGTGATGGGTAATAGTTGACGGCTTTTACAGTCTGAACATTTAATTTGAGGTTTGTAACAAATGCCATGTTTCCACTCATTTGCACAAGCAACAGAATAACCAGATTTTCCACTGCTATTTTCCCAACGATAAGCAAAGGTATCAGTTCGTCCAATAAACCTTTGAGAAAATAATAAAAGTCTTTCTTCTGCTGATAAATAATTCTTATTTTTTTCTTCAAGCGATATAAGTTTTTCTTTTTCTTGATAAAGGCTTTGATATTCATTTTGTAATAATGTGATTTGGTCTAAAATTTGCTGTAATCTAACTGCAATTTCTTTTAACTTATTATTCACTGATTTTTCCTAAAACACAGCTATTACTGTCCTAATATCAAATCTTAAATTAAAGAATTACAATATAATAAATTACCCCAACCTTGGCAAGGTCACCGAGATTTATACCATTAAATGACGTTATTTGTAAGTATATGATTTAATTAGTAAGATGTGGTTTTTGGTGGGCTAAAATTTAGATCATTTAATGTTGTTTTGGTCACTTTATTTTAGATATTTTAGTTTATAAAAGTCACCTATGTTTTGATACTGATTTTCATGAGAAATAACAACAGTATATAATTTAATATAATGACTATTAATCCTCATGAAAATGTTTTATATTCAATTCAATAAATGAATATTATGCTCAATCCTATTTTGGATCATTTGGAGAGTCTCTGCTTGAATTTGTCCAGGTAATAGATCATGAGCGATATTGCTGAATCGGATTGCAACCTTACAAATAGAGCCAATAATTTCATCGACTTCTTGAGCAGAAAGTTCTGCTTCCTGAGTACCAAGTTTTACAAGAGCTTGTCGAGGAATATCCAGTGCCTCACCCATGATATCCATTTGATGATATCCACCTGGCCCTTCACAGAAAGTAACATCATAGGCAGGGGCGAGTTTCCATTGCCCATTTTGGGACATCAGAAATGAAAAGTTTTTGCAATGATCATCTCGATTATTGAAGACTACATTGAAAACAGCTCGCTTGAATGCAATTGCTTTTTCGCGAACATCATTGGTGCAAAAGTGTGCAGCGCGAAGAAAGTTACTGTAGTCTAAACTCCCTGGTGATTTAAAATCAGCTCCGGTAAAGGCAGCTAAACTTTGCATAGGGATACGCATGCCATCGTGGCGGTCAAATCTTTTTGATGCAAATGCAGTTAATCCATTCGGAAGACTAAAATATTGGGTGTCAGGGGTATCAATATCACAATGACGCAAACATTCTGCATAAACAGCTTCAATTGCACAAACTTCAGGATGCTCTTGCTGAGCGGGAAATTTGATCAACCAGGCTTCATGTTGATGTGAGCTAACTGTTGAGAATTCGTTGGTGACAGGATCACGATAGACGAGTGCTTTTGGCCTTGCACCTTGTGGTGATCCACCCATAACTAATAAATGCTGTAAAAATTCAGCACCTTCTCCTTTGAGAACTTCCTGGACTTCTTGAGCGAGTTTAAGCAGTGGAATATTTTCAGGTAATGCTAACTCAGGTGCTGAAGGTTCAAAGGATAATGCCCCCATCGCATGTGTATTAATATACGTGAGTCTTTCTAATGGCCCAATCCGTGCTGGATTGAGTCCATTTTTTTTAAATAAGCGATCCATAAGGAGCATGCCCCAGCCATCGGGTAGGGCATCATATATAGGACCTGGCAATCCCATTTGATGTGCAGGAAAATTCGTTCTTAATGGGTCACCTTTTAACGGAAGTAGGTAAGAGGAAAGTTCTAAACCTTTACTGATCGCTTCTGCACTGTATTCAAAGGCGATTAATGGTCGACCTGTGATTGCGGTTGAGGAGACCAGTGTACCCCAAAGCCAATATTCACCCCATCCATTGTAGTAAACATTAAGTTTTTTGAGCATGGATTTATTTCCTTTTGATACGTTGGCGAGCCGTATTGCTCTCATAGCGGAGAATGTCATCTACACTGTTTAAATGAGGTTTAAAGAGTTCCTCTAATTCTTTTAATCGACCCAGTACCATGGCAACGCGTACTAAATTTTCAAATGAAACATTTCGACCAGCTTCCAAATTAGATACTGTATTTACACCAATACCAGCACGTGTAGCGACGTCTGCCTGAGTCATTTCCAGATAAAGTCGTTCCTTACGAAGCCTTTCACATAATAAAGTAACAACTTCTTCAGGTTTTTTGAATATTAAATCCATAATATTGGGTCTTATGTCTATATATGTGTATTAAACCACAAAATAATGGAGTTATAAAATAAACCGACTTAGTCGGTAAGGAGGGTACTTTATTGGCCTGATTAGATCCTATTAGATTAAAGAAGTCTAATTAGACATTTACAATCTAATAGAGTCTAACAACTTGCTTTAAGCTCAATCAGTTTCGCGTGGTGTCGCGAGGAACCGTGATTTGCTATCAGTTCAATCTGGAATATCTGACACAAGTGGTCTGGAGTAATGAGGTCGATGGGCAGCTCTTTGCCTTTCTTGATACCTTATTCAGTACCGATTTACAATTTATTCATCATCTTCCGCAAACATTGCTTCAATTTCATCCCAGTGCGGAAATTTATACTTGTTTTTAT
The DNA here is from genome assembly GCF_013419295.1 of Acinetobacter sp. YH12094. Lineage (NCBI taxonomy): Bacteria > Pseudomonadati > Pseudomonadota > Gammaproteobacteria > Moraxellales > Moraxellaceae > Acinetobacter > Acinetobacter sp. YH12094. The sequence goes on from NZ_VPAK01000040.1 coordinate 12,698, forward strand.
TCACTTCAAATTGCAGGCCTACTGCATTAAGTATAGATTCAAATATGCTAAATGAGCCTGTAAAGTGGCCATTTTCTATCTCTGAAATTGTTGTTTTATTAACGTTCGTTTTTTCTGAAAGATTTTTCTGTGTATAGCCCAGAGCTTTTCTTGCCAAACGTATTTCTTTACCTATTTCTTCTCTTGAAGCCATATCAATTCTAACCCTAGAAATTTGTTCGCTATATAGCAAACTTTTATAGTGATTTTTGAATACCTTTGAAATTATAGGGTTCGATTTTGCCTTAAATTATTTGAATAGAGCTCATATGTGTATAGGATTTTTAATCCTTTAGAATTAGGCTAGCCTGTCTCTTGATGTAAAATCAATAATACTTGGACATCTATTCTTGTTTTATCTGGACATTTTTTTCTGCTTTAGGGTTAAATGAAACTACACAAAGATGTGGAACTTTGATTAAAGAACAGGCGTGGAACAGTAAAATTCAACAAAAAAGCCGTTCCAGTGTGCTGTTTACTGGAACGGCTTTAGTTAAGATATTGATAATTATAGGAAAATTCAAGAATTTCGTATAACGCGTATTATGTTAATTTTAGGAAAACTTACAGAATGTATAAGTTAAAGATTATTGTTTGGGTGATTCTCATCTTAGTAATCTTATGGGGAATACAATGGATGTTTCATGGCTTTCCAACAGGAAATTAGAGCCATACATTGATGATTTCATATAATCCATACTATGTTAATTTTAGAATAGTTAAGAAATTAGGATAATTTCTCAGATTCGAACCTAAATAATTATGATAAATTTGCCACAAAGAAAAAACCTAAATATAAAACTATGGTAAGCGTCCGCTGAACACACCTTATGAATTCATCCTATAAGCCTTAATTTAGTCCCCACTTAGAAACAAGTGGGGACTTAAATTTATGACTACAAATCATCAGACATCCATCGCATCTCTTGCGAAAAAACGAAGAACATACAGTGCTGAA
>NZ_VPAK01000041.1:0-12522 GCF_013419295.1 Acinetobacter sp. YH12094
GATTGTTTTAAGAGCAAACTTAATATTAAAGAAGTAAAAGGTCGACAAACCTAGTTTTAAGGTCGACAAACCTAGTTTTAAGGGTCGACAAACCTAGTTTTAAGGGTCGACAAACCTAGTTTTAAGGGTCGACAAACCTAGTTTAATAGAACCTGTAAAGCTTTTAAATAAAGGCTTTCAGGACATCTAAAAGCATTTAAAAACATTAAAAATAATTAAAAGCCCAGGGAGTGAAAAAATTGCCCTATGTTTTCGCTACGCTCAAACTCTATTGAATCTCGCTTTCGCTCGATTCGTTGGGGCAATTTTTTAGTTAATTCTTTCTTGAATTCTAAAAATCAAAAGCAAGAATGAATTCGCTTCGCTCATAAAGCTTTTTTACTCGCTTTCGCTCGATCTAGAATCTAATTTTTACATGTGATTTACGCTTTATTAGGCTCTACAGCCTAAAAAGCTGTTTTTCAGAAAGTCAAAGCGCGAATTTTAGTGGTTCGCTCGTAGACACTCGCTCTATAGATACCTTTTAGGTATTTAATTTGAATTTTAAGGATATTTCTTAGTTTATAAATTAAGGATTCATATTAGGTAAAGCGTAAAAGGGCCTATTTCGCATTTTTAGCCCTGATTACATTTTTTATTAGGGATGGGTAGGATTAAGCCAAAAACAGGCTGTAATCGCATTTTATGGCTTTCCATGGTGCTTTTGGATGAGTACTTTGTGAAACTCTTGCCCATTGATTTTATAGGTTGGCAAATCTTCAACCATACGCTGGAATAATTTTGTTTCTTCCTTGAGGTCTTCGGTGTTGTTTTGGATCTCTTTATAGATTGTGGTTTCTTTAATGGCTCTTTCCCAAATAATGCTCTGTAGGAGGGCATCTTTGAGTAGGGGAATATCGCTGTGTTGGATCTGAAGATCGAGGTCTTTATAAAGCGATTGAACTACACCTCCTATCGCGTATTTGAGTTGGTTTTCTGCATTGCGTTTTTTCTGGGCTTCTGTCAGTTCCTTGTGACTTTTCTGCAAAATTTCACGTTTGTGTTCATTCTCCAGCCGGATTCGATTGTCTAGGGCGGCTTTTTCAATTTTCTGATAAGACTCTAGGGCGCGATCCAGGCGGAAAAAATTATTTTGATCCATTGTTTGATTGAGTAAGGTCAGAATTTCAATTTCGTTGGCCAAGAGGGGCTGTTGGTTTTTGTCCTTCAGTTTGATTTGTTCAATGAGTGCCTGTCTTGTTAGGAACTGGTTTTTCTCTCGATCGACTGTTTTGAACAGGCTGAGTTGTTTGTCATTGAATCTGCCATTGGATTGCTGAAGTAGGGTCAAAGCCTGTTGTTGTTTTTTCTTGAGAAAGGGAAGTTTCTCCAGGAATTTCTGCAATGTCGTGAGGTCATTTGGGGTGAGTATTTTCGCAGGTCTTCCACGGGCCGCCATCGCATTCTCCAGCATAAAATGGGTGAGGTTTTTGTATTTTCAGTTTAGCATAGGCCGGCACGGGAAGAATTAAATAAAATGTGGGAACATTTTATTTAATTCTTGAGCTCGTTTCCGTGTTTTTAATTTGATATAATTACTACGCAATTATATCGAATTAAAAACACTTCTCCTCGTGCTCCGCAGGCTCTGCGAGGCTCCGTGAATTTGAAGGTGGGATTATGTTCTATTGCAACCTGGAACACACAAGCAAAAAGGCCGTGAAAACCCGATCGGGGAAAGTAAAAAATGCTGCCACGGCCAAGAACCGGTTTCACTACATTACCCGGACTTCGCACTTTAAAAATTATAAAGAAAGTGCCTCAGAACAGATCGAGTTTGTGAGATCCGGCAATCTGCCAAATTTTGCTGAAGGAAAGCCGGCTGAGTTTTGGGACGCTGCAGATATTTATGAACGTAGTAATGGCCGTACCTGTTCCAGTTTGGTGGTGGCCTTGCCCAAAGAGTTGAATCAGGCACAGCGGATTGAATTGGCCGAGGCGTTTATTGCTGAGTTCGCAGACCGCTATAGCTATCCCTTTACCTGTGCCATTCATAATCATGTTGGATCGTTGGGTGGGCAAGAGCAACCGCATTTGCATTTTATGTATAGTGAACGACATGTTGATGGCATCGACCGGACCGCAGAACAGTTTTTTAAGCGTTATAACCCAAAGGATCCACAGAAAGGTGGGGCGCAGAAGCTGACAGCTGATGTGTTAGGTATGGGAAAGGCGCAGTTACAGCTGTATCGGCAGAAGACTGAAGAGCTGATTAATGACAGTCTCATGCGTTATGCCCCGACCAAGATGGTGGAAATCAAGGGAATTCAGGTGGAAGTTCCTAGCTTGGTCAGCTGTTTATCCAACAAGGAGTACAACAAGAAGCATGGCACACAGCTGAAGGATGTTCCTGTGATGAATAAGGCCGTCCGCTTTGCGCGTGAGAAAGAGCCGGAATTAGTGGCCAAGCGTGAAGAGATGGTTGCAACAATTAACCAGCTACGTGCTGAAAATTATTATGAGTTGTATTGCTCATTTTACGAGGCTGAATTAAAAAATCGTCAAGAGATTGAAGAATTGAGCACGCAAGCTGAAACACCACGGACACGGCAGCGTTGGTATGCTCAAGAAAAATTATTGTTTTTACAACAAAAAATGCAGCAAGCCTTATTGCAAGATCATCAAACGACCGAACCTTTTAGGCTGATTCAGCATGATTTACAGACTTATATCGATCTTTTGAATACCGAATCCTTCGATCGACTTGAGAAATTTGAATACTTAAGTGATCTGGGCCAACGGTTAAAGAATTCAGTTATTCAGATAGCCTCTATTGATGAAGAATTGGCATTCATGCAGCGGCAGATCATCGAACGTGTGCCTTTGCAAATGAGAGACAAGGCAGTAACCCCTGACAAAATAAGGAATCATGATCAGGATAATGATTTTAGTTCTGGTTTTTAGGCAGATTGTTTAAGGCGCGCCATTGCATCAGCAGAACAGCCTCTTCATCTTCCAGTGTAGTTTCTCCAGACTGGATCCGTTCAAAGCGTTCCCAGGATCTTTTTTTATGGGCCCTTTTTTCTTTGGGACTCATGCCGAAGGTCGTAATCGATTGAGCTGTTGCCCAATCCTTGCGATCCATTTTTTTGAGATGCTCACTTGTACTGAATTTTTTCATGGAAATACTTCTGATAGGGACTTAACCGAATTATTTGATCTTTAATTCCTTAACGTGACAGAACCTGATATTGCAACTGCCAAGCTGAATGCAGAACTTTCTCTTGTATTGTAAAAGATAATTCGACTTCTAGATTTTTTTAGCTTCGATAAAAACAAGATAATAATTATAAATCAATACTTTAGATGATTAGTGATGAATTTTAGATTCTATTTTTTTAAGCGTCTAGCCTAAAATTCATTACTATCCAACTTTATTTAGATCAATTACTTATGTAGTGAGCTAAAAGAATATAATTAGGGCCTATAGAGAAATTTCATATAAGAGATTCATATTAAATACCTTAGAATCTGAAATTTTAATTAAAAAAAACTAATTAACATCGGGGGTTTTTAATTCATCTAATTTATCTTTAGCTATATCTAGCCCCATTTCATAAGCTAACTCATAATATCTGTATGCTTTATTTAGATCTTTCTCAACATCATTACCTTTTTCATATAAAGCTCCTAAATTATAGGCAGCTCTAGGATCATTTTGATCTAAAGATTTCTTATACCACTTTATTGATTCTGTAATGGATTTTTCTACAACCTCACCTTTTGAATACATAACAGCAACGTTAAATTGTGATGGAGCATAATTAGCTTCAGCTGCTTTTAAAGAATAATAAAAGTATTTCTTTTTATCTATAGGTCCATTCCAACCATTTAAGTAGCAGTTTGCAACGTTTGACTCTCCTAGATAATATCCAAAATCTGCAGACTTTTTAAAATATTCACATGCTTTGAGCTTATCGCTAGATACAAATGATCCATTAAAATACATCAACCCAAGTGAGTTTATTGCTTCAGGAATATTTTTTTGCATTGCCTTTTCATAATATTTGTAGGCCAATTCATCATTTTTTGATACTCCTTGTCCTCTATAATAAAGATTACCAATATTATTTTCTGCTATTCCATTGCCCTGATTTGATGATTTTATATACCAATTAAGAGCTGTTTCAGGGTCTTCTATTTGTTCAAGATAACCATTTTCATAAATCACTCCTAGTAAATTTTGAGAAGCTGCGTCTCCATCGTTAGCATTTTTTTCTATCATTTCAAATAAATTCTTTTGTTGAATTTTATTGCCATTTTCAACAATACTCTTAAATTCTTGAAGTTGAATAGTAGATATACTACTTTTTGGGATAGAGCTTTCTACTTTTGCTTCGCAACCAGTGAATAAAAAAATAGTACATAAAGTTAAATGAGTAATTTTCATATTTTCGTCCGAATTCAATTCAAAGGGATAACAAAAGTATAGCTAAGATTATGTTGTATATTAAAACCGCCACCTAAACCAGTTTCAGCACCGGCCATTGGTGTTGTTCCTTCAGAAAAGTTGCCTTTAGCTAGTTGTTCTGGTGTCAAACCTGTACCACCCACAACAGAGCCGCCTAAAAGAAAATATGCATTTGCATTTACACTATAACCAAAACCCTTTAAATCATCTAAACTAGTGGCTTCACTAATTACATATCCTCCTTCAAGACTAATGGAGGGGGTTCCTTGTACTCCAGAAATACCAGGAGCTACAAATATTCCCCATTTCCCTTTAGGTGTCCTTGCTACACCAATTTGTATGCTGCCACCAACACCAATGACTGCAGCGATTGCCCCTGAAAGATTAAGATACATAAGTTGAGTTCCTTTAGGATCTTTTTCTATTTTTATTAGAACTTTAGAATTATTCTTAGAAATTTGGAACTTTTCCTTTATATACAATTTATATTTTTTTTGGTCATTTAATTCATTTCTTTTAGCATCAATTTCATCTTTAATAATAATAACCTGACCTGGTTTTAAGAAATTTATATCTATATTCTTATTTCTTAATTTTATATCATTAATTGTAACACCATGCTGTTTTGCTATTTTTTCTAAATTTTCTCCAGGCTTAACTATATGCTTAATAATACTAGGATATAGATAAATATTTTGATCTAATTTTTTATTTAATACTCTATTTCGTCTTTCATAACTACCTTCCATTTCTTGTTTTGGAAAGGTATGAGTATTTATGATAATTGATGGTACATTTACAATAATAGTTTTTAAGTCATTTTTTCCCATTCTTTTGTTATAAGAAAAATAACCAATTTCAGTCCATTTGTCATAGGATGAAGGGAAACCTTTTACTTCAAAAACTAATCTTTCTAAGCCAACTATTGTGCTACCTTTTCCTTTCCCTTTTTTAGAAACTGATTTAACTAGTAGGCTTTTCGTACTCCCTTTATCTATTTGACTGAAAACTTGATAGGCCAATCCATCAACTGGATCTCCTTTTCTATCTTTGAAAAAAATTTGAAATTTCATTATGTCAGTCTTCTTTATTAATATTGCTTTCTATATCACTTTCATCAGTAATTGACCATTCATAAGCTGGGTCATCAATCACAACTTGTATTTTTTCTTTTGCATTATTTAAGCTTACAAAGCGTTCTGTTCTACCATTTTCATCTAGATTTCCAACCTTATAAGTTTCTTGTTCTGGAAGAAAAGCACGATATTTAACTTGAGAAAAATCGTAATCTTGGAATATGTCAAAAACATCTATACGATTTGTAAAAGAATAACTTTCTTTATTCATAATTAAATTACTTAGATTAGGCAAAATTGTTTGAATTTTAGACCCCTTATTAAAAAGGTGTTGCCCAGCTTTTGCCTCAAATTTTGCAGGTGTGATAATTTTAATACCATTTTTATTTATAATGATCTGAGAACCGCCGGCCATATATTTACCTTTTGATATTTTTAACAAAATATTGATAATTAAGAATTTTTTAAAAAATGACATTCATTATCGCTGTTCAGCTCAATGATAGCATCCTTATTGCAGCAGATAATAAGGAAGTTATAGTAAAAGAAGATCAAATAAATGATCTAATGGAACATTCTACTTCAAAACTTTATTCATGGAGTAATGGAATTATTACTGGTACAGGCGAAAGTTATGTAATCAATCGTGCTATAAAGTTATTTACAGAAATCTCTCAATCTAAATTAAAATATTTACCTCAATGTTTAGATATATCTAGACAAATACGAGAGTTAGAAGTTGGAAAGGACTGTTTTCAGATTGAAAACACTAAATTACTTTGTTCTAGTTATAGCAAACATGGTGCACAACTTTATAAAATTGAACGTTTTGCTCTATCACAACCTTATACATTCACAGCTATTGAACCGATGGATATCACGGTATGGATGTTTGACCCCAATATTGAATTGATCTCCACAGATCTACAGAATCTTTATACTGATTTAAAGGACTATGCAGCATTTTCTAGTCAAGCAGAATGGATTAATTATTATATCAACCGTCTAGCTCCGATCTATCAAAAGCAAAGCCAGCAAGATTCACTGATGAGTCAGAGCTTTGATTTCTTTTTTCAAACGAAGAATGAATACATTATTGGTCATGTACCAAATACTCAAAATTCAGCCATAGAATTTAAAGAAATTTCTTATAATTTTTAGCTTATTTAACATAATAGAGGTTATACGAAATGATTTTTAAAATATCTTTGTTTTTCATATAGTTAAAAATTTTTCATCCCCCTAAAAAACCACAAAAAACCGACTTGGAAACAAGTCGGTTTCTTTTTGAGCAATTTTGATACTTCTTGCCAATAAAATTGATTAAAAAATATTCATTTTTGCGTTTTTCCTGATTTCTCAAGCAATGTGGTTCCGTTAATTAATTTAGCCTTTTTAAGGCTACTTTTGCATAGAAAATATTCTGGATAGGTTCTTAGATTCATATCTGGAAATTCTATTTTTCATGGCGAAAATATACAGATCTGTATATTTTTTTATTGAAGTATACGTCAAAATTGAAATATAATGTGATTATTGCAACAAAATTGCTGGTGATTGGCCTTACTTAAGGTTAAGAATTCCGCGCCCCAATTTCTCTTCCCCAAGAGAAATTGGTTTTTTAAATTTTAATTATATCAATAACTTTGAGTAGAATTTAAAATGAAAATTTATGAAATGATCTTTCATAAAGGAGCTTATGAGAAAACACAGTTATTTTATAAAGTAAACAATAAAAGTTCACGAAAGCATTTTATTGAACAAATAAAATTAGAAATTGATACTGAGTTGAATGATTTTAAAAATAACTATGACTCACATCACAAAAAAGACTTATTATCATTATTTAATATTGTTCACAAAGAAAGTCATCTTCATATTAATACTATGGCTAAAGATTTTATACGCAACTCAAATGCAGAAATTGACCAACATGTTTTCTTAGAAATAAAAGAGCATGATGTTTTAAGTATTTAACATAAAATCTCTTATACGAATTAGTATTATATAAAGTTCAAGCAATATTAGATAATGCGAAAACTTTTTCAAAATCTCCAATAATTATGAGAACTCTATCTTCTTTCACACTTATTACATGCATTCTTGCTGCTCTGATCAATCTAAGCTCTTATTTTTTTCATTTTGCATTCTCTTTCATACTTTGTATCTTCTTAATTTTTCCTCTCTTTGTTGTAGCTATCACCGTCTTCTCTGAAAAATTAGAGATTAATTTTAATGCTCTTTCCATCATCCTATTTATCTACGCAATTGCAACATTCTTTATAACTACAGGGCTATTGGATAACTTTAATGTCGAAAAAGATGGATTAAAGTATGTCTTAAACAATCGTGGAACTTTTATTCGTGAGGCAACTATTGAAGAATATCGTTTATATAAAAGTCGATCTTCTCGATTAGTGAGTGCATATTTAATGTTCTTTTTCCAAATCTTATACATAACTCTCAAATCCTCAACTCCTCAATTGCTCTCTCAAGTGAATGAAAAACAATAGACAATAAAAAAGCCCGACATCCTGTCGGGCTTTTTTATTGCTTATATTTTCCATTTAACCAAAGCATAGAAACCAAATATGGGGGAATAAAAAGCATCAGGTATATCAAGGCGATTGCTCCTGCTGTAATAATTCCAAATGAATCTCGACTATACATAAAATTGGAAACTAGGCAGATCAAAGTACTGATTACACCTCCTAAAAATATGACCTCAAGTTTTTTTAAGCCAAATTTTAAAAAGATATATGGATATATAGCTCCCACAAATATAGGAAAACCAAAGTACATTTCTATAGGGATAAATCCATTCCGAGACTCTGTGACAAAATAAAAAAATGTCATTGGACATAAAATTAGTATAGAAATTACAAAGGTTTTGAGGATCATAGATAGCTCAATGTTTATTATTTTAGATAAAGATACTGAACTTCAAAGATAACTCATAAAAGATTTCGCATAACCTCTATTATGTTAAATAATTAAGGATAAAAGCTTTATTACTAAATAGAACAGTTGCTTAAAGCAGTATAGAGTTAAGTTTGCATTTTAATATCAAGTTGTCTTTCAGCACCGATAATCACCATACGAATCCCATTTTCAAAAATGTCATCCGCATTCATATTTTGTAAGGTATTCACTCCTTGGAGCATGAGTGGATATATAGTTGGATCGGCTTCGAATGGTGGGTCTGATCTTATTTCTTCTTGCTGCTCCTCAAGGACCCACCCAACAATAAACCTTCCTAATGTCATAAGTAATGCAACTGCTTCAACAGGAGAAAACCCAGCATGAGATAACAGCGCAACTTGGGCCTCAATCGTGTTGAAATGTCCTTGACTGGGGCTAGTTCTTGCATGTAGACGAGCACCATCACGGTAAGCTAGTAGTGCTCGACGAAAGCTTACAGAATTAGCGAGCAACCAATCTTGCCATGTCATCCCATCGATGGGTAAAGAAACTAAATGGTGTTCATTTATAATGGTTTCCGCCATTGCTTCCATTAACAAGGATTTATTCTTGAAATGCCAATATAGAGTTGGAGATTTAATACCCAATCGTTGAGCTAGCTTGCGTGTGGTTATTGAATCTATGCCTTCTTCATTCAACATATCCAATGCGGTACGCAGGACTATTTCACGTGTCAGACGTTGAGGTGCAATATCTTTTTTACTCATAAATCTATCACTGATAGGGAGTGTGTGAGAGAATATTAATTCTATCATTGCTAGAGAAGGCATTTGTGAAGAAATCATTGAGCGTGATTTTAATCACTATATTTCTGGATGCTGTTGGGATTGGTTTAATTATGCCGATCTTGCCTGAATTATTACGGTCATTGGCTGGAGCTGAAGCAGGCGGTGTTCACTATGGTGCTTTATTAGCTGTGTATGCTCTGATGCAGTTCATTTTTGCACCTATCCTTGGAGCGTTGAGTGACCGATTTGGACGTCGACCTGTATTAATTATTTCAATTGCTGGTGCAACGGCTGATTATCTCCTAATGGCTGCTGCTCCTTCTCTATTGTGGCTATATATTGGTCGTATTTTTGCGGGAATTACAGGTGCCAACATGGCTGTTGCAACAGCTTATGTTTCAGATATTACTCCAGCCCATGAGCGTGCAAAAAGGTTTGGTCTCCTTGGAGCTGTCTTTGGTATTGGGTTTATATCGGGTCCGGTAATAGGTGGAGTTTTGGGTGAATGGAACTTACATGCACCGTTCTTTGCTGCTGCTTTTATGAATGGGATTAATTTAATAATGACAGCAGTCTTATTAAAAGAATCAAAACACAGCAATAAAATGACTGAGAAGGTTCAGGAGCAATCAATATTAAAGAAATTATCCTATTTGATCACTCAACCTAATATGGCTCCATTGCTTGGTATCTTTTTAATTATCACATTGGTTTCACAAGTCCCCGCAACTTTATGGGTTATCTATGGGCAGGATCGTTATGGCTGGAGTATATTTATTGCAGGTGTTTCCCTTGCTAGTTATGGAATATGCCATTCTATTGCACAGGCTTTTGCTATCGCCCCTATGGTAAAGAGGTTTGGAGAGAAAAATACGTTGTTATGTGGAATAGCTTGCGATGCAATTGGTTTACTTCTTTTATCTATTGCTGTTGAAGAATGGGTGCCTTTTGCGTTGTTACCATTGTTTGCCCTTGGTGGAGTAGCCGTTCCTGCTTTGCAAGCAATGATGTCCAGAGGTATTAGTGATGAAAGACAAGGTGAATTACAAGGGCTATTAAGCAGTTTTAATAGTCTGGGGGCTATAATTGGTCCTGTATTAGTTACTAGCCTCTATTTTATGACTCAGGCATCAGCTCCTGGAATGGTATGGGCATTAGCTGCAATACTTTATGTAATCACCCTACCCTTATTGCTTAAGTATCGCCTGAATAAATATTCTGGAGTTCCATAAAATATTTAATTTATTGGTTTAAAAACTAATGGATTCTATAGTTTATCTAAAATTAACATAATACACCTTATACGAAATGCTTGAATTTTTCTTATAAGCATCAATATCTTAACTAAAGCCGTTCCAGTAAACAGCGCACTGGAACGGCTTTTTTGTGATTATTCACGTTCCACGCTTAATAAACGAACAATGTTCCACGGTTTTAATTAGCCCAGGTAATCAATTCAACCTCTAGTCATCACTTAAAACAGCATGTAGAACTCGACCGAATAAACCTCGTTTTTTAGGTTGTCGTTCGATATGCGTAGGCACTGGACTGTGCTCATTTTCTGTTTGCTCCGGAGTAGTCAATCCGTCATGTTTAGCTTCTGCTGTGTCTAGTTCTGGATCTGTTTTGGCCATGCTGTGTTGCACTGGTTCTTGATCGGTAAACGTAGTCATATTAGGTTTTGGGGCTTCTAATAGGCGTTGCATCGTTTCAATTTGGTTTTGATAGAAAGATTCCCGATCTTTGGCATCATCAAGCTGATTTTTTAGCATGTCTATTTGTTGTCTAAGCAGTAAAACTTCTGCTGAATTTGGACTGTCTATTTTTACAGATTCTTTTACATCCTGTTTTTTAACTGGTTCCCCAAAAACGCGTATGGCTTCTGCTAGATCAATCTTATTATCAGAATTTTTACTTAAAATTCCTTTCTTTATGTTGTTGTAAATTGTCTGTCTATTAATATTGTAAAGCTTGGAAAGCTCAAGAACTGTAAGGCTCTTCATGATGTAAAGTTATGCCTAATCTTGTCAAAAGTTGATGTCTATTAGACTGTCTAATAGACAAATGATCAAGCCCGATTTTTATGCAGCTTTAAAACCTACTTTTTCAAGGAATGGAATAAATTCCTTTACTTTTTCTGAATCTTTGAGCATCTCAGCAAGCCTTACAGCAAATTCAGGATAGCTTTCAGTTCCTTGAGAATAGTTGCTACTTACTTCTGAGAGTTCTGATAGTTTGTTAGCAAACAAGTGACGTTGTGCATCAGTTAATTTAGGGAAATCAACCTTTGTATTTTGTATTTTAGTTTTTTTCTGGGTTAGTTTAAAAGAAAATCCTGAAATGATTCGACCTGTTTTATGTTGTTCGTATTTAGCAGTTATATCTGTTAGCTCATTAACTTGTTTAATAGCAAAATCTAGAACATAACTTTTGAAGTTACTCATAGTCTTATACTGATTAACTTCAACGCCTAGTTGCTGTCTAAATGTTTGTAAATCAAAAACAGGAGTCTTTCCTGCGGATCTCCATTGAATTAACAATTCATACAAACGAATTGCATAAGTACTGGTTAATTTAGCGACTTGCTGTAATTCATACTTAGTAAAGTTTTCTTCTAAGCGAGTAATAAGAGGAACTATGTCTTGAGTGAAGCGTAAAAAAACAATCCCTGAATTTGGTTCATAACCAATTTTATCTACCCAACGACAGTGAAAACTGCGGTCTTTCCCCGTTTTAGGGCTAATGTCATGATAAGTGACATAACGGTCAAATAAACTTTTAGATGCATCTCTCAGAACTTTATAAGCAGTATGTTTTTCAACATTAAAAGTATTTATATAACTACTTGCATGAACTTCAAGGAGGCTATTTTCTGTAATCCCATGTCCAGTTTCTCTGGCTTCTGCTATCGCTAGTAAAATTAAGCGTTGTTCTACCGTATCAAGTGTATAACTTGCTTGAACTAAAGCATTGTCTTTAACAATTAATTTTGACATTTCTCTATTTATTATCTTAACAACTAGGTCGTAAGATAGACTATTCAAATTGTTTTGGCAATTCTCTTTTTACTAGGTCGATAAACCTAGTTTTAATACCCTTTAAGACTAATATAATTTCACCACCTTTAAAGGCTTTTAGGCTAATAAACCTTAGTTTAGTGATTGTTTTAAGAGCAAACTTAATATTAAAGAAGTAAAAGGTCGACAAACCTAGTTTTAAGGTCGACAAACCTAGTTTTAAGGGTCGACAAACCTAGTTTTAAGGGTCGACAAACCTAGTTTTAAGG
>NZ_VPAK01000042.1:0-11272 GCF_013419295.1 Acinetobacter sp. YH12094
TTGTTCCATTTTAGAGATTTGTTTAAGATAAGATATAACTCATTGAGATGTGTCATAGTATTCGTCGTTAGAAAACAATTATTGTGACATTATTTCAATGAGTTATCTATTTTTGTCGTGTACAGAGCGTATTTTTATTCTTTTCATTGATAAAGCTTAATTTCACTTCACGACTTTTTTGTGACTTATCCGGTGGATCATTATCAACTTTTAGCTGTGTATCCTCAGGGAGTAAATACTTCAGTCCCGTAATCAGATGTTGAATGGACCAATCGACACGTGGCCTATTTTGCTTATCAAAACGATATTGAAAATGAATAAAGTTTTTTCTCAGCTTTCCATGTTCAATTAAAATACTCAAGGCTTCTAAAACCTGATGTTGGACCCGCTTTGGCAGTGCTGAAATCTCTACGCATTGCTTTGCTTCAAAACCTTTCTTTAAGGCTTTTTCATATAAGGAGATGAGTTCATCTTCACTAAAATCCTCATTATTTTGAGGCTTTTTTACCGCCATCCACTTAGTAGCGAGCTTTTTACTGCGTAATACCCAATCATGGTCCTCATAAGCTCTATATTTAATGTAATCATGGATGATGGTAGATACAGATACATTTTTACTTATTTTAGGCTGAACAGGTTTAACTGAATCCACTTTTTTGAGTGCATAAGTGGCATGATAAAAATCGAAATACTGGCCTTTTCGTATTATATGATTAAGATCCACAATTTCTGTGTTAGCACTTGTTAAGTCATTTTGAAGTATCAGTTTGATCGTGTCCCGATGAATTGTACAAGGCAAATGATAAATTCGATCTATCACCAACAAATCCAGCACATGTAGATAGTGAGATGCTGTTTGCTCTATGTTTGCATGCCCCATCCAGTCAGCTAGTAACCGCCACTTATGCTGTATGACAGCTTCATGCTGAATTGCAGTTTCTCCAAATAAATGCTGACGCATGACTTTACACCGGCTCCAAGTGTAATCCGTATAGGTCATGATCATCTCTTTTGAGCCTAACCAAGCGATTGCTAAATGATTCGCGGCACTATGTCTAAAGTTATGGAAAGTATAACCATGCCCTTCACCCAATATCTCATCAAAAATCACTTGGGTCATTTCACTAATATAAGCTTCACTTAAAATTTCGCCATCTTGGGCAAAAATCAATTTGTCCGCATGATTAGTTTTCGCTGGATTATGTGTAATACATTGTTTTAGATATTGCTGTACCAATGCCAACTCTTCATCGAGCATGACGGCGTTCAGATCAAGCTGACGCTTTGCGTTTTGGCTTTTGAGTTTCCGATAAACATTGTTACGTAAATTAAAACGGATCTGCACAGGTTTGGTCAGCGTATCATTACGCCAAATCAGTTCAGGACAAATGACCTCTGCCAATGTAAGTCCCCTAATTTCATTCAATCGCATCCCCAAACGAAATGCGAGTAAATACATGAGCTGTAGCTGAAAAAGATACGCTTGCTCTTTAGTTGTTTGACATTTTTCAATCTTTAAACTTAGTACCTGTTTAAGCTGATTGAACAATTTTGGGCTAATTAATTTGGCATGACAAAATTGTACACGATGATAATCATTGTATTGAAAGGTACCGACCTTAGGGACACGGTATTGTTTCATACAAAACTGATGAAATGCTTTAAGTCTGCCAAATGCATACTGTGCACGTCCGTGATTGGCCTTAGGATCAGTCTCACGTTTGGCTTGATCTCGATCATCAATACTATCTAAGATAGCGTCGTACAGTTCCTCACAATCTTCTTGATCCATGTTATCTATATCACCTGGGAACATATAGACATGGAATAAGTAATCTTTAGCGATACTACTTAAATACCGTTCGATACTATTGAGTTTCATCTTTTGAGACTTAAGATGAAAAATCCAACCCAGTAGCCTGAGCTGTGCTTCTATTAGATTTTTTTCATACAGGCCAACGTGAGGCTTCTTTTCTTCTAGTCGCTTCTGAATGCTTGTCCATCTGATCCATTTCACACGTTCACTTTTACGCTGCCGTTTCTGACGCTTATCAACTTCAGTCTGATCTTTTTCAAATAGCATCAATTCAAATGGAATTTCTTTGAGTTGCTGGTGAGCTGTAATTAAGTCTGGTACCGCCTTTTCTGTCTGTAGTGGTATATACCGCTCAATATGTGTTAACTGCGTCTGCAAGATGTTGTGATCTAACCATGCTCTCGCCTGATCAATAGGTGTTAACGACACCGTTTTGAGACGACCTCGCATAACCTCGCTTAAGCACATATCTAAGCCCGAATAAGAGTCAAGCTCAATGGCTAAGTTTGAATGATCAAAAGGTGTAAGTGAACGAAGCTCTGCTAACTGTTTATCATTACGGCGTAGTAGTTTTTTCAGACCTACGAACTGATGACTCAGATCAATTTCTTTAGGTAATTTCCCTAATACAGTAGAGATAGACTCCAAAACATATCGTGGCATCTGCTGATTCAAGGCTTGAGAGCCATGCTGTTTTATCCCTTGTATAAACAACTGTGCATAGGGATTAAGCCAAATATAACGCCACTGATACACCTGTCTATTTTCGATTTGATTACCATAAGCACGCTGTGGTACTCGATAATGCAGTGCGAGTGGTTGGATGATTGTTTTATATCCAGCATGATAAAGTTTAGTACAGATTTGGAGTTCATCTTTGACAATAGCGTTGACCAGGGTATTACCAATTGCTGTTAATTGACTTAGATCAGTACAGCCAGAGCAGTACATCAGACTTAAATAAAAATTCCCCCATAACCATGCCGGAGTAACTTCATCCTTGTATGGACAATTCCAATAGGATTTTAAGGCTATAGCAATATGATAATGTTTTTGTCCTTGCCGAAGATGTGATTCAGTACTACGAAGTTGTCTGGGTATAGGTTCTAGAAAAGTAGTTTTAGGCCATACTTTGATTGGATACGCATTCTTTGCTTGAGATAAATAGGTCTGACGCAAAGATAAAAAATATTTTTCAATAGCTTGAATATACGGTTTTTGAGCATCTTTCCGAGTAAATTTCTTCTGCTCTAAAAAACAAATAAATTCATCATAAAACTCGTACCACAAGCTATTTAGTGTGTTATCTAATAATTCAGGTCGGTCTCTTAAACTCTTAATCTGACTTTTCATTTCGGCAAATACAGAATCAACCTGAACCTGAATTTTTTGAATCAATGACTCATCTATACTCATGATAAGCCCTCAGATTGAAGTACTGAAATGTATGACAGATGCTCAATCTGCAATTGCTTAATCATGCGATCAATATTTTGGGTAAATTGATTGATATATTGTGGTAAAGATGCAGATGAATAGCGATAAAAGAGCTCCTGATTACGCTGATCATGCCCATAAACTGCTTGTATGACATTAAAAGCCAAACCTTGCTTCATCAACATATTCATATCAAAGTGTCGTAGCCAGTTATTATATAAACTGCTGAGTTGATGACCTTCAATATAGTCATTAATCCAACTTCGGTTAAGCGCAGCAATCTTAATTTTCTTACTTGCCCATTCCTCAGCAGTGGTCGGTAACGATTTCGGGTAATGGATCACTTGGCCAAACAAATCTTGCAATGTAATCTTTTTCCCAAACACAAATCGGAGGAGCTCTTCATACTGCTGAGTGACCGTATTTAAAAATTGCGTATAACGTTTAAAAGCTTGGATAAAAAATGCTGGGAGCGGTATATAGCGACCATCTTTTCGTGATTGACTGTTTTGCTTATCATCTACATACAACAACTTTAGTTTTAAATCGTAGTCACTATACTTTCCTAATAAGTTTTCCCGAGGACGGCGTGTTAGACACAATAAGCTGATATGCCACATCCAAGCACTATAGGCATTAATTCGCTCAATTATATGTTGATGTATCTGTATTTTATCAACGCAAATGGCATGTAATCGTGTAAAAAATTGACCAACATAATTTTGATTGAGTGCTAATTGGCTACCAAAACGTGATATAGACGCAGGTTCATGTTTAACAAACTGCTCTTTAAGCATTTCAATTTCTGTTTTCGTTTCTTCAACACTGAGTGTCTCTAAGTAGATCAAATAATGCTGATTCAATTCCGATGCGCTCACACCATTGTAGAAACTACTCGGTAGCTCATGGGTGCTATCTTTGCCCGATAGCACATGGGCAATATATTCATTAAAAGTACGGTGAAAAATATAGAAATACAGCTGGGCTTGGAGTTTCTCAACAGTAATTGAACCTAGCCCCTGATTCTGAGTCCATTTTTTGAGTCTTTGATTGATCTCTTGTACTGTAAGTAGCTGTTGTGATTCATTCAAAATAAGATATTCAAACCAACTGCTTGATACATGGAGATCATGCGTCACTGTTTTATTCAGTTGGTGAATCTTTAAAGTTTCAACTTTTTGTTTTGTAATATCTAAATGTAATCTGAGTCGATACTCCGCCTTCTTAGAACTACCACCTTTAATAAGCACCCCCTCATCAATCAGTTGTTTATATTGAAGCAAATGCATTGGTGATAAACCCGTCGCCAAACTCAATAAGCATGCTGCTGCAATCGCTGAATCTTGAGTAGGAGCATTATATAACTCACCCTTCAAAATATAGATAAGATGTTGGATCACATCTTTGCTCATGTAATTTGTGTTGGTTACAAACGGTTGTAGACGTCTTTGACGATGCCTCATCAAATGTTCACTATGATTGTTCAATACTGTATTAAAACGAGCTGTAGATTTAGATGTTGTATGTACAGCAATCCCCTCATCTATAAATTCAACATCTCCATCATCAGCATAAAAGATCTCCTGTCGAGCTTGAATATATGCTGGATATCCTTTAATAAGCTGTCTTTGTTCTCTCTTCTTTTGGAAACTTTTTAATTTTTTCTTTGTCGGCCAATCTGAAATTTTTATTCTTTTACGACGCGAGCGTTTTACAATCCTCCCTTGTTTTAATCGTTTAAAGATAATTTTTAAGTCATTTATATAATTTAGCACCTTAGTTTGAGTAAACTTGTGCAAATTTTGTTTTATTTTATTCTTAAGGAAACTCTCCCAGTCACTCATCACCTTGTCCTGTTCGAGTTCTAACATATATTCTATAAAGTATTCTAAGAGCCTTTTACTCTCGTCTTTTAAAGAACTTTCTTCACTTTGTTGTAGAATTGATTTTGCAATATATCGAAATAAATCAAAAATTTCTTTTTGTTTAGCTTGGGAATCTGGGATAACGGCTAATTTTATATAAAGCGCTTCAACAAAATAACTCGTTCTCAAAATGAGGTATGACCATCCAGCATGGTCTAATACATCACCCGAAGCAAAAAAGCTTAAGGCTGCAACTCGATATTCTTCACCCAGTTTACGCGCTTTAATTATCTCGTGAAAAACCTTATGCGCAGTTTTTCCAAAATCACTAAAAGTCTGCTTATCACTTTCATCTAAATCATCAAATACAGCATGCGAAATAAACTTTGTTCTGTACTCTTGGTATTGTGTTAAAAAGAGATCTTGTCTCCGTTCTCTCTTTTTCTGAACTTCCATTCGTTCACTCTTGCTCTGCATTGATTAAAGTTAAAGTCTCGATCATACCAAGCTGCTTCTTAGAACATTTCTCCATGACTTTTTGTCTCGTTTCATCTTTACGTATGTCAAAAAATTGAAGTAGTAATGGTGTAGTGAGTTCCTTACGTGTATTAAAAATTTCTAATGCCATTTTTGAATCGATATATTTTTCCATATCGCAAATAAGCTGAATCTGCGGAATATATTGGACATTTGCACGTACTGCCCTATCTGTTTTCAAAAGTTCTAAAATACGATGCCAGAGTTTTACATAAATTTTTTTAAAATTATTCTGCTTACTCTTGTTGTTGCCCGGCCTGATTTTTTCTAGTTGTTTCAGCTTAGCTTTGATGTATTCCAAGTCTTCTGTTTTGGTTGAGAAGGGTAGAACAAATTGATAAAAAAATACGAGAGTTTTTTTTATCGTTTGATCAAAACTCATGACAAAATTAGCTCAAAATATTAATACAAATAGTTATAACACTTTTTCTATTTTTTATTTCACAAATCAAAATAAATTTAGTAAGCATTTGTAATAAAATATCTTTTTAAATTTTATTCTTCCATTTTTTTATAGTTTTTAGTTATTCTATGCCGACTTTAACTGGCGACATTCCTTTGAAGGTGAAGTTCACCTGAGCGAATTTGGTAAATCCGATGAACCTGCTTGCTGGCTACAACTTGGTTATGCTTGTGGATATAGCAGCTATGTCATGAGACAAACCATTATTTATCAGGAAACCCAATGTATTGCCCAAGGTCATGATCATTGTCGGATCATTGGTAAACCCTTAATCGAATGGGAAAATGCCGAAGAACTTGTACAATTTATGTCTCCTGACCCTATATCGGACGAAATCATTGCATTACGCGCTGAATTGAATCAACTAAAACACGATATTTATACTCGTGCCGAGGTCGACTACAGCATGTTTAATGCGGTCGGAGAATCTGCGGCTTACCGCAATGTCTGTGACCTCCTCAAAAAAGCGGCTGGCAGTAAAGTCGCCGTACTCCTGTCTGAGGAAACAGGTGTTGGTAAGGAGGCTTT
Source organism: Acinetobacter sp. YH12094 (assembly GCF_013419295.1). Taxonomy (NCBI): domain Bacteria; kingdom Pseudomonadati; phylum Pseudomonadota; class Gammaproteobacteria; order Moraxellales; family Moraxellaceae; genus Acinetobacter; species Acinetobacter sp. YH12094. Next base: position 6,647 of record NZ_VPAK01000042.1, read on the forward strand.
TGCACGAGGTATTCACTATGCTAGTCCACGCAAAGATAAGCCTTTTATAGCAGTTAACTGTGCTTGTATCCCACATGACCTGATTGAAGCTGAGCTCTTTGGCGTAGAAAAGGGGGCTTTCACAGGAGCAGTCAGTCAACGAATAGGTAAATTTGAACGTGCCCATCAAGGTACGATTTTTCTGGATGAACTGGCTGAGTTATCCCCCTCGTGCCCAAGCAGCCTTATTACGAATGTTACAAGAAGGTGAATTTGAACGTGTAGGCGATTATCAGACCCGAAAAGTCGATGTTCGAGTCGTAGCTGCCACCAATGAAGATTTGGAATTAGCTGTCAAAGAGGGTCGATTCCGTGCCGATCTGTATTTTCGCCTGAACATTTTTCCAGTACGTATTCCGCCATTACGCGAACGGCGGGAGGACATTCCTCTGCTGGTCAGTCATTTTCTTAAACGCTTTGAAAATATCTATGACAAAAAATTTAAAGGTCTTAGTGACAAAGCCAAACATTACTTTATAAATTACAATTGGCCAGGCAATATCCGTGAATTAGAGAATGTGCTGGAACGCGCAGCACTACTCACAGATGATCAACAAGAGATTAAACTACGTGATTTATTTCCAGATGTTGTAGCCGCTGAGGCAATTAGCTATCGGGAAATATTCCCTTCCAAATCATTTAATTCACAAAAAATTGCAGAACTATTTACTCCTGACTTTTCATTAGAACATTATGAACAGCAGATTATTTTACAAGCCATGCAACAGACTCAAAACAATGTCTCTGAAGCAGCACGTATACTCGGCATTAGCCGGGCAACATTGGATTATCGCTTAAAGAAATATAGGGCCTTATCGTAAGGCCCTATATTTCATACCCAAACACCCTAAACTTATATTACTGCGTGCTTTTTTAACCGATATTCCAGTGCACTGCGTGTCATATTCAAATAGCGGGCAGCTTTGGAAACATTACCTCGGTATTTATGTAATGGCGTCTGTAAAATGGTCAATTCAACATATTCCATATCCACCTGTTCTGAGCTTTGCATTAGGTGCTCAATTAGCTGATTTAAATCACTTTTAGTCACAATGCCCTTAATTTCATTAAATTTCTGTTTATTCTGGCTTAGGAAATCCTGAATGATCTGTTCTTCCAGCATTAAATCTTCTAAATCAAGTGCCGTATTATTGGACAAAAGCACCGAACGTTCCAAGATATTTCTTTATTCTCGTATATTTCCCGGCCAGTCATAGCTGTTAAAAAAGGCATACACTCGGTCACTGAAGCCATTAAATGTCTTGTGATACTGCTTCTCAAAGAAGTGGATATAGTATTCAACCAGCAGATTGATATCTTCACGGCGTTCTTTCAAAGAAGGAATCAGAACTGGATAGGTAGCTAAGCGGTAATATAGGTCACTACGGAAACGGCCCTCTTCCACTGCTTTTTTCAGGCTTTCATTGCAAGCCACCATCACTCAAACATTAGTTTTCCGGGTTTTCGTATCACCTAACAGCTCAAACTCGCCAGTTTGCAGTACACGTAGTAAAGTGATGTGTGCTGATAAAAACGGAAACTTTTACTTGGTAAATGGCTTTGTTGCACAAACCTATCTGTAACGGCTTTTTCAGCGATATAATTTCCAAATGAAGAAGCCTACACACAAAATCTACCGCACAACCAATTGGCTCGCATATAACAGAGCTCTCATTAATCATGGGAATATTGCCATTTGGTTCGACCCAAAAACACAATGGTATGCAGAACCTCAAGGCAAACAAGGTCGAAGTCAAACCTACTCCGACATAGCGATTCAATGCTGTTTGATGATCAAATCTCTATTTAGACTCATTTTACGCATGGTTACTGGTTTTGTTCAAAGCTTAATTAAACTTTGCGGATTAGATTGGACAGCACCAGACTTCACGACGCTTTGTAGAAGACAAAAGTATATTGATATTCAAATTAGCTACCAGAAAAGTCGTGATGGGTTACACAGAGGTGGTTCCACTTGTTTGAACAACTAAAAGCGTATTTATAAGTGATATTCTGCTCTAGTTAAGCCACCTTGTTTTGTTGCGGTAGCTGATCATAGTAAAACTCATTTGGTGTCATTTTGTCTAGACTCGAATGAGGTCGTTTCAAATTATAAAACTCAAAATATGCACTCAATTGCTTTTTCGCATCTGTGACACTGCTATAAGCTTTGAGATACACCTCTTCATATTTAACGCTCCGCCATAATCGTTCAACCATCACATTATCTACCCATCGACCTTTACCATCCATACTGATTTGAATGCCATTTGATTTCAATACATCAATAAATGCATCACTGGTGAACTGACTGCCTTGGTCTGTATTCAATATTTCAGGTGATCCATATTTTTCAATCGCTTCATTTAAAGCCGAAATACAAAAATCCACCTCCATACTAATCGATACCCTATGCGCAAGTACCTTGCGGCTATGCCAATCAATCACAGCACATAAATAAACAAAGCCTTTTGCCATAGGGATATACGTTATATCAGTAGACCACACTTGATTACTGCGCTGAATAGCCAATCCTTTGAGCAGATATGGATATTTACGGTGAGCTTGATTAGCCTGGCTTAAATTTGGTTTGCAATATAACGCCTGAATACCCATTTTCTTCATTAAAGTACGTGTATGACGTCGTCCTATATGATGCCCTTGACGATTCAACAAATCACGCATCATACGACTGCCTGCAAAAGGATATTGCATATGTAATTCATCAATACATCGCATCAGCTTCAGATCTGATGAGCTAACAGGTTTTGGGCGATAATAATAACAACCACGGGAGACTTTCAGCAGCTTAGCTTGCTTAGATACTGAAATCTGAAGTGAGTCGTCGATTAACTTTTGTGGTTGAAGCAGCCCAGTTTCTTCAACACACCTTCTAAAAAATCAATTTCTAATGCCTGCTCACCGATTTTTGCATGTAGCTTTTTAAGATCAATGGGGGGTTCTGATGGAGCTTTTGATTGATCGAAAGCTTGTGAGGAAGCTGAGATCAATTGATTTTTCCAGTCAATAATTTGGTTTTGATGGACATTAAACTCAGAACTCAATTCAGCATGTGTTTTTTCTGCTTTGATCGCAGCAAGTGCTACCTTAGCCTTAAAGTCGTTTGAATGATTTCTTCTTGGTCTACGTGCCATAAAATACTCCATATATTGATGTTTATAACATCATTTGAGGAGCAGAATATCAATTATAGGAGTTGTTCAAATTTCCGGATCCATCTCTGTTGAAATGAACGTTCAATATAACTGTTTTACTAATTAAAGTTATAAGTGGTTTCTTGAACTAAGAATAGCCGTTGACATCCTCACCTCCCTTAAACGGAGGTGATTCCTACAGCTAGACGCTTATGCCCAAGCGCAAGAATGTTCATGGCACTATTTAAGTCCCTATCGTGAGTGACACCACACTCACATGACCATTCTCTTATTCCAAGACCTGTCCTACCTCTCGGACTACTTGAGGTGATCTCACCGCAGCACGAACAGATTTGGGTGGTATAGGCTTCATTGACTTCTTCAAACATTACCCCTGCGTTCTCGCATTTATACTTGAGCATTGTTTTTAGTGCTGAAAACCCTGTATCTAAAACAGACTTTGCCATTTTAGTTTTTACAAGCTTTTTGGCACTTAAGTTACCTACAATTATGAGTGCATTATTTTTAACAAGTAATGTACTTGCCTTATGCAAATGGTCTTTACGGCAATTTGCAATCTTGGCGTGTAATGCACGTACACGTTTTTTATTCCTTGCTCGTTGAGCAATACCTAATTTCTTTTCGTATTGGCGATAGAACTTGGGGTTTGAAATAACCGTACCATCAGAACAGGTTGCAGTATCTTTTAAACCTAGATCAATACCTATGGCTTTGGTTGCTGTTGGTTTTTCTTGATTCGATGAATCGACCACAAGGCACACGTACCAACGCCCACGGCTGTCCTCAACAAATGAACCAGTTCTAACAGCATATTTGCTTAATCCATAGCTATCCCATAGCTTGAATTGATGTTTACCATATTGAACATATCCATCAGCGTATTTGATCGCTACTTTCTTAAACGGTATCCATCCAAGTGATTTTCTTGCTGACTTCTTGTTGCTAACACGCCATTTGAGTTTGGCTTTCTTAAACTGCTTTCTGCGTGTGACTAATTCTTCGGTGACAGCCTGAATGGTTTGGCTGTGCAAACTACACTCTTTAGATGCGCCTTTGGTGTATTGAGCAATATCAAATGCAGATAGAAATTCACCTTTTCTTTTTAGGTGCTTAAAACTTAAATCATTCACATAATTCCAAACAAAGTTCACCTCAGATGCTAATTTAATCAGCACCTTTGCGTGTTTGTCTTTTATGCGGAGTTTAAGTGTTTTCATGTGCTTATTTTAACAATAATATCTTTGTACACGACAAAAAAGATAACTCATTGAAATAATGGCATAATACTTGTTTTCTGACGACGAATATGATGACACATTTCAATGAGTTACATCTCATCTTAAACAAATATCTAAAGTGGAACAAGTCACATGCAAAATGTTTTACACTGATTATGCTTGCATTAATTGTA
>NZ_VPAK01000004.1:0-181720 GCF_013419295.1 Acinetobacter sp. YH12094
TTCCTAAGCATTACTCACCCGTCCGCCGCTAGAAATCGGTAGCAAGCTACCTATTCCCGCTCGACTTGCATGTGTTAAGCCTGCCGCCAGCGTTCAATCTGAGCCATGATCAAACTCTTCAGTTTAAAATCAATAGTACATATAGTGTACCAATCTTGGCTCATCAATTACTGACAAAAATTTGCTCAAATAAACTTCGAGTAATTTCTACCATCAATCAATGAAAATAATTTCGATCGATCAATCAGTAAAAATCCACACAAGTTGTTCTTCATAATCTCTTAATGATCTTCTTGTTGGTTCGTCACCAGCAAGCTAGGTCGGCTATATTACTCTTTATTTCTAAAGAGTCAACTGGTAATTCAAATTATTTTTAAACTTAAAAAATAAAACCCAACTTAATCAATTCAACCAAGTCATTGTTTTATCAGAAGTTTTAATCTTCATCACCGCCGATGGATGTGCATTCTACAGCATTTCACATCCGTTGCAACACCTTTTTTTAAATAATTATTTTGAGCGCACATTTTTCACTCAAATTACATTTTTTCATTCATATTTTGATCAAATTTGGTTTAATAGTAATAAATCAGGATTATTTGAACGTTTTTACTTATTATACGGCAAACATTTTGCCGCGCTAAAAGCGTCAGGACTATATATGCGCCAAACTTCTTTTTTATATGCAGGATTATTGTCACTTGTCGTAACAACACCTGTATTTGCAAATGACGAGGCTTCAGCACCTGTTGCTCAAGACTCAGAAGCTGCCAATAAATCAAAAACGCAACAACTTGCGCATGCTGCGATGGTCAAGTCATCTGAAGTTGCAAAAAAATTATCTGTAAATGCCAATGCAGCACAATCAGAAGAAGATAAAGACCCTTTCCAACCGATCAACCGGAAAGTTTACGCATTTAATGATTATTTAGATGTCCATATTGCCCGCCCTGCTGCTGTGCAATATGTAGCAAAAACCCCTAAGGATATTCGTGAATCTTATCGTTTATTCCGTAAAAATTTGGGCGAACCTTGGAATGCATTTAACCAACTCATTCAAGGACGACCGACACGTGCCGCAAAAAGTCTGGGGCGTTTTACTGTTAATACACTGACAACTTTAGGCTTTGCTGACCCTGCAAGCCGTCTAGGTCTAGAAACAGAAGATGAAAACTTTGGCGCGACTTTAGGTTATTACGGTATTCCTTCTGGTCCTTATATTGTTCTACCAGTGCTTGGTCCAAGCACATTGCGCCAAACGGTGGGGCTTGCTGTAGATAGTCAAGGACGTCTACAGAAATATATGCTTGATGGTCATGATGTGGCGTATTGGTCTGAGCAAACTTTACGTGGAATCGATACTCGCGCTCAATTACTGGATATCGAAGGTGTATTGCAAGGCGATAAATACGCTCAAATTCGTGATATTTATTTGCAACGCCTGAACTATTCTATTGCTGAGAAAAAAGGTATTGCTGAAGAAAACTTATTTATTGATGAAGAAGATGACGATATTGATGAATCTGAAGATAATTCAACAGACGTTTCATCTGATGATTCTACCGATTTCATTGATGATAGCAGTTCAGATGATACCGACACGGTAACAACTGAATAAATAAAATTTTTCAATTGGCTGGTGTGGTTTTTCCCTCCAGCCATCATTAGCTTGCTATAGTACACTTATTGTCTATCGAAGGATTCATCTAATTCTTTATGTATTTCATTCAACCTACTCGTGATATTCCATATTTAGATCAGGTACTTGATGCGCTTCCTAGCGTACAAATGATTAACATTGAAGATCTAGACTTGTATGATCCAACGATCATTGCAATTGCTGATGTTGCCGACTTTTTAAATCACCAATGGACACTTCCTACCATTGTGCTCGCTTTTGAGCATGAAGGTGCTGCACTGGCTCAAGCTTGGCAACAAGGCGCTTTAGCAGGATGGGTTTGGGATCATATTCCAACCAACCTTCAAGTGGCACTCACTAAAATTGACGCACAATACAAACGCAATCAAGATAGTCGTGACCTGCCTTCTGCTGCAGATTTGCAAAAACGTTTACTGCCCAACCCGATTGAACTCCACAACTATAAAATTGAAACATTCTTCCAGCCTTCAGCCTATTTATCCGGTGATTGGTACGATTACTGGAAAATCAGCGATAAAGAAATCATGTTTTATCTTGCAGATGTATCTGGTCATGGGGTGACGAGTAGTTTACTGACCTCTTGGATGGCTGCTTTCCACGGTCGTTCAAAAACCCCGAGAGAACTCATCAAAAAGCTCAATGGCATGTTGGTTCAAGAAAATATTGAAAAGCACATTACCATGATTGCGGGGATACTCAATCTCGATACGCATGTCTTGAAATGGTCTAGCGCAGGGCATTATCCGCCGGCCATTTTATTTGAACCTGGTCTTCCCGCACGAATTTTAAATACCAGCAGCTTCCCACTCGGCTTAACTGAAGACCTAGAAGTGGAAGAGTTTGAATTTACCTTAAATCGTTATTCGCGCTTTGTAATTTGCTCGGATGGCGCACTTGAACCTTTTGACGGTGGATTGAATGAACAGCTAGGTCAATTGGTTTATCACTTGCAAAATCAATCATTTCAAGCACCAGACCATGTTGCTGACGATATTGCCATCCTAAGTTTACGTCGAATCAATTAATCACGAAATCAATTACTTAAACCGAATACGACTTTCTGATCATACTCGGCTACTTGAGTAAGCTGTGCCCCTATGGGATAATTTACTATCCTTCTCTGCAAATGGCATTTATATGTCAACAGGTCATGTTGAATATGCAAGCTTGAACGGAACGCATATTTTTAAGCTTATTGGCGAAGTGCGTGCCCAATCTTGTATTAGTCTAGACAAGTTATTAAACAAAATTGAACAGCAACAAAATGTCGCCGGTGCAATCGTTGATTTAACCCAAACGACATTTATCGATAGTACTGTCCTTGGCATTTTGGCGAAACTGGGTTTGAAGCTCAAACAAGTTCACCATATCCAAGCGGTAATGTTGTCTACAAACTCTGATATCACAACGCTTGCCAATAGCATGGGTTTAGGTCAGGTGTTTGTTATTTTGAATTATTGTGGTGATCCAAGTGTATGCACTCGCGCACTTATGGAAGAACACATTACCCATAGCAATATGCTGAATACGGTTTTAGATGCACACAAAACGCTGATGAAACTAAATGATAGCAACCAAAATATGTTTGAGCCTTTGGTCAAACAACTGCAAAAAGAGCAGGACAATCTAGAGCAACCCAAGCAGCAAAATGTCTAATTTAGGTTAATCACAGCAGAGACCCTCTTCGCATGACTTTACTTTCCGTTGCACAAATGAATTCTCAAAATGACATTGAAGATAACTTCAAAGTGATCGAGTCATTGATGCAACAAAGTCAGGCTCAAGGTGCGAGTCTCATTGTATTTCCTGAAAATTTTGTCTGCTTTGCCGCAGGTAAACAGCGCGAAACCGCGGCGCAATTTGAAAGTATTCAGCAGCGACTAGAACAACTCGCACATCGTTATCAACTTTGGATTGTTGCGGGCACACTCCCATGCCCTTATCGTCCAGATGGTTCAATCATTCAAGATGGCCGTGTCCGTACTGTCAGCCTGTGTATCAGCCCTGAACGTACCGAAGCACGTTATGACAAAATTCATTTATTTGATGTGCAAGTTGGTGACGCTGTCGGTGGCTATCAAGAATCAAAATTCTTTGAACCTGGTACTGAAACCGTAGTTGCAACAACACCTTTTGGCAATATTGGCCTGATGGTGTGCTACGACTTGCGCTTTCCTGAACTGGCTTTGAAACTTCGTAGCCAAGATGCAAACATTTTAACGGCGCCTGCAGCTTTTACTTATACCACGGGTGAAATGCACTGGCAGTTGTTACTGCAAGCTCGTGCCATGGATAGCCAATGTGCTGTACTGGGTGCTGCACAACAAGGTTGGCATGGTGAAAAGCGTCAAACTTGGGGGCATGCTGGAGCAAGCAACAGCCGCGGTCAAATTTTAGCAATCACCGCAGAAGAAGGCGCTCAACTACTCACAGTTCCTTTCGACTTAGACGAGCAGCAACAGATTCGCGCATCAATGCCACTGATGCAGCACCGTGTTTTGGTTCAATATTGATTTTCACTCTGTATAAAATTACAAAAAAACTGAATATTATTTAAACAAAATCCCCCACGATATGATTTTAAACCATCATCTGAGGGATTAGAAAAATGACTTTAGAAAAAGCAGTTTATACAGCCCATGCAAAAGCCACTGGTGGTCGTGATGGTCGTGCAACGACATCCGATGGTCATTTAGATGTTCAATTGGCTGTGCCGAAAATTATGGGGGGTACAGGTAATGGTACGAATCCTGAACAACTCTTCGCCGCTGGTTATTCAGCCTGTTTTTTAGGTGCAATGAAATTTGTGTCTAACCGAGATAAAATTTTGATTACCCCTACTGCCTACGTCGAGGGTGATGTTGGTATCGGCCCTATTCCAACAGGATTTGGTATCGAAGTGACGCTTAATATTCATCTTGAGGGTATGGATGCAAGCGAGGCACAGAAATTGGTCGATGCTGCACATATTGTGTGCCCCTATTCAAATGCGACCCGAAACAATATTAATGTTACTTTAAATGTTTTGACTTAAATCCATTTGTACCTATCTATACAAAGCACTGTTTTAATTCTTATAAAATAGTGCTTTGAGCTTTTTTACTTCTACACATCTACAGCTGAGCTCAAAATAAAATCTTATCCATTTCCAATACATTTAAATATTCATATTCAGCTACCAAAACCTTGCTAAAATATATAACGATTCTTATTTACATTCATTTGTTGATCTATGATGCTTAAACCTCTCCTTATCAGTACATTGCTAATCAGCGCATCTACACTAAGTTTTGCCGAATTAACGCTGTCTGAAAAAGTCCGCCCTCAAATTAAATCCCTGGTCAATCCAGATATTCAACGTCTTGCGCTACCGCCAACACCGAACAACATGTCTTTACCTGCTTATGGCCAAGGCATCATTGGTTGGGGTACAGGCCCAGAAGGTGCAGCAGCGCGCTTAGCCAATATCAGTAAAGCCGACGTTGAAAAGCTTAAAACTCAAGATGTCACTTTAGAGATGGTTCAAACTTGGCAAAAGTTTTATGAAAATGAAACGCAGCGCAATGCAGGTAACCCAACCGCGCCCATTCGTGCTGAATTGATGAAGAAAGTTGTCAGTTTGTGGTAAGTGAAAGACCGTACAGCCCATATTTTTTGGGCTGTTTTTGTTCAAATTAAAATAAAAAATTATGAGACATTCGATAGAAAGAATAGTGAATAAAATTTAAAAAATGTTTAATATTCAAACTATAATTAACTATACATCCATAAAAAATTAAAATCATTTTCAGGACTTTACAATGAAAACATACTTTTCGATGCTTTTTCTAAGCTTGGCCTTAGCCGCATGTAGCCAAACACCTGCGCCTGATTTTTCAGGGGAATGGAAACAAACACCTGACACGGAGAGCCTACGCAAACTTTCCATTAGCAAACAAGGCGATGACTACCAAATTAAAGACGAATTTTGGCTCGATAAAAATAATACTGAGCGCACTTCTAGTGCTTCATCCGGTATGGCCGAAGTGAATAATGATGTTTTGAAATATAAAGAGAGCAATAGCATTGAAATGAAACTCAGTGATGCAACTCACCTCACTCTGACAGATAAAGCATACGATGCTGTTATTCATTTTGAAAAGATTAACTAAAGCAAAGCCCCGAGTCCTTGCACAGGCTTCGGGGCTTTTTTTATAATTCACACCGACTATTCAGCCGCTTCATTGGTTACACGTAAAACCTCTTCTATCGTGGTTTTACCTGCCAAAACTTTACGCAATCCATCATCACGAATTGAACCCGCATTTGCACGTACATGATTTTCTAACTCAAACTCAGCAGCATTACCATGGATGAGGCGACGTGTTTGCTCATCAATCGGGACGATTTCATAAATTGCGGTACGCCCTGTAAATCCAGTATGCGAGCATTGTTCGCAGCCTTTAGGTTGTGGCAATTTTAATTCGGTCGAGGCATCGAGATGCTTAAATAAGTCTTTTTCAAAATCATCGGCATCATGCCAAGTCGCACAATTACGGCACAAGGTTCGAACCAAACGCTGTGCCACAACACCGATCAGTGAGCTTGAAAGTAGAAAGGGTTCAATCCCCATGTCTTTAAGACGGGTCACAGCACCAATTGCTGTATTGGTATGCAGCGTTGAAAGTACCAAGTGGCCTGTTAATGACGCTTGTACTGCAATTTCAGCAGTTTCTAAATCACGAATCTCCCCGACCATCACCACATCTGGATCTTGGCGGAGCATGGCTTTTAATGCACGAGCAAAGGTCATATCCACTTTGGTATTGACCTGTGTCTGCCCGATCCCTTCAAGTTGATACTCAATTGGATCTTCCGCAGTCAAAATATTTTTTGAACCATCATTTAGATCAGACAATGCCGCATATAAGGTTGTGGTTTTACCCGAACCCGTTGGTCCCGTAACCAAAATAATGCCATGCGGACGATGTACCAGTTGTTTCAATCGATCATAGTCATGCTGCATCAACCCCAAATGGGTCATATTTAAACGCCCAGCTTGTTTATCGAGTAAACGCATCACTACACGCTCACCATACGAAGACGGTAAGGTTGATACACGAACATCGACTTCACGGCCCGCCAAACGCAGTGAAATACGACCATCTTGTGGAATTCGCTTTTCCGCAATATCGAGTTTTGCCATGACTTTGATCCGTGACACCAACAATGGAGCAAGCTCGCGACGTGGCTGCACAATTTCACGTAACTGACCATCGACACGTAAGCGGACAGACAGCTTTTTTTCAAAAGATTCGATATGAATATCGGAGGCTCCAACACGAATTGCTTCCGACAATAAGGCATTGATTAAGCGTACAATCGGTGCATCATCCTCCTGATCCATCAAATCTTCAGCTTCTGGCACAGAGTCTGCAAGGCTGAGTAAATCAGGATGATCTTCCAGACCCGCTGCAACTTGTTGAGACTCACCGGTGTCTCCGGCAAAGCTTGCACTGAGTAATTGATTAAACTCTTGCTCACTACATAATTGATATTGTGCAGGATGCCCTAAATAGCGACGTGCTTCCTGTAAAGCCAACAGTGGCGTGCTGTCACGACGTACAATAAAAGCTTGATCACCCTCATATCGAAGCAATACGCCATGACGTTTGGCAAAACTATATGGTATTTGTAATTGTTTAAGTACTTGCATCACGCATTATAATGATGAAAAAAGTTGTTTTGAGTGTACTCTAAGCATCTGACAGCGTGAAGTCTGTTTTTAGGATTTATCAGGACAAGGGATATACGCATTGCCATTAGAAAATGATTTGACTGAAAAGGAATCCCCAAAACGTAAATGGTGGGGGGAATATCAATTTGAACTGAATCACCCGCGCAGTTGGCAGTTTGGGTCTTTATTGTTCCGTGTGACGCGCGGCATGCAAGAGTGGCGTATGGAATACCATCGCCCAACCTTTCAGTTTGACTATGAGCAACAATGGCATCCGATACAAGACCCTGAATTTGGTTTTCCACAGCCCATTAAAATGGAACGCTATATGTTCCGCCAAACACATGACAAAATTCAAATCATGCCACGTTTGGCAGATCGGTCTGTGGTGATTAAACCGGTCGATCCGATTTATATTCCAGCCGGACAGCGCGGAACGCTATATATCAGCACACCGCTTTGGATTGCTGGTTTTGTCGAAGGTCTTAGAGAACCCTTGTTTGATATACCTGTTATTCTACCAAAAGATACCTGGTTTGGTCCGAATCATCGAATGGGCGAAATTTGCTATGCCACAGCAGTTGATGGTCGTACAGAACTCAAACAACTCAAACCTCGCGCTTTTCGTGCAGTAACTCCTATTGAGTTTCATAACGTGAGTAATCAACAGATTCGTTTTGACCGTATGAATGTCCCTGTACCGGCTTTGCCATTATTTTATAGTGAAAGTACGGGACGTTTATGGACTTCACAAATTCGGGTCGTCCATGAAGGTCATGACAAACCGCCGCGGGTCAAAATTGAAAACCGTACACCACCACAAGCGGGTGACGTTGTTTATCTACATCCGCCACGCGAGTCAGCCAATGTGCTGTTCAATATGTTTGATTCATTTTTCTAAGGGCGAGCCATGGCAGATTTAAATATTTCGACAGAAATCACCAGCAGCCTAAAAGGAATGGTCGCCAATCTCAATACCGATCGGCTGACAGAATTATTGGTGGCTGTTTTATTGGCAGTCATCGGCTTTCTGATTGCCCGTTTTATCTCAAACACCTTTATCCGCACTGTAGGTATGCGTTTCAATGCTCATCAGCAGTTGGTTTGGCGTCGCGGGATTTTCTATTTCATCTTTTTAATCTTTGTGATGGCAAGTTTAAAAGAAGCCGGCTTTAAACTCAGCGTCTTCTTGGGTGCAGCGGGTATTTTAACGGTCGCACTGGGTTTTGCCTCGCAAACGTCCGCATCCAACCTGATCAGCGGGATGTTCTTGATCGGTGAAGGTTCTTTTGAAGTTGGTGATACCATTCAATTGACACTGATTCGTGGGCATACCATTGAAGGTGAAGTGATCTCGATTGATTTACTGTCGGTCAAATTACTCACGCAAGACAATGTCTATGTCCGTTTGCCGAATGAACAACTGATTCGGGCACCTGTACATAACTTGTCTAAGTTTCCAATACGGCGCATTCCAATTACCCTTGCGATTAACTTTCATGAAGACATCATCAAAGTCCGTGAAGTTTTATTAGATGCCGTTAGTAAATATCCATTGGTCTTGGCCGATCCTAAACCTGCCGTGACCGTCACTGCCTTTCGAGAATCTTCCATTGAGCTGCTTTTTGCCATTTGGTGCCAAAGAGAGAATTTCCTGAAAGTTCGCGATGAGATGCAAGAACGGATTCGAAATGCCTTTGTAGAAAATAAAATTGAAATCCCTGTCCCGAAAATGGGTTTTGTTGACCACCCACTTTCTACACAAGCAAGCGATGCTAACGTCGATCAATATGCCAATGCGCAAGAAATTCAACGAGAACCTCAACTCAAATAATGGTCTATCGACTTGATATGAAAGGCCCTGCATATCTTCAAATGTGCAGGTTTTTTTTATCATGTACTTTTATAGCCATCGACCTGTACAGCTTAGTGATCTCGTACCTTTAAGAACTTCATCATGGCTCAATCTTGTCATTCGGCATGGGGGCAATATAGGCAATCAAAAGCATGGCAAAACCTGCCGCCATAAATGAAATCACTCGCATGAGTGTGCCGACATGAGATAAATCCAGCAAGACCAATTTCAACGTCACCAAGACCAAAATACTGCCGCCGAGCAGCCAAACTGAACGTAATTGACGCTGAGTGGCAAAGCGCATACTCACTAAAGCCAATAACACCCACAGCACGGTAAAACTTAGTTGAACGGTCGCATCACTCCAAATATCTAAACTGTTATAAGGCGTATCCAGATACATATGTAAGGCACGGAGCACAACATAACTACTTAACCAAAGTAGCCCTAGGACACTCAACACGGCAGCCAAGCTACGATCTAAACCAGCTTTTAACTGTTGATTCAACATCCATAAAAAAGCCGCTAACAACAGCAAACTCACAGCATCAAAAGGATTCAGTATCGGCAAGATATATCCCACAAAGGCCTGCTGACTAAATAATTGCGAACTGATGATCCAACTTAAAGCCAAAAACAAACTGCTACGCGCTTGCCAAAACATTTTCCAGACCGGTTGCTGCGCTTGCCAATAACACCATGCACAAAATATCAGCGGCAAAATTACCACACTGATATACGGCATACTGGGTATCAGCGTCAGACTGGTCCACGCCAAGCTACTCAAAATTCCGAGACTGACCCATTCTTTTTCTTCACGCACACCGAGTAATGGTCGTAGCCAAAGCAGCGTCAAGCTCAGCCCAGCGAATGCAAAATAAATCTGCTCCATCGTTGAATGCCAAATTAACTGACCGTTCTCACTCACTGAAATAACTTGGTACAGCCCCATCACATAAACAGGCACTAGACCGGTCCACTTAATGATGGACCAACTCCACGAAGCTTTTCGTTTTAACAAGCCTTCATTCACCAACAGATAGGCCACACTGACAATCAATAGACTCAAGGCCAATTGATGACTACTCTGCAGCCAATCTAAGAGCAACATGATGAACATAGTAGTTGCTGAGAGCATTTGCACACATTGAAAGGCAATACTCGAACTTGAAAGCTGTTTATGAAATGCAGGAACAGCGTGCGTCACGATAATGGCCGCCAAATAGCTCAAACACACGCCCCAATACATCTGTGCAGGGAAATGTGGCAGTTGAACCAAATAATACAGACTTGAACAACCCGCCATCACCAAGAGCGCCATGCCTAAATAACGGCTGATATTGGACTGCTTGTATAAGGCATATATAAATATCAACGCACCTTCTACTGCCCAACCGACCACACTCCACTGCTCTTTCAATACTATCGGTGGAATCAGTGCCAAGAAAATTAAGGTCAAACTCAAATAACTTTGTGCAATCAGTGGGATCACAGCACTACGTTTACTGATGCTATACAGTGCGGCAAAAAGTGCTGCAAATAGCAAGCTATACCCCGCCTGCCATACGGTTTCCTCAAAATACATCAAATACAATGCCAGATAAGCAAGCACTGGCGAAGCAAATATCAGTGCAATATCCAAGGCAGGTTTGAGTTGAAAGTGCGCAAGATCCTGTTTCGCCAATAACTGGCTAAAACGAAAACCGAGCCAAATAAAAATCGCAGCGTGGGCTAAAACCAGCACGCTCATCATCTGACGTTCGGTGGTGTATCCGTGGTAAAAGGCATATCCACCACCCATAATCACCGTCATCAAAAATGCAATTTGATTCAGATATTTCCATGGTCTTACAGTACTCATGACCGCAACAGCAATATTAATCACAAGATAATAGGCGATGAATTCCGTTGCTGTTGCATCACGAACAGGTAAGGTAAATGGCGCAAGATAGGCAATCAGCATTGCCATGATTGCCAGTTCTACCGACTGTTGTTTCAAACTGAGCCAAATCGTCAATGCCATAAGTGCAGCATACAGTAGACAAGCTATGCCAAAGCCCGGAATCACGGCATTGTAACAGGCAAAAAATAAAGTCAAAAACAGTGCTGCAAGACCTAGACCTTCAAGCGCCAAGGCAAAACTGCGGTTTTTGGTTTGCAGCCAAAAACCCAGTCCGACAACACCAGCACTGATCAAACTCACGATCAGCAGTTTCATGGCCAAGCTTAGTTGCCAATGCTCTGTGGCAAATCTAAGTAAGAGCACCACGCCAATCACCAAGACCAGTACCGCCACTTTTAACACGGGATTGCCTTGGAAAAGCCATTGCTGAATTTGACTAGATAGATTAGGCGCAGACTTGGATGGTGTATTAGAAGGCGTTGAATTGAATGATGCCTGATGTCTAGCTGTACCAACTGCCGTCGCGGGATGCACAGATGGTGTATCGTTAGAATCAAAATTTTCAGGACGGTCTATTGTCGACGCTGATATTGAAGTAGCCGTTTGGCTGGATTGCGAATGAAGCACCTGTCCTTGCAATAGATGCAGTTGACGTTCTAATCGTTTCAGCCAACGCAGAAAAAAATAGACCCACAGGCTAATCCCAATCGCAACCAAGTATCCCAGTTCTGTTAACACTCCAACGACCGTTAATAACGATGCAATATATAACGGAACCTTTGATGCCACTTGAAATGATTGTTTTGATGAGCTCAGTGCATCAGCGCCGTGCTGTAAATCATCGACATAATTCATCACACTGAGCATAAAACCAATGCCGCTGATATAACTCAGGATACGGAGGTCTAAGTACCATGCCCCGATCCCCACCATAATCAGCGACATCAACCAAATCATCTTGATTTCATTATTCTGTTTCAGCATACCTGCTTCGTCATTTTCCTGAATGTTTTGATGATACATGAGCCCGACGGATGGATTAAAACTATTCATCAGTGATTCGGTAAGTTACATATACAATCTAGACTCAGCGTACGGGCAAAAAATCACGTACAATAAAACCGTTTTTAGGATTAGGAAATTATCAATGCCACCATTTGTCTTGGTCGATGGCTCATACTTTTTATTTCGTGCTTACCATGCACTGCCACCATTAACCACTTCAACCGGTTTGCATACCAATGCAATCCGAGGTGCCATTTCTGCCATCCAAAAATTAATGCGTCGTATCCAACCGACGCACATGGCCGTTATTTTCGATACACCTGAACCAACCTTCCGTCATGAATTGTCCCCAATTTATAAGGGTGACCGTCCAAGCATGCCTGAAGAATTATCACAACAAATTCCATATCTTCATGCGTTAATTCGTGCTCTAGGGATTCCACTACATATGTTGCCAGGCGCTGAAGCCGATGACATTATCGGAACTTTAGCCAAACGCGCTGAAGCAGCCGGTCATCAAGTTTTGATCTCCACTGGTGACAAAGACATGGCACAGCTCGTTACTGAGCGTGTCACTTTAGAAGACAGCTTCAAAGACAAACCGATGGACGTTCAAGGCGTTTTTGAAAAATTTGGGGTGTGGCCGAATCAAATCATTGACTACCTCACGCTGATGGGCGATGCCTCTGACGGCATCCGTGGTGTACCCGGTGTTGGCGCAAAAACAGCAGCGAAACTTTTAACCGAGTACGGCTCGATTGGCGGCATTTTAGAAAATGTCGACAGCATTAAAGGTAAAGTCGGTCAAAACATTAAAGACAATGTTGAAGGAATTGCTCTTGACCACCAACTGGCGAGTATTGTTTGTGACCTCGACATGGGCCTTAAATACGAAGATTTGAAACTTGCCGATCCAAATATTCCAGCACTGCGTGATTTATATACGGAACTAGAATTCCGTAACCAACTGCAGTCATTAGATCATCCGAACAACCCCAATGGCGCAACTTACAAACAAGCAGCCAAAGCCATCAACACCACGGCGACTGTAGCCAATGCACCTGAAGTTGAAGATCAAGCGGACAAAACTAGTGTTGATGATTTACTCGGTGAAGCTCGTTATCACACAGTATTGACCCAAGAAGATTGGGATGTGTTATTCAAGCGTCTAAGTACTGAAAAGCGTTTTGCCTTTGATACCGAAACCACTAGCCTTGACTACCGCGTGGCGCAGATTGTAGGTTTCTCGGTGGCTTTAGATGCACATGATGCCTATTACGTGCCGCTTGCGCATGATTATGAAGGTGCGCCGCAACAACTTGATCGTGACACAATTCTGAATCAACTCAAACCTTTACTTGAAGATAATGACGTACAAAAAATTGGTCATCATCTCAAATATGATGCACATGTCTTAGAAAATCATGGCATTCATTTGGCAGGTTGGTATTTCGATACCATGTTGGCCTCTTATGTCCTTAACTCTGTGGCTACACGTCATGGGATGGATGACGTCGCACGTTTGTATTTAAGTCATCTCACAACGACGTTCGAACAAGTGGCTGGCAAAGGTGCAAAACAAAAGACCTTTAACCAAATTGAGCTTGAAACTGCAGCTCATTATGCCGCAGAAGATGCCCATGTGACCTATCGTCTATATGAAGTACTCGATAAGAAGTTACAAGCTCACCCGGAGCTGATCAATATTTTGCACGATATTGAAATGCCTGTTGCCCGTGTTCTAACCTCTATGGAAGAAAACGGCATTGAACTAGATATGAACTTCCTCGACCAACTTGGTGTGGAATTTGCCAATACCATTCAAAATTTAGAAACCGAAATTACCGATCTTGCGGGTCAAAGCTTCAATGTCAGCTCACCAAAACAAGTGGGTGAGATTCTGTTTGATAAATTAGGTTTAAAAGGCGGTAAGAAAACTTCTACAGGTCAGTACAGTACCAGTGAAAGTGTGTTAGAAAAAATCGATCATCCGATTACTGATTTAATTTTGGAATATCGTGGTCTTTCTAAACTGAAAAGCACCTATACCGACGGTCTATTAAAGCAAGTGAATGATGACACACATCGTGTGCATACCAGTTACCACCAAGCTTTAACGGCTACAGGTCGTTTGTCATCTACCGATCCAAACTTACAGAACATTCCTGTCCGTGAAGATATTGGACGTCAAATCCGTAAAGCTTTTATTGCACCTGAAGGTCGCATTTTATTGGCAGCCGATTATTCGCAAATCGAATTACGTTTAATGGCGCATTTCTCGCAAGATCATGCCTTGGTCGATGCTTTCAATCATGGGCAAGATGTACATAAACGTACTGCAGCAGAAGTTTTGGGCATTCCACTCGATGAAGTGACCAGCAACCAACGTCGTCAAGCCAAAGCGGTGAACTTCGGTCTGCTCTACGGCATGTCAGAATTCGGTTTGACCCGTCAACTGGGTTTCACTCGAGAAGAGTCGCGTAACTATATTGGTAAATACTTCCAACGCTACCCTGGTGTTTTAGAATATATGGAACGTACTCGCCAAGTCGCACGTGAACAAGGTTTTGTGGAAACTATTTTAGGTCGTCGGCTGTATACACCGGACATTATGGCGAGCAACAAAATGGTGAAACAAGGCGCTGAACGTGCAGCGATTAATGCGCCGCTACAAGGTTCTGCGGCGGATATCATTAAACTGGCCATGATTGCAGTCGATAAAATCTTACCGAAAGATCAAGCCAAAATGTTACTGCAAGTACACGATGAATTGGTATTTGAAGTTGATGCTGCAATTGCCGATGAACTCTCTGCCCAACTGACTGAAGTGATGCAATCTGTGTTGAAAATTTCCGTTCCACTGATTGTGGAAGTCGGTCAAGGTAATAACTGGGACGAAGCACACTAATTCATTCACGTTCATTCACACCTTTCTCCTTCTAGGAGGAAGGTTGGGATAGAGGTGAGATGTTTCTTAGTTAGTAAAAATATCTTGTTTTACACCTCATATTAAATCCACAAAAAAGGACGCCTCGGCGTCCTTTTTAATTTAACTCATCTTAGCTCAGATTAAAGACCAGTCAATAATGCAATTGCGACTTGCTTCATAATGGTTTCCGCAACCAACAATGCCAAAATCGCAAAAATTGGTGACAAGTCAATCATCCCCATATTTGGAAGAATACGGCGGAATGGCGCAAGTAGCGGTTCTGCCAATTCTTGAACCACTTCAATATAAGGCGAACGTGACTGACTAAACATCACGACCCAACTCAAAATAATCGATGCAAAAATTAAGTAACGACAGAAACGGATTAAATCCTGAATCATGGTCACAAAGGTCATAATAATCAGATGGAATGGACTATTCACCGCCACGCCAGACAAATACATCAAACCAAACATTTTTAACAAATACAGAATCACCACCAACACCAATGCTGCGGTATTCACTCGACCTTTGGCCAAAGTAGGGAAAATTCGGCTAAAGATATCGACAATTTTTGTTGCTTTTGCTGTTGCCAAAACCACAGGGTTATATGGACTCACGGCAGCAAGCTGCATTAAAAAACGGAAAAATACGAGCAAAATTGCAACGTTAATAATGATTCCAAAAATTTGAGCAGAGCCCATACTTGAACTTTCCTAAATCAAATCGAATTATTTGGTGCTTTCGCTTAACTCTTGTGCCAACTCTTGGCTACGCTTTTGCGCTGCGGCTAAAGCGGCCTGAATATTTTGTGAAATTTGAGCATGATCAAATACTTCAATCGCAGCTTGTGTTGTACCGTTTGGAGAGGTTACATTTTTACGCAACTCCGCAGGACTGTTGGCACTGGTAATCGCCATTTGTGCAGCGCCCAATGCAGTTTGCAAGGTTAGCGCTGTAGCTACCTTTTCATCCAAGCCCATGTTTTTACCTGCACGGATCATACTTTCCATCATATAGAAAAAGTATGCAGGACCTGAGCCAGAAACTGCTGTTACCGCATCAATTTGCGCTTCTGAGTTTACCCAAAGTGTTAAACCCGTTGAAGCCAAAACTTGACTTGCAAGATCACGATCTTCAGCTGAAACCGCTTCACCTGCATATAAGCCATGCGCACCGGTTTGAACTAAAGCCGGTGTATTTGGCATGACACGAACAATACGCTCTGTGCCTAATAATTTTGAAATCGTTGCAATTTCTGCACCTGCAACAATTGAAATCACTAACTTCCCTTCTAGCAACCCTTGTAATGGTGCCAAAACTTTTGCTAACACCTGAGGTTTAACGGCAAAAAGAACAATGTCAGCTTCTCGAATTGCTGCAACATTATCATCGGTCACATGCAAATCTTTTTCAGCCAAAAGCTCACGTACTTTTTCTACGGGATCTGAAACTGTAATACGTGTAGTCGGGACACCACGTGCAATCAGGCCACCAATTAAAGCCTGTGCCATGTTGCCGCCACCAATGAAACTGATATTACAATTTAAAATTGCGCTCATGATTGAAGATCCGATATTGCAGATTTAGCGTTAAGAGATAATGTCGGTTGCCAGCCAGCTTGAGTACAAAATTCAGACTGCGCCAACCAAAAGCCCTGAGGCGTAAAGACGCCTAGCATAACATTATCTCGGCTTAATATTTGAATAGTATGACGCTGCCATGGAAAAATTTGCGCCTGCTGAATGGCTTTTTTCAAAGGCCAACTTCCGACACGACCATATAAATGAATTTTTTCGCCGCCAAGGCGTGGGCGTATCTGCAGTTGCTGCCCCAATAATTCAGGTGATAAGCCAACCTCTGAGGGTTGAATCACGAAATGTCCTGCAGGCAACTTGAGGCACTGACCTGCAACACAAGTTACAACCTCAACCTCTTGAATGGGTTCAGTTGGCAGATACTCCGCTTTGGCAATCCGATGAAGTTGCTGTTGAAAGCGCAGATAATAAAATCCATTCCAGTGTAATGCCGCTTGCGAGTCTTCGCGTGAGCCAATCACTTCTGAAACTAAACGCTGTACCATTTCAAAACTTGGACGATATTGCCCCTCACCTTTCATCCAGTGCGATAACAACTGACGCTGACGTGCCTGACTGAGCTGTTGTAAAGCAGCCAAAGATAACATTTGCGATGAACCACAGGCCGCTAAATCTTGCTGCAACACCTCATATAAAATTTCATCAGCATCTTGCATCAAGTAACTGGTTCGACTCAGAGCTTGCTGCATTTTAGGAAATCGATCGCTGAGTAACGGCCACAAAATCTCACGACTCCACGCGCGGTCATAGTCGGTATCAAAATTGGTGAGATCTTGAATATTTTGCACATGCAGCTGTGCTGCCCATTGGCAAATTTGCTCACGTGAAAGATCCAATAGCGGACGCCATAATGTAAAATCTTCACGTACATCGAATTTTTTCATGGCAGCAAGGCCATGGACACCGGCACCTGAAAGTAGCCGCAATATCAGTGTCTCGGCTTGATCTTGCTGATGATGCGCGAGTACTAATATTTCATCTGCTTGTAAATGTTGGGCAAAGGCTTGATAGCGGGCTGAGCGGGCTTGGTTTTCAAGGTTACCTTGCGCAACCTGGACTTTCTGTATAATGAATGGGAGATTTAACGCTGCACACTGAGCGTGTACAAACTCGCCCCAAGCATGACTACAGGCTTGTAGTTGGTGATCAATATAAATCACCCGTATTTTTTCAGGGCACAAAAACGACATAAGATGCAGCAGCAACATGGAATCCATGCCACCACTACATCCTATTAAAAATCGGCTTTGTTCAGGCAGCGCCTGAATTTGACTTAAGCAGTCAGCCCTAAATTGTCGCTGCCAAACTTCATTAAACGCTGATAACGCGCTTCGCATCGTTCGTTTGCATCCATTGGTTGCAGTTCTTCTAAAGCTTGCTTCAAGACCACTTTCAAATCCTGCATGACTTTTTCAGGGTTTAAATGTGCGCCCTCCGCTTCGTCCACCACGTATTCCACAATGCCCATCTTCTGCAATTTATCTGCCGTCAATGCCAATGCTTCACTTGCTTGTTCTGCTTTTTCTGCAGTTTTCCACAAAATAGATGCACAGCCTTCAGGTGAAATTACTGAATAAATACTGTGAGATAGCATAATCACACGGTCAGCTACGCCAATACCCAGCGCACCACCCGAACCACCTTCACCCAATACCGTTGCCACTACAGGCACTTTGAGTGAAGAAAGCTGAGCTAAGCTGGTTGCAATCGCTTCAGCCTGACCACGTTCTTCTGCACCCACACCTGGGTAGGCACCCATGGTATCAATAAAGGTAAAGACAGGCAGATTAAAACGCTCCGCCATATCCAATAAACGCTGCGCTTTACGATAACCTTCTGGGTTACTCATACCAAAATTATGCTGTAATTTTTCACGTGTACTACGACCACGGTGCTGACCTACGATCATCACAGGCTGACCATCTAAACGAGCCAAACCACCAATCATCGCCCCGTCATCACCAAATAGGCGGTCACCGTGCAAAGCATCGAACTCTGTAAAAATTTCGCCAACATAATCCAAAAACTGCGGACGTTCAGGATGACGTGCGATCTGAACCGTAGTCCAGGCTTTAGATTGAGCTGCTTTATTTTTCATAGGTCGATCATTATCCCTAACTTAACTGGTCTGTTAATTGATAAATTGTTCCGACTGGATATTCAGTTCAATATCCCAATGCTTAAATTGCACCTGCTCATCATGCAAGTCTGCAACCAACAAAGGCCACTGTTTGGCATCACCAGAAACACTAAGTTGCCATTGTTGCGCATTGTCCACGCTTAATTCAATGGCAGGAAGCATCTCATCGCTGCGACTATGATTTAATAAAACTGCTAAACGAAGCAATAGACATAAGTAAACAAGTTTGTTACCACCGACTTTCATCACATCAACACGTGCATCACTGCGTAACTTACGACGATGATGCGCCACTAAATGCGACAAATGGTTTTGATCAATTTGTGAGAAACCCGGAATATCCGAATGTTGCAGTAAATAAGCACCATGACGATGGTAACCACTATGACTGATCGCTAAGCCAATTTCATGCAAATACGCTGCACGACGCAGTAAATCACTGTCATCACTGGTCAAATTCAGTGCGGTCGCCACACCATTAAACAGTTGTTGAGCGGTATTTACCACACGTTCAGCTTGTTTCATATCTGCGTTGTAGCGACCCATCAACGCATGTACAGAACGGTCACGAACATCTTCATGTTGGAAACGTCCCAATAGGTCGTACATCACGCCTTCACGTAACGCGCCATCAGAATAAACCAATTTATCGATATTCAGCACATCAAAGACGGCATACAAAATGGCAATGCCGGCTGGCAAAACTGCTCGACGGTCTTCTTTTAGACCATCAAATTCCATTTCATTGACATGCTTATATTTAAGCAATTTATCTTTGAGTTTAAATAAACCGTCACGTGTCAGTTCTTCCTGATCGTTGCTCCAGCCCATATTGACACAAATCTGACGACACGCTTTGATCGTGCCACTTGAACCGACAACAGTATCCCAGCCTGCAGCTTTATAAGTGTTGGCAATGCCTGCGATTTCCTTGCGAGCAGCATTTACCGCTTTATCAAAACTTTTCAGATTAATTTCACCATCAGCAAAAAACGCTTTGGTAAAAGCGACACAGCCCATTTGCACAGATTCTGTATGAATCGGTTCAAACTCTTCACCAATAATCAACTCTGTTGAGCCCCCACCGATATCAATCACAAGGCGGCGACCACTATTTGCCATAGTATGTGAAACCCCTAAATAAATGAGACGGGCTTCTTCACGACCAGCAATGATTTCAATTGGTTTTGGTAAAATTTCAGCGGCTTTTTGAATAAATTCATGACCATTTTTTGCTTGACGCAAGGCATTAGTCGCCACAATACGTAAACGGTTGGCTTGTACAGGATTTAAACGCCCCACAAAACGTGCTAGGCAGGCTAATCCTCGTTGCTGTGCGGCTTCAGTCAAATTTTTATTTTCGTCTAGACCTGCGGCAAGCTGTACTTTTTCTGACATTGATGCAACTTTTTTCACTTCACCATGGTCTACGCGTGCGATAGCCAAGTGGAAGCTGTTCGATCCCATATCGATAGCAGCAAGTAATTCTTCATCAATCAAAAAATCAGACATTATTCAAAAAAACCTGTTCAGAATTGTGCTTAGATTAATTCACATACATGTAATTTAAAAGCCATTTATGAGTAGTTCGGGCGGAACTTATCGATTTTTTATCTGAAGCAATGATAGCCATACACGATCATCGGCATCGTGATCATCCATTAGACAAACTCGCCATTCAGGTCGAAAATTTACATAACCCCCTACATTGTTATAGTTGGCTATGTAATACTTATAAACATAGAGTCAACTTAAAAATTAATTCCGGAGCAAAATCCATGTCTGGCAATATCGTAAATACAACTGATGAAAACTTCCAAGCCGATGTACTAGAGTCTGATACTCCTGTACTTGTAGATTTCTGGGCAGGTTGGTGTGCTCCTTGTAAAGCCATTGCACCTGTACTTGAAGTACTTTCAACTGAGTTTGAAGGCAAAGTTAAAATCGTTAAAGTAGACGTTACTTCTTGCGAACAAACAGCTGTAAACTACAACATCCGTAACATTCCTGCATTATTAATGTTTAAAAACGGCGAAGTTGTAGCAACCCAAGTCGGTGCAGCACCAAAATCTAAATTGACAGCTTTCATCGAAGAAAACATCTAATATTTTTTCGATAAAAACACTCGAAAATACGCTGTTTTACACAGCGTATTTTTTTGGTTGATAAATTGACAAATGCTGTGTTCTCTCTTATATTGTTTACTCAAGAAATTAAGGATCTCAAATCCTGTCATTTTCTTACAACACAACACATAAAATGCCGCTCGGCAACAGAATTGTTTTTCACATCTCTCTTCATATAACGAATCAGATCTCTGAATTGTTTTGTGCGAACCAATTGCTATCGTTTCTTGCATGATCGCGGCACATTTGTTGCTCCCTTTTCCAACCTGTACCTCAGAATTTTAGATTCTATCTGACCACCTATGAACTTAACCGAACTCAAGAAAAAACCGATTGGCGAACTCATCAAGATTGCCGAGTTTATGGGCCTCGAAGGAATGGCTCGTAACCGTAAGCAAGATATTATTTTTGCCATCTTAAAGCGCCACGCAATGAACGGCGAAGAGATTTTTGGTGATGGCGTTCTAGAAATTCTGTCGGACGGCTTTGGTTTCTTACGCTCTGCAGCGGGTTCTTACCTAGCCGGCCCTGACGATATCTATGTGAGCCCATCACAAATCCGTCGCTTCAACCTTCGTACTGGTGACACTATTACAGGTACAATTCGTCCACCTAAAGAAGGCGAACGTTACTTTGCATTATTAAAAGTTAATCAAATTAACTACGACACACCCGAAAACTCACGTAATAAGATTCTTTTCGAAAACTTAACACCTTTATTTCCAACCGAACAATTGGTAATGGAATTAGGTAATGGTACAACAGAAGACTTAACTGCGCGTGTGGTTGACTTGGTTGCTCCGATTGGTAAAGGTCAACGTTCAATTATCGTTGCACCGCCAAAAGCGGGTAAAACCATGTTGTTACAAAACATCGCTCAGTCGATTGTTCGTAACAATCCTGAATGTTTCTTGATTGTCCTTCTAATTGACGAACGTCCTGAAGAAGTAACAGAAATGGAACGTACTGTTCGTGGTGAAGTAGTTGCTTCAACATTCGATGAATCACCAGCTCGTCACGTACAAGTTGCAGAGATGGTAATTGAAAAAGCGAAACGTCTTGTAGAACACAAAAAAGATGTAGTGATTTTGCTTGACTCAATTACTCGTTTAGCCCGTGCTTACAACACCGTGATTCCGTCATCTGGTAAAGTTCTTACTGGGGGTGTGGATGCCCATGCTTTAGAACGTCCAAAACGTTTCTTCGGTGCAGCACGTAATATCGAAGAAGGTGGTTCACTGACAATTATCTCAACTGCCTTGATTGAAACTGGCAGTAAGATGGATGAAGTGATCTACGAAGAATTCAAAGGTACAGGTAACCAAGAAATTACCCTAGACCGTCGTATTGCTGAAAAACGCGTGTTCCCTGCGATGAACATCAAAAAATCAGGTACACGTCGTGAAGAGCGTTTGATGTCTGAAGATAACCTACGTAAAGTTTGGATTTTACGTAAATTGCTTCATACACAAGACGAACTTGCAGCGATGGAATTCTTGCTTGATCGCATGAAAGAAACCAAAACCAATGATGATTTCTTCGATCAAATGAAACGTAAAGCATCCAACTAAGTTGAATGTTTGACTGAAAAGGCCATCTATAACGATGGCCTTTTTATTTGGTTGACTTTAGTTACACAAAGAAACATTTGATAGATCTCCATGTAAACTTATTTTCAAGTTTATGATTATAAAAAATATATGTTAAAAAACCCTATTCTTTTTAGTAGTTTATTTGCTATTTCGCCAATATAAAACTTTCTCTTAATTGTTATTTTCTGTTAAAAAATGGCCGTTTTTCACCTATTTTTAACGGTTTTTTCAAAGTCACTAGTAGCATTTCAAAATACTCAGTGATAGCATACACGCAGACCAGTTAGACTGCTCTATGCATTTTTAATACCTATTCAAATTAGGCATAATAAAAGCACACAACAGACTAACGCAGGTTATTTTTTAATCTCATATTTTAGAGAGTGATGCCATGTTATTCAAAAAAATCGCTATTGCTGCTGCAGTTGCTACTACTTTAGCTTTCGTTGGTTGTGCTAAAAAAACTGAAGAAGCTGCTCCTGCTGCTGCATCTGAAGCTGCTGCTTCTGAAGTAGTTGCTGCGTCTGACGCTGCTGCTGTTGAAGCTTCTGCTGCTGCATCTGAAGCTACTGCTGCTGCTTCTGAAGCTACTGCTGCTGCATCTGAAGCTACTGCTGCTGCTTCTGAAGCTCAATAATCTAACCGATTATTCAGCACAAAAAGAGAGCCCTATGGCTCTCTTTTTTATTGCCTCAAACTTTAAACCCTAGTTCATAAAAAGAGCTAAAATTCAAAATACTAAGCCCATGGTTATTGAAAAATAAAAACTGACAATTTAGCTAAAGGAAAGCCACAATCAAGCTCTAAGACAACTCAACTCAACTCAAGTATATCGTCTTTTTTAAAACGAATATTCTTCAACATGAATTGTGCGATAGATGATGAGCACTGCGCCTCCTAAATCAAAGGAAAAAAAAGCAGATCAATTGATCTGCTCATTTCCAACACGTTGACGGAATTT
Organism: Acinetobacter sp. YH12094; assembly: GCF_013419295.1. NCBI lineage: Bacteria > Pseudomonadati > Pseudomonadota > Gammaproteobacteria > Moraxellales > Moraxellaceae > Acinetobacter > Acinetobacter sp. YH12094. The sequence continues at coordinate 23,486 of NZ_VPAK01000004.1, forward strand.
TTGTCCCGCACGGAAGGTCACTACACGACGGGCAGAAATCGGAATTTCTTCACCCGTTTTCGGGTTACGGCCTGGGCGTTGACGTTTATCACGCAACTCGAAGTTACCGAAACCTGAGAGTTTAACTTGTTCCCCAGAGATTAGCGCTTGGCTAATCTCATCGAAGAATAACTCGACCATTTGTTTTGCTTCACGACGGTTTAAACTCGTGAGCTCACTTAAATGATCAGCCATTTCTGCTTTTGTTAATGCTGTCATGAAGCCCTCAATGTCGCCTGGTAAGTGTTTTCCAACACCTGAAGTATGTTATCCATACCGGTTTTGATTTCAGCATCTTCTAATGTACGTGTTGGATGTTGCCATTGAATTGCAAATGCCAATGAGCGCTTGCCTTCTTCGACACCTTGACCAGTGTACACATCGAATAACCAAACTGCGTCTAAAAGCTCACCGCCGGTTTTTTCGATAAGTTGCTGAATTTCACTAACATTAATCTTATCACTAATTAAAAGCGCAATATCACGTCGAACCGACGGAAAACGTGATAATTCTGTAAAATTAGATACATAAGTTTGCAAAACAGCCGATTGATCCAATTCAGCTACCCAAGTAATCGCCAAATCCAACTCATCTTCTAAAGATGGGTGTAAACGACCGAAGTAACCAATTGATTGACCATTGACTAAGATTTCAGCAGATTGACCTGGATGTAACCACGTACGCTCTGAACGTACATATTCAACATTTAAACGTGCAGAATTTAAAATCTCCTCTACATCGCCTTTAAAGTCAAAGAAATCCATAGGCTGTGCTTTACCATGCCAAGATTCAGTCGTACGTGAACCTGTTGCAACCAGTGCAAAGGTTGGTATCTGTTTGAGATCATGAATGCTGTTCGCACCTTGATAATCAAAACGTAGACCAAGCTCATAGAAACGCACACGGTTTTGCTGACGGTTCACGTTGTATTGCACACATGGGATCAAACTTGATAATAAGGTTGAACGCATCACTGCAAGATCACTAGAAATCGGATTTGCAAGCGCTAGTGGTTGAACCTGTGGATTCAATTGTTTCTCAAGTTTCGCATCAGCAAAGCTAAAGCTAATTGCTTCTTGATAACCCAAAGCCACTGCAGTTTGACGTAACTGAACCAATTCAAATTGGTCTTGGTATTTCGCCAGTTTGACATCAATCACCGGCAAGCTAATTTGAATATTGTCGTAACCGTGAATACGTGCCACTTCTTCAATCAAGTCTTGATAAATTGCCATGTCAAAACGGTGTGATGGCGGTACAACTGTCCACTCACCTTCTGCTTTCACAGTGACATTACAACCCAAACGCGTTAAAGCATCCGTAATAAATGCAGATTCAACTTTATAACCGAGTAGTTGATCAACTTGTGCTTGATTTAGTTCAATGGCTTCACGTTTTGGTAATAACTCTACTTTTTCAGCAACAGTAATTGGACCAAACTCACCACCAGCTAAATCAGCGATAAGTTGAGAAGCACGGTGCATTGCCGTCATCGGCAATTCAAAGTCTACACCGCGTTCATAACGCTGAGATGCATCAGTATGCAAACCAAAACTACGTGCACGACCTGCGATATAGAGTTGATCAAAGAACGCCGACTCAAGGAAAATTTCAGTGGTATCATCAGAAACCGCTGAACTTAGGCCACCCATGATTCCTGCAATCGCCAAAGCTTTTTGATCATCCGCAATCACCATCACGTTTTCAGATAATTCAACTTCTTGTTCATTCAACAACGTTAATTTTTCTGCTGCTGTTGCTTGGCGTACACGAACAGAACCTTCAACTTTACCGCCATCGAATGCATGTAAAGGTTGACCCAATTCCATTAAAACGTAGTTGGTAATATCGACCAAAATACTGTGCTGACGAATGCCTGCACGAGCTAATGCACGCTCCATCCACTCAGGAGTTGGTGCTTTGGTATTAACGTTTTTGATCACTCGACCTAAATAGCGTGGGCAACCATCAGTTTCAACAACAACTTTCTTCTCATCAGTAATTGTTGCAGCAACTTCTTTAATTTCAGGGGCAGTCACAGGGAGTTGGTTAATCACACCAATTTCACGTGCAATACCACGAATACTGAAGCAGTCACCACGGTTTGGCGTGATGCTGATATCAATCACATTGTCATCAAGATCTAAATATTCACGCACATTTACACCAACAGGTGCATCGGCAGGAAGCTCTAATAGACCGTCGATTTTATCTTCAAGATCAATTTCAGACGCACCGCACAGCATGCCTTGTGATTCAACACCACGAAGCTTGCCTTTTTTAATTTTGAAATCGCCCGGAAGTACTGCACCAATGGTTGCTACAGGAGCTTTCATGCCTACACGTACGTTTGGAGCACCACAAACGATTTGTAACGGCTCGCCTGAACCGATGTTTACAGTAGTGACACGTAAACGGTCAGCATCGGGATGTTGAACCACTGTTAAAACTTCACCGACTACTACACCAGTAAATGGTTTTGCAGCAGGAGATAAATCATCAACTTCTAAACCTAACATGGTCAGTTGGTCAGAAAGTGTATCGCTATCAATGGCTGGGTTAACCCATGTACGCAACCAATTTTCGCTAATTTTCATTGTATAAAAACCTATTAATTCTAAATTTCTAATCCTCTCTAGCGTCCCTTTAAAGAAAGAGGACGAACCCTAAGTCATGATGGACAACCCCTCTCCTTTTAGGAGAGGTTAGGGAGAGGTATAAAACTGTTTAAGCAAATTGGCGTAAGAAACGCACATCATTTTGGTAGAACATACGCAGGTCATTAATGCCATAACGCAACATTGCAAAACGCTCTACACCTAAACCGAAGGCAAAGCCTTTGTATTTTTCTGGGTCAATGCCAGCGGCTTGTAAAACGTTTGGATGCACCATACCGCAGCCCAAAACTTCCAACCATTTACCACGTTCATCCATGATATCCACTTCCGCACTTGGCTCTGTAAATGGGAAATAAGATGGACGGAAACGCACTTTCAAATCTTTTTCAAAGAATTCATTTAACAAGTTCACCAACAAACCTTTAAGTTCTGCAAAGCTGGTGTTTTCAGCCACATACAAACCTTCGATTTGATGGAACATTGGCGAATGCGTTTGATCTGAGTCACAGCGATAAACACGACCAGGACACACAATACGGATTGGAGGCTGCTGAGTTTCCATCGTACGAATTTGCACGCCTGAGGTATGCGTACGAAGTAAATGATTCGCATCAAAATAGAAAGTGTCGTGCATCGCACGTGCAGGATGATGACCCGGAATGTTCAATGCTTCAAAGTTGTGATAATCATCTTCAACTTCTGGACCAGTCGCAACAGTAAAGCCAGCTTTGGTAAAGAATTGGCAAATACGTTCTTGAACTTGAGTCACAGGGTGAATACTACCCACCGTTTGACCACGGCCGGGTAAAGTAATATCAATCGTTTCGCTAGCAAGCTTTTGTTCTAATGCAGCTTTTTGTAATTCAGCTTGACGAGCAGTCAGTGCGCCAGTAATCGATTCACGAACGGCATGAATTTGAGCACCAAAAACTTTACGTTCTTCTGGGTCCATTTTACCGAGCGACTTCGATTGTTCAGCGAGCTGGCTTTTCTTCCCTGTAAATTGCACTCGCACTTGGTCGAGTGTAGCAAGGTCCTCTGCTGCTGCAATCGCAGCGAGCGCTTCAGTGGTCAGGGCTTCCAGTGACATAGTAACTCTCAAAGCAACAATTTAAAAAAATAATATAAACCCCTTATTCTAACAGTTTTTAGCCGTTATGATGAAGCGCATTCACAAGTTAAAATTGCATTAGCATCAAGTTTTAAAAAAAGTATAAGATAAACACAATATCAATGGGATCCAATCTTTATGGCACTCGATCCAATCTGGAAACAACAGCTCACACTCGTCACTTATGGCAATGAATTTCTCAACCAAGGTTTGAGTTTTCATCGTTGGTTGAATCACCACATTTTTGATCAGCACAGTTTCCATTTTCGTGATTTGCTTTCACAGCATTTATTGGCTCAACATTTCCAAATTTGGCTAGAGGGCTTAAAAAAACAAGGGGTACAACGCTTAAGTTTACATAGCTCTAGCTTGCTGAATGATGAACAAAATCCGAATGCTAACGTTGAACTTCTTCCCTTTGCCCATTTTATTGTAAGCCACGAAAAAAATAAAAAGCAGGCATGGATTTTTGGTAAAGAACTTGCCGAGTGGTATAACGCAGAAAATGACTATGAAGCACCGGCATCCCAACAACTGCAAATTCGTCGAGAAACCTTTTGGCGCTATGAGCTGAACCATAAACTCATTAAACGCATCGAAGCAGATATGCAGTTACCAAAATGGGATGACATTCATAACTTCACTGAAGCAGAATTATTTTTACAAAAACCTGCGGAAGGTTTTATTGAGCCGGAGGTGTTAGGCACACCTTATTATGGTACGCAGCCCGATCTAAGCAGCGAATCGAATGAATCCGCAAAACTCGCACTCTTGCCAACGGATGCACAAGCGGATTTTGCACATGACAGCTTACATCGCTTAGATGCATTAAACCGCCATATACAGTCTAAAATTCAGCATCCCTATCATGCAGATGGCAGCATCTATACACCTGAAGAACAGTTAAATTTGCGCCATTTTGCTCAAAAAACTGAAGATTTAACGGCTAAATTTATTGTGAAAGTCGCTAATCACTATAAAACTGCACGTTTAACTCCTATGGTCGAAAGCTCTCCTCTGGATGGATTTAAAACTGAGCAAAGAAAATCAAATCCTCAGCATGCACACACGCCAAATCCAACCCATAAACCCGGTGCAGGTGGAGTGATTACCTTAATTATTATTACGGTAGTGATTTGCTTATTGGCTTATTACTTCGGACTTTAACTGTATAAATGTGATCAACACTAAAAAGCCCTTCTCATGGAAGGGCTTTTTTATGAACATGCTTATGTATGAAAGACCTCAAAATTATGAGGTCGTTAAATAATTAAACGGACGAATTTCTAATCGAACGCGATGCTGATCGGCATGTTGATTAATATAATGACTGACAGAGACTACTTCCCCCTCAAGCTCTGCGTCTGCACCATACATGATTTTGACTGCCTCACCTTTGCGGGGAATCATTTCGAGCTCTACAGTAATGCTACCTTGACCCATACCAACTATTTCAGCCAACATTTTATTTTCCTTTTGTTCTTTTCTATCCATACATTAGGCATGTCGCAAAGCGCGGTATAAAGATTATTTCTGTAACTTAACTGCACTTTTTATTGATAAAACATCAAAACTTAAACATCAAAAACATAAGAGTCCAATTGTTCTAAAAATGCATCAACTGCATTTGCAGACTTTAAACGAATCCATTGAATATGTTGATATTCAGGTGCATTCATCATCTGTAGATATTTTTCACGATTCTTTTTATGGGTCTTAATCATCCACCAGACAATGGAATCTCGACCAAACATCCACCACAAACTTTCCTGATTATTTGAATCTGGCCAAAGATCTTGTTTGGACTTAGCCCGAGAAAATGCGCGCTTTACAGAGCGGTATAAATTGACTGGAAACGGAAGGTCTAACCATATCACCGTATCTATTTCAGACCATTTAACAGGAATCGTTCGAGTATAGTTGCCATCAATAACATAACCATTTTTCGCTTTAGCAATTTCAGCTCCGATACGTGCAAAAAAGATCTCATCAGGACATTCTTGCCAATCATCTAGCCAAAACAAGTTATCTAATTCAATGTAATGCAAACCAAGCTTTGTTGCCAATGCCCTAGAAAATGTTGATTTTCCTGTAGCAGATGTACCGACTACATTTATTCTTTTCATTGTCATGATGATCTACTTGAGTCTGGTGAATCTACTTCAAGATAGCAGCATTGGATCTGTAGGTTAACTTTTATTCTTCACGATAATCCAAAAGATCTGCATCGATATTGATAAAGTCAGGCTTTGGGGTTTGTTCAAATTGAACGGCTAATATATCTGACTGATTAGCAATGCATGCTTTCGCGACTCGATGCATACCATCCATCACTCGACCACTGGCACATAAAATAATGGGATAACTTAAGTCCGCAGCATTTACCAATTCCAGATGTTCAATAATTTGCTATGTGGTCGGAGCAGATTTTGGAAACCAATAAGCTTCGTTCAACTCTTGAATGTCACTTACAGGAATTTGCTGAACCTTGAAATTTTGACTGAGTTTTACTAAGTGATGTACATCCCAAATATACGTATCGTCGCCTACTTGGCGGAAGTGATACTGTTTGCGCATCAAGCAGTTACCTTTTAAGTCAAATTAAAGCTAAGATAGCTAACAATTGAAAAATAAAAAAATGCTTCATTATGATAGATCATTACGAGCAATTTATTCTTGGTTTGCAATATAACGCTCAACGCTTTTTTAACCAGAAAATTTACTATGACGAGATTTTGCACCCATGGTGCGGCCAAGCTTGTGACATTTTCTTGATTCGCGATTTTAAAACCAATGCATTACTACATGACTCAGTTGATCATTTGATCATGTATATGGCTGAAAAGTGGATTAGAAAATGCTCACTTTATCCATTTGATCTTCTTTTTGAGCATGCAAAACTTAATCAACATCCTCATTTTTACTTTGTAAAAACCAACTATCCTCTTGCTGTTTTCCACAACAATTTAAATCAAGCCTTTGCACTGGTTCAAATCCAATCTGAAACGAAAATTTTAGATATCAGCCCTATTGGTGATCCTCGGGAGTTTTGGGGTGCAAGTTCCACACAATTTCATGACGCATTCGGGCTGTTTACATTAATTGAGCTCAATCAACAACAGCGGAACGAATGCTTTTGCTTTGATAAAAATTCGAGTTGGAGCAGTTTAGTAAATAGCATTCAACTGGATTTATTTGAACATCCGTTTTCTACCCACATTCAGCCTCAATTTAAACTAATCCATAATTTGTATTATTATGGCCTTCTGGATGACTCACTCCCTCTTTTGGAGAATCCTCAAGCTTCACCTCAAGTTGGATTAAGTCTGCTTGAAATGCTCAATTCAATCGAAGCTGCTATCCAAAATTTAAAACATGTAAAAAACGAAAGCTCACCGATCCATTTATTTACAACCGAAGAATATGCACAACTATTGGATTATGAGTACAAACTGTCAGAACACCATGTAGATGTCACGTGCTATACAGCCAATCATTTCAACCGCGAAAATTTAGTCAATGATGAAGAGAAAGCTTTACTCAAACAACTACAGAAAAAATACCCCAAAGTTAATTATTTCAAGTCAACATCTGATCAAGCTCTTTCCGCCACCAACACTTCAACAGATAAAGAGCCTGAAAAACCATGGGTTGTATTTTTTTCTTTAGTTTTAATTTTTGCCATGCTATTCGCTTTACTTTATGGCTTTTATTTACTTTTTAAACAATTTGAGTTTATAAAATTTGCCGCAATCACAATTGGCATCATTGTGTTTTTAGCCATATGGTCGAAAAAATAAGATGTCTAATCAAATTCGTCCATAAAAAAAGACCGCTAAAAGCGGTCCCTTTTTAAGTCATAAAGACTTATGCAGCTAATGCATCTTTAGCTTTAGAAGCTAAAGCAGCAAATGCAACTGCGTCATGCATAGCGATGTCAGCAAGTACGCGACGGTCGATAATCACTTGAGCTTTTTTCAAGCCAGCGATCATACGGCTGTACGACAAACCATTTTGACGAGCACCAGCATTGATACGCGCAATCCATAGAGCACGGAATTGACGTTTCTTTTGACGACGGTCACGGTAAGCATATTGACCTGCTTTGATTACTGCTTGGAACGCTACGCGATATACGCGTGAACGAGCGCCGTAGTAACCTTTAGCACGAGCAAGAATTTTTTTATGACGGCGATGAGCCTGTACACCACGTTTAACACGAGCCATTTATAATCTCCTTAGATGTATGGGCACATACGGCGAACTGAAGCAACGTCACTTACGTGAACCATTACACAGCCGCGTAATTGACGGATACGCTTAGCAGATTTTTTGGTCAAAATGTGTCGTTTGAACGCTTGGTGACGTTTAAAACCGTTTGCAGTTGGCTTGAAGCGTTTAGCTGCACCACGGCGAGTTTTCATCTTAGGCATAAGAACCTCTTTTGAACACCTGTTCGGCACGTCTGCACCATTGCAAAGACGCCCTGCAGGTAAGGGAGCGAGTATTCTAAAGCATCTTTGCTCAAAACAAAAGCGAATCTTTCTACCGAATATCGAACTTAATTAATTTTCTGATATAGATTTTCCGATGATTTTATAAGCGATGCCCAATAAGGCTTATATAATGTCGGCACGCCAACTATTAATGTCCATTATGAAACCTGCACAGGATGCTTTTGCAGCCCTACGTTATCGGGATTTCTCGATTGTTACGCTTAATCAATTTTGTCTGACCTTAGCCATTTTGATTCAAGAAATTATTGTTGCTTACTCACTGTATCAAATCACTAAAGACCCGCTAACACTGGGCTTAATTGGTTTAGCCGAAGCAATTCCTTTTATTGCTCTCTCTTTGTGGGGAGGATACTTTGCAGATCGTTTCAATAAACAGACCATTATGAAAATTTGTCTGTTTTTTTCTGTACCTATGCCACTTACTCTTTGGGGGTTATTTCACCAATATGGTCTCGGCCAAATTGATGTCCCCCAACTGTCTTGGGGGATTTATGCAGTCATTTTTGGGCTTGGAACGATCCGTGGTTTCTATAATCCCTCGGCAACGTCGCTTAAACCTTTTTTAATCCCGCGGGAGCTCTATGCCAATGGTGCAACATGGACAACGATTGGTTGGCAAAGTGGGGTGATTATTGGGCCAATGCTTGGCGGTTTTATGTTGGCATTTTTAGGCCGTGAAACCAGCTTACTCAGTGTTGCGGCGCTACTAACGGTCTGCTTCATTCTCATTAACCTACTCAATAAACGCAGTTTCCCTAAAATTGAATCTGCAAATTTAAAAGATAGTTTAAGTGAAGGTTTTCGTTTTATCTGGAAAACCAAAATTGTCCTTTGGGCGATTTCACTCGATTTGGTTTCTGTGCTTTTTGGTGGCGTGATTGCCCTCTTACCGATTTTTGCCGAAGATATTTTAAAAGTGGGGCCTGAAGGTTTAGGCTATTTACGTGCAGCGCCGTCTATTGGCGCCCTGATCACCATGATTGCATTGACCAAATTCCCTCCAACTCATCATGCATGGCGTAATATGTTATTGGCTGTAGCGGGTTTTGGTGTATTTACCATTTTATTCGCATTTTCAAGCCATCTTTGGTTATCACTCTTTGCACTGGCAATGACTGGTGCATGTGACAGCATCTCTGTGGTGGTTCGCCAAACCATTTTACAGCTCTACCCGCCCGAAAATATGCGTGGCCGTGTAGCCGCGGTCAATGGCATGTTTGTCTCCAGTAGTAATGAACTTGGAGCTTTTGAATCGGGACTTGCTGCAAAATATATGGGCACGATCATGGCGACAATCTTTGGTGGCTGTATGACCATGGCTGTAGTTGCGATCAGTTGGGCAAAAACCCGTGATTTGTTTAAAGTAGATATCACCCAAAGTCATGATGATTTAAAAAAATAAATTTACCGATCATATTAAGGGCAAATATTCATTTTGCCCTTTTTTTTATGGATGATTTATACTCATTTTCCTCCTTTATTTTAATAATTTAAGATTTATTTTATGAAAATTAAAACATTGATTTTACTGAGCAGTATTTTATGTGGCTATTCTTATGCCGAAACAGATATAAATAACAGCCCTAAAGAGCTTAAATTACAATCTAGTGGTGTTAGTTTTCTTAGAACACCAAAAATTGACGTTAATGAAAATGATCTAAAAGGTAAATCTCATCAATTTCTTGCACGTTTATATGTAAATGAGATAGGTAAAGTGACTCAAGTCGAAACTCTCAAAAGTACAGGCTTAGATGCTTTGGATCGAAAAATCAGCGCATCCTTAAGAGGTGCAAGATTTAAGCCGTATATAGAGAATGGTCAAGCCACTTCATTTATTATTCAACTACCTATTAAACTAAATTAGGGAACAAAATACTGATTCCGCAAGTCGTATTCCACCTAAATGCAAAATAGAACTTCATTCAAATGTTTATGATGCTGAACGCAAAAGCGCAAAAACCCGTGACTTATTTGGAATCGACATTACCCATCAGTCAAAAAAATAATGGCATATTTTCCATTTAAACCTTGCCAGTATTTCCAATACAGGAAATACTGCGCAGCAATATCGACGCATTCATCACTCACTTTGTGATCTTAGAATAGACTTATGAAACAATATCTGTGCTTAACCCTTTTGGCCTGCGCTCCATTTTCTACAGCGTTTAGTGCTTCAACCAAAACCCATCAACTTCCGGCACAGAATATTGAAGTTGCTCCTGCGCATTTAACCACGCGTTTAAATTGGTCGGTTTTTCCAAAACCAGTATATGCCAATGAAGACCTCAAGCAACGTGACCGCGCGGCCATTATTCGTGTCACAGCGAATGCAAAAGGTACAATTACCGATGCAAGTGTTGAAGAAAGTACAGGGGTCGATCAACTCGACCGAATCTTAATTTCTGCTGTCAAAAAAGCTAAAGTCAAACCACATTTAGAAAATGGTGAAGCCAAAGCCATTATTGGCTATCAAGCGTTTAATTTGAGAGTTAAAGGCAATACGCCTGAATGTGATTTCAACTTTGATTCAAAAGTTTGGAATGCACAAAGTGCAGATAAGAAAACGCCATTCCAATATGTATCTCAACCAAAATTAGATCTCACTAGTCATGAATTGAAACAGCACGATCGTAAAGTCAAATTTAACTTAAAAGTGGATAAACACGGACAAGTAAAAAAGGTCAAGATCAAGCAAGGCTCTGGCATATATGTACTCGATCAGAAAGTCGTTGAAGCACTAAGAAATAGTCAGATCTCGGTTAAACGTACTGCGAGCACCCTTTGGATCTATAAAAAGTCGAACTTTAAAGATGAAATTCAATTTAAAGTGAATGGCTGCTCATAATCTCAATTTTTAGCGGCATTAAAATAATGAATTGGCGTGCCGCGCACTGATGGAATGACTATGTTGAAACAATATACAGCAATAGGTCTAATGCTCTGTGCAAGCACAGTGATGTGCACGCAGTATGCTGCCGCTGAGACTGCGCCCGCCAGCGAAGTAAAAATATTGCAAGACAGACCTGTCAGCTGGATGCGCGCACCCAAAGTTAAATTTGAGCCAGGAGATCTGGAAGGACGCCCTAGATTTGTCAATGTCGCAATTGATGCAGACAACTCGGGCAACATTACCGCAGTCAAAATCATCACCAGTTCAGGCTTGCCAGATTTGGATGATATGGTCATTAACGCGGTAAAAAAGGCACGCTTCAGGCCTTATATAGAATCGGGCATCAGCTATCCCTTCCGAGCGACGCAGCCATTTGAATTTAATGCTGATGACTATTCATCGACACGTAAAACACCAAAAAGAAAGCCCATCAAAACCTGCTGGGCTGATTTTGAGCCCGAGGGCTTGCAGCTCCAACAGTCTGGCAACATAGAACATTTCAATACAAAGACGTCCCCGCAATGAAGCTGCCGATGACGGAATCTGAAGCAAAACAATTCAGCATAGATTTTAGTTTTAGCGTAGATCGTAAGAACCAAATTTCCGATATTCGTTTAATACAAAGTCCAAGTGATCCAATTGCCCGCTTGCTATTAAAGAAATTTGAACTGGCAAAAATCGAAGCGCCACGTAAGTTTTATCAGATCTTTAAAATTCAACTTAAAGAGCGCATTCAGCTGAAAAATATTCAATGTAATTGAAAAAATAGCCCGTAGATAAACAGATAACGTCCAATTTTGGCGATACTGACCAGTGTGAAAAATCGCCAGAAGTTTTCTTTCATTAAACCCGCGATTAAAGTAATTGGGTCTCCAATAATCGGCAGCCAACTCAGTAGCAAAGACCAATAACCATATTTGTGATAAATACCCTGTGCCTGCTGCATTTTCAGCTCTGACACGGGAAACCATGTTTTATTTTTATAATGTTCTACTTTTAAACCGAGCCACCAATTCACACAAGAACCGAGGATATTTCCGATACTGGCCACCAAAATCAGTAGCCATGGATTGTGTTGACCATAGCTCAACAATCCGAGCAATACGGCTTCGGACTGTAAAGGAAGTAAGGTCGCAGCCCCAAATGCCGCGAAGAATAAAACTAAAAACGACCACATCGAAACGAATGCTTAGAGACCTAATTTTTTCTTCGACTTCAAATATTCAAAATTTGACCAAAGCACTGCTGCAACAATTACAACGATTCTCGACCATTTATATTGTGAAGAAATCGGTTCAATCGCAGCCCGCATCAAGTTTTGATCTTTGGTATGTAAATCTGCAAGAATATTTTGAACATGCACAATTTCAGCGACAAATAGCACTAAGCAGCCTGCAATACCAAAAATAATACTCCAATAGATTCTTGGGTTATTTTCAACAATACGGGTAAAATTTAAGAAAAAGTCTTTCATCGCAAAATCGTCCAACTAAGCCGTCAACAACGCGTTCTTTTCGGCAGCGCCGCATTCTAACACAGCGTTAGAATTTTCTTCCGTCCTATCTAAAATCTTAAGGTGAGTCTTTCCGCACTTTACTTTTATACATGAGACTTCTAATCTGCCACGCAAATATTGAATAATTTTAACTCACTTTATGAAAAAAATTCTTTGCTTAAGTTTTATCGTGTTATTACAAATTTTGACCGCTTTATATGCACAAAGTCCTTCTGAAGTTGCCAAACAACACGTGATTACACAAGATCAAATGATTTGGAAAAAGCGACCTATTTTTAACTTCAACAATGACGATCTTGGCAATCAAAATCGTGACCTTAGTTTTAAATTGTATGTTTTAGCCACCGGCGAAGTTCAAAAAGCTGAATTAATCAAAAGCTCTGGACTCACGCACATTGATAAGCGGGTTGAGCAGTCACTTTTACGTGCCAAGTTCAAACCTTATATCAAAAATGGTGTCGCTTACCCCTTTGTTGCCGTACAGCCCTTTTCACTCAAGACACTGAAAGAAAACCAAAGACCTTGGTGGAAAAAGCTTCTATTCATTCCATAAAAAAAAGAGCATGTTTCCATGCTCTTTTTTTTAAACCTGTATCGCTAAGGCTTTTTGTACCGCTGGACGGGCCGTCAGTCGATCAATATAGTCTTTCACGTATGGATAATCTTCCAACTGAATTTGCTGCCATTCATGACGCAGTGCCCAAGGCAGAATAGCCATATCTGCAATCGAATACTCTCCAGCCACAAATTTTTGACCAATCAACTGATGGTTCAAAACTTTATATAAGCGTTTAGATTCATTTACATAACGTTCAGTTGCATACGGAATACGTTCAGGTGCAAAACGACTAAAATGATGATTTTGTCCTAACATGGGCCCAAAACCACCCATTTGCCACATCAACCATTGTTCAACTTCAACGCGCTCAAACTCATCTTCTGGATAAAACAAACCTGTTTTACGTCCAAGATATTGCAGAATCGCACCAGACTCAAAAACTGAAATTGACTCTCCTCGTGGGCCATTCTGATCCACGATTGCAGGGATTTTATTGTTCGGAGAAATTCTCAAAAAGTCTGGCTGAAATTGATCATTTTCCAAGATATTAATCGGAAAAATTTGGTATTCCAAACCCATTTCTTCTAAAGCGATGGTAATTTTATGTCCATTGGGTGTACCCCAATAGTAGAGATCAATCATCTATATTCCTTTTTAATTTTCAGTAAGGCAATCTCATTTTGCTTTATGTATAACATGTTTAATCCAGTGAAAGCTTGTCAGTTTTTCTGAAAAGTAACGTTAAAATGTGAATTATCACTTTGCTTTTAAAATCACTTAAGGTACAAAAATTCAAAAAATATAATTTTTTTATAAAAATCCCTTGAAAAAAATCAGCACAGACCGATATTGATACATGTACAAGGATCAAACGATCTTGTTAGTGAACAGTGGATGCCAAGCATCACTGAACATTTCTTATTGTTACAACTTTGCTTATTAAAGAGAGTTCTAATTATGAGTAGTTTAAATCTTAACCCACTTTTCCGTCGTAGCATTGGTTTTGATCGTTTCAACGATTTATTTGATTATGCCATGCAAAGCGACACACCAAATTACCCGCCATACAATATTGAAAAAACGGCTGAAAATAGCTATCGCATTGTGGTGGCAACCGCAGGTTTTACAGAAGATGAACTTTCGCTAAACTTAGAAAATCAAGTGCTAAGCATTTCAGGTAAACCAACTGAAGCGCAAGATACAACTGTGGAATTCCTGCATAAAGGCATTGCTCGTCGTACATTTAAACTGTCTTTACGCTTAGATGAACATATAGAAGTGCAACAAGCCCTATATGAAAATGGTTTATTGACAGTGGACTTACAGCGTATTATTCCTGAAGAAAAACTACCACGCCAAATTCCAATTGGCAAAAAGGCATTGATAGAAAGTCCTGTCCAAGAAAATATCGCTGAGTAAACCCTCATAAAAAAAAGACCCTTCGGGGTCTTTTTTATATTAAGAAAATTAGTTAGATTCCAAACATGACAAACAAGAATAAAAAATCATGCCATCTCAAGAATATAGTGTCTAGATTGCAAATTTTATGTTTCGTTTTTTATCTATTCTCAACTTAATCTTACCCATAGGTGTTTTTAATGAATCCTTGGTGGGTCTGGCTTACAAGCTGTTCATCTACTCTTTTTAAATTTTGGCGTATCTTGCAAAAAATAATCCTACTTTGTATTACTATCTATTTCTATGAAATGTACTTTGTTCTGATTGCTTTTATGACATGGAATATACAACCTAATATTACCAAGATGAAAATCTATTGGAGGGTACTGAAAATCCCCATCTCACTGCCGGTGTTATGTAAATAGATCTCACATAGTTAGCTCAATAAAAAGCTTTGCTCACTTTATACCTACATTAAAACTAAATTAAAGCATTTCAAAACGTCTGAATCGAAACAACGATTGAATATCAATTAGAATATAATCAAATTTGTCTTTCTTAAAGAAACTTACTTAATACCCTCAGACCTAAGTTCGCATTCATGAATTTTGCTCTATTTTCCAATCAATACGCAGCAAAAATTATTGGTACCCTTGAACATCATTGAGATTAAAAAACCCAAATATAGGCAAAAAAAAGCACTGCAAATGCAGTGCTTTTTTAATGGATACTTACTTTTTCTTTTTAGGACCAAGCAGCATACCCATTTGACGGCCTTCCATTTTTGGTGTTTGTTCAACAACACCATAGTCAACCACGTCAGCTTCAATTTTTTGCAATTGAGCCAAACCTAACTGTTGGTGTGCCATTTCACGACCACGGAAACGAAGCGTGATTTTTACCTTATTGCCTTCTTCAAGGAACTTGATAATGGCACGTAGTTTAACGTTGTAGTCACCAACATCAGTACCAGGGCGTAGCTTGATTTCTTTCACCTGTACTTGATGTTGTTTTTTCTTCGCTTCTTTTTGCTTTTGTTTTAGATCAAACAAATGCTTGTTAAAATCCATGATTTTGCAGACTGGTGGCTCAGCATTAGCAACAATCTCAACAAGGTCAAGATCTACTGCTTCTGCAGCACGCAAAGCGTCAGCAAGAGATACAATCCCTTTTTGCTCGCCATTTTCGTCTACTAGACGGACTTCTTTTGCACGAATTTCATCATTCAAGGCAGGACGGTTTGATTTTCCGCCCTGTTGATTACGGTCAGGCTGTTTAATCGCTTTTACTCCACAATGTACCGGCCGCGTTCGGCTACGGCTGCTTTTACTAGGTCAACGAATGCATCAATTGACATAGTACCCAAATTTTTTCCAGAGCGAGTACGGACGTTTACAGTACCTTCCTCAACTTCACGGTCCCCAAGAACCAATAAGTAAGGAATACGCTCTAAAGTACGTTCACGAATCTTAAAGCCGATTTTCTCATTTCTCAAGTCTGAAATCGCGCGGATACCGCTTTCTTTAAGTTTAGCGACGACTGACTCACATGCTTCAGCTTGTGAATCGGTAATGTTCATCACACATGCTTGAATTGGAGACAACCAAGGTGGCATGAAACCAGCATAGTGTTCAATAAGTATACCAATAAAACGCTCGAAACTGCCAAGTATTGCGCGGTGCAACATTACAGGCTGATCACGGTCGTTATCTTCAGTCACATAAGATGCGTCAAGACGTTCTGGTAAGTTAAAGTCACATTGAATTGTACCGCACTGCCATACACGACCTAAGCAGTCTTTCAATGAGAATTCAATTTTCGGACCGTAGAATGCGCCTTCACCCGGTTGAAGTTCCCACTCTAGGCCAGCAGCATCTAAAGCATCTGCTAAAGATTTTTCTGCCATGTCCCAAAGTTTGTCATCACCCACACGTTTTTCTGGACGTGTCGACAACTTCATTTGTACTTCTTCAAAGCCGAAGTCTTTATAAACATCTAATGTCAGTTTAATAAAGTCTGCAACTTCAGTACCGATTTGTTCTTTTGTACAGAAGATATGCGCATCATCTTGTGTAAAGCCACGTACACGCATAATGCCGTGTAATGAACCCGATGGTTCGTTACGGTGACATGAACCAAACTCAGCCAAACGAATTGGAAGATCACGGTAAGATTTCAAACCTTGGTTGAAGACTTGCACGTGACATGGGCAGTTCATTGGTTTTACTGCATAGTTACGGTTCTCTGAGTGAGTCGTAAACATG
Organism: Acinetobacter sp. YH12094; assembly: GCF_013419295.1. Classification (NCBI taxonomy): domain Bacteria; kingdom Pseudomonadati; phylum Pseudomonadota; class Gammaproteobacteria; order Moraxellales; family Moraxellaceae; genus Acinetobacter; species Acinetobacter sp. YH12094. Next base: position 40,398 of record NZ_VPAK01000004.1, read on the forward strand.
TTTTCAGCATAGTTTGCTGCGTGACCTGATTTTTCCCAAAGCGTGAAATCAACCACTTGCGGTGTACGGATTTCTTGGTAACCATTGGCTTGTTGAACTTTACGCATGTATTGTTCAAGCACTTGGTAAATCGTCCAGCCGTTTGGATGCCAGAACACCATACCCGGCGCTTCTTCTTGCATATGGAACAAGTCTAACGCTTTACCAATTTTACGGTGATCGCGTTTTTCAGCTTCTTCAATACGTTTGATATACGCAGCTAACTGTTTTTTGTCAGCCCAAGCTGTACCGTAAATACGTTGCAGCTGTTCGTTTTTCGCATCACCGCGCCAGTAAGCACCAGAGATTTTAGTCAGTTTGAACGATTTTAGGAATTTAGTATTTGGAACGTGCGGACCACGACACATGTCCAAGTAGTCTTGATGGTAGTACAAGCCCATTTCAGTTTCTTCAGGCATGTCTTCGATCAGACGCAGTTTGTATTCTTCGCCGCGTGCAGTGAACTCTTTGATCACTTCATCACGTGGAGTCATTTTTTTGATGACATCATAGTCTTGGTCGATGAGCTTTTTCATGCGCTCTTCGATTGCTGCCATGTCGTCTAAAGTAAAGGGACGTGGCATCCAGATGTCATAGTAGAAACCTTCTTCAATGACAGGACCAATGACCATCTTTGCTTCTGGAAACAATTGCTTAACTGCATGACCCACCAAGTGAGCACAAGAGTGACGAATGATGTGAATACCATCTTCATCTTTAGGCGTGATAATTTGTAGGCTAGCATCTTCTGTAATTAAATCAGACGCATCAACTAAACGATCGTTTACACGACCCGCAACTGTATTTTTTGCTAGACCAGGACCGATGCTTTGAGCAACTTCCATCACAGACACGGCATGATCAAATTCTTTTTGATCGCCATTTGGCAAAGTGATAATTGGCATATAAAAATCCTTAAGGAGTGATGCCCCGTACAATGGAGCATGTCACCGCGAGATTATGATCGAGGGAGACCCTCAAAAGATAAAAACGGTGGATAAATAAAATTCGACCTAAATTTTACACGCCCTGCCAACTTTAATAAACCTCTAATCCCATGGAAGTTGATTTTTCTGCTGCCTTTTACAAGACTCCTGATAATTCAAGCAGATTTCAGCCGAAATACGCTTTATGCTGTCAACATAATAATCACGTTCTAATTCATAAAATTATTCCGAATTTCGAACACCTATACCCACTGAAATCTTTATGTAGGCAGGTATCATGCAAGCACATTCACTTATATCTTGGTCTAGTTTAAAACCGCTCCAACCCGCTTATGCCCTTGCAGCCAATGTCGATCTTGTGGTCTTACGGCTCGAAGATGATGATGTAGAAAAAGTCGTGGTCATGTATGGTCGCTGTCAGCATCGCGGCGCACTCATGGCCGATGCCCATATTCAAGGAGATAAAATCGTCTGTGGGCTGCATGGTTCTCACTATATTTATAAAACTGGCATCAATCCACGTTATCTGAATAAAAATCTGCAAAAGTTTAAAGCGTGGGTGGAAGGCGATCAGGTGTATGTCGATCTTGAAGAAATTCAAGCGTGGGAAAATAGAAATCCACAGCAGTATAAACGCGATCAATACCAAGGTTTATATGCGGATTCGGCACCCGCACCTGAAGAACCACATAATAAATTGATCTTGGAACTTGCACGCAATGGTTTAAGTAAATTTGGACATCATGGCCCGACAGCTGCCATGGGCGTGCCTTTCAATCAACTCCCGAAATGGGATGACATTCAACTGATCACCGCACAACTGTGGAAAATCCCATTATTAGATGATGCACCCGTAGCAACCGAAGTGGTAATTGGCCCAAATGCTAAAAAACCCTTAAGACTCAAAATCCCCCTGTTTGTGTCAGATATGAGTTTTGGTGCGTTATCTCAAGAAGCCAAAGTTGCCCTTGCAACAGGTGCTGAAATTGCGGGTACAGGGATTTGCTCAGGTGAAGGTGGAATGCTTGCAGAGGAACAAGCGGCCAATTCACGTTATTTTTATGAACTTGCATCGGGTCGTTTTGGCTATGACATCGAAAAAGTTAAAAAGTGTCAGGCCTTTCATTTTAAAGGCGGTCAAGCTGCAAAAACAGGTACGGGAGGGCATCTTCCAGGCCATAAAGTGGTTGGTAAGATTGCAGAAGTGCGCAAATTACCAGAAGGCACCGCAGCCGTTTCCCCTGCGACCTTCCCTGATTGGACGCATCTTTCACAATATCGTGAATTTGCAGAATATGTCCGAGCCGAGACCGGCGGCATCCCAATCGGCTACAAGCTCTCCGCACAGCATATTGAACGTGATATCGACGCAGCACTCAGCATTGGTGTGGACTATATTATTTTAGATGGACGTGGCGGTGGTACAGGTGCAGCCCCAACCTTATTCCGTGACAATATCTCTGTACCGACCATTCCTGCGCTTGCACGAGCACGTCGTCATTTAGACCGTCTAGGACGGTCAGATATTAGTTTAGTAATCACAGGTGGACTCCGTGTACCCGCTGACTTTATTAAGGCACTAGCTTTAGGTGCAGATGCCATCGCGATTTCAAACTCTGCCATGCAAGCCATTGGCTGTTTAGCTATGCGTGCCTGTCAGACCAATGATTGTTCTGTCGGCATTGCCACACAACAAGATCATTTACGTCGTCGTTTAGAAATAGACAAATCGGCACAACAACTGGCGAATTTTCTAAATGCATCCGTTGAACTGATGCAAGTCATGGCTCGTGCCTGCGGACATCATCATCTGAATCAATTCTGTAAAGATGACCTGACCACATGGAAAAAAGAAATGTCGAACCTCACGGGTATTCACTACAGTGGATTTGAGTAAGCTTCAAATCATGAGCTTTTTTCAAAACAATTGAACCTAAAAAGAGTCCATACGGGCTCTTTTTTTATTCTCTGAAGGTCTCAAAGGCCATGAATTGATCGGATTGGTACAACCAAAGCTGTGCAAATTGAGGGATGATCATTTCACTCTGGGTAGGGCGTAAAAAAATATAATCATCTACGTTTATGCTGCTTGTCTGTGGAATTTGCACAAGCTCCTGATTACTACTGCGACCATATAACGCATGGGGCTGACTGCCTTGAGGATAAACATAGTCCCCTCGCCAATAGCCTCCATAAATAAATACAGCCTGATATTTTGCCCAACGACTGAGCCATTCTAACTGTGGTAATTCAGTCCGCGGCAACACTTTTAACACAGGCGTGGCGATCCACAAGGCACTTTGGAAAGCTTGTAAATTTTTCAGTTCAAAATCTGCAGGTTTTAATAACATCGAGCCAAACGAGACTTCGTTACAGACACTCTGCTGACAATGAAAACTAAAGCTAGGACTACCACCACCATTCCAACAGGTGTGTTCATCACATAAGGTTGGGTAGCGCTGTTGTACATAAGCTTTGAATTGTTGATAACTTTGCTGGGACTGTTGATAAGTCTGTTCAGCAGATTGGATCAGCCGTGGAATCTTCGCCACATGTGCGTCGTAGCCCATCAATCCTGAAAATTTTAAATGTTGAGGATGTCGAACGATTACATCCAAAACAGCCTTTAGCTCATTGATCGTTTTTAGACCACCACGATGTAGCCCAACATCGATTTCAATATTGATGCGTAGACACAGTTGATGCTGCTCAGCAAATTTGAGGTATTGGGCTAAACGCTGTTCACTATCAATAAGCCATTGCACTTGCGATTGCGTTGCCTGCAAAAACGCCTTGTCTGCATGGTTCAAGGCCTGAATCGGCATCGGTTTTCCAAACAACACATCGGCTTGCGGTATCGATTCGAAAAGTGTTTTCAGATGTGCAAAATGAAATAGCATGAAACGCTGTGTCTGAAGCTGTGTAGCACAGTGTTGAAGCAATGCCATGCAGGCCAAGGATTTCACCACCAAGCGCGGATGCAGCCCTTTTGGCATTTGCTGCTGAGTGACCACCAAGTTGTGATTTAATGCATCAACATCCACGATTAACTGAGGCATCCCCGTACCATTTTGTTTTAACAGTGAATTCAACTTTTGAAAATATGCATCCATTCCATCCCCTTTTTCATATCGTTCAATTGGTCTTCAATGTTTAACTTCCACGATGCTTAATCAATCAGTAACTGCTGTAGCTCGGGACTGAGCCACTTTTGCTGAGGATCTAATTCTTGTCGAATATTCAAAAAATCTTGCCACTTGGGGTACACATTTTGAAGCTGCCGCGCATTTAGGCTATGCAATTTCCCCCAATGCGGACGCCCGCCATATTTTAAAAAAATCGGCTCCACGAGCTTAAAGATGACTTGATAATCTTGCTTATAGAACTGATGCACCGAAATTGAGGCCGAATCTTGCTGATAAAACGGACTGAGCCAAATATCATCTCCACGTACAAGTCGATATTCTAGCGGAAAAAACATCGGAACCTTATGTCGTCGAAGGGTATGCAAAATTTCTTCTAAACAATTCATCCCGTGTTGCAGCGGAATCTGGTATTCCATCTCATTAAATTTGGTATTTCGAGCAGAAGGAAAAATTCGACTTGACCAGTCTACGCTGATCGAAGGTTTGACAAAAACACCTAATAAATTTTGTAGCCATGGATTCAGTGGTGGAAAGAATCGCGTCAATTCTGCACAAAATTTGAGTAAAACGTCGTCATCTAACCACTGTTCTTTCCGCGGTTGAAGGTTATCTTCCGTCTCATCTAAGGTTTTTAAAATAACCTGATCGGCATGACTAAATGCCCAGAACTCAATATGTCGATGTTCATATTGCCATTGCTGCATATTCTGCAAGACATCTTTCAGCGGACATAATCGCGTTTGTTCTTTGAGTTTATACATCGGTCGGTTTTGCAGCTGTACATGCGTCAGCACGCCTAAACTCCCGAGTGAAACACGCCCTGCTTGGAAAATTTCGCTGTTCTGTTCAGCACTGCATTGTATTAATTCGCCCTGCGCGGTTAATAATTCGAAACCCGTAACCAGCGCCGATAAACACGGTAATTCGACTCCGGTACCATGTGTTCCTGTTGCGATAGCCCCAGCCAAACTTTGATGATCAATATCTCCTTGATTAATCAGTGCCTGATCAAAAGACGCGAGCTTCTCCCCCAAATCAAATAATCGTGTACCAGCTTGGACGGTGCTTTGGCAGCGTTCAGCATCGATATCTAGAATGCCTTTGAGATGATCTAAACGTACTAAGGTATCTGTGGTTTTTGCCAAAGGGCTAAATGAGTGCCCTGCACCGACCATACGAATCTTAGGATGGGATTGCACCACATCCATTAATTGCTCAAGATTTTGCGGTTGTATAAATGACTTCGGGATCGACTTCTGAGCACCTGACCAATTTTCCCATGCAATGTCGTGTTGAATTGTCATATTCATCCTTGTCGCCATACTTTTTATTGTATTTAGCCGTATTGTTTTATTTTTGATTTCCGCTTTTGCAATGTTAATGCACAAGCCATCTTGATTTTTTACTTAGATTATACGAAGTTTCGCATCTTCTCAAATTTAAGTTTATTGTTAAAAAACAGCAAATAAGCCACGATCAATTAAAGAAAATATCATTCGTTTATATCCCCACAAAGACTATTCAAGGCGCTCTACATTATTCGTTAAGCATCATTCAAACCGAATCAATAAAAAAGATCACACACGGAAATATCTGCCAAATTAGTATAAAAAACCAACAAACCCTGTATATTTTTCAACTAAATTATTTATGCTAAAAAATCAATTTTGAGAACCACAGGGTTCATTTTCGTCACCTCATTGTTTTTATTGTGTTAAATTTCAATCACTTAAAAATTTAGTGTAAATACTCGACTAAAGCATAAATGCAGAGAAGCTACGGACTGAATTATTGTTAAGTCAGATTTAAAACAAATAGACATGGACTTGGAGTACCACGATGGTTAGCGCATACGATGAATTGCCACGGACCCCGGCAAATTTTGTGGCACTTTCGCCTCTACGTTATTTAGAGCGTGCAGCTTATATTTATCCTGATCAGGATGCCATTATCCATGGCAATCGTCATATTTCATGGCGCCAAACATATAACCGCTGTCGTCAATTTGCAAATCAGTTGCAACAATTAGGCATTGGCAAAAACGACACCGTGTCTGTGTTATTACCGAACGTTCCGGCTATGGTTGAAGCACACTTTGCCGTACCGATGGCGGGTGCTGTACTAAATACGCTAAATACACGCCTTGATGCGAAAACCATTGCCTTCATGCTGGAACATGCAGAAACCAAAGTCCTGTTGGTTGACCCTGAATTTGCTCAAGTTGCCACCGAAGCTTTGGCTTTGATCGATCAAGACATTTATGTCATTGATGTTGCAGATGCTGAATTTGAAGGCACAGCACAACCGATTGGACAAATTGAATTTGAAGACTGGTTGGCGCAAGGCGATGCCAACTTTGAGTGGCACTTACCTCAAGATGAATGGGATGCAATTAGCTTAAGCTATACCTCGGGTACCACAGGGAATCCCAAAGGCGTGGTGTATCATCACCGCGGCGCATATATCAATGCAGCGAGTAACATCATTGCTTGCGGCATGACGCCACGTGCAACGTATCTCTGGACGCTTCCTCTATTCCACTGTAATGGCTGGTGCTTTGCTTGGACAATGGCAGCCAATGGCGGAACCAATATTTGTCTACGTAAAATCGACCCTGAACTGATTTTCAAACTGATTGCTGAACACAAAGTAGATTATTTCTGCGGTGCGCCAATCGTACTTTCAATGATGATCAATACGCCTGAAGAGAAAAAAGCACAATTTGACCATCGCGTTGAAGTGATGGTTGCTGGTGCAGCGCCACCTGCAGCGATTATTGAAGGGATGCGTAATATTGGCATCAATGTTACACATGTTTATGGTTTGACTGAAACATATGGTCCATCGGCACTTTGCGCATCGCAAGCTGGTTGGTCTGATCTTTCCATTCAAGAACAAGCACAGTTGCATTCTCGCCAAGGTGTACCATACCCGCTTCAAGACGGCATGAAAGTCATTGACCCTGAGACCATGTTACCTGTTCCGCATGATGGCCAGACCATGGGTGAAATCATGTTCCGTGGCAACATCGTAATGAAAGGCTATTTGAAAAACCCAGAAGCAACGGCTGAAGCCTTTGCCGGTGGCTGGTTCCATACCGGCGACTTAGCAGTCTGCCAACCTGACGGTTACGCCAAAATTACTGACCGCTCTAAAGATGTGATCATTTCAGGGGGTGAAAACATTTCATCGCTCGAAGTAGAAGAAATTCTATATCAACACCCTGCTGTACTGACCGCTGCAGTGGTTGCAAAACCTGACCCTCGTTGGCAAGAAGTGCCTTGTGCCTTTATTGAATTAAAAGCAGGTAAAGAAGCAACGCCTGAAGAACTGATCGAATTCTGTAAGCAGCACCTTGCACGTTTCAAAGTACCTAAAGATGTAGTGATTACCGAAATTCCAAAAACCTCGACAGGTAAACTTCAGAAGTTCGTTCTCCGTGAATGGGCTAAAGAGCGCGCTGTTGGTGAATTTGGTTAATATTAAAACTCAAAAGCCAAGCATGATTTTTTCAATCATTTAAGCAAAAAAAGCGACCTAATCAGGTCGCTTTTTTTGATGTGAAGTCTATAACTTCACGTTTTGCTTCAATGATCAGATCATGTTGAATTCTCTGATCATTGAGCTATCTAAGTACTTGGCTATCTAATCATGCATTAGTTATCAGATAATAAAGCCACTTGTTGAATGTAGTTAAACAATTTCAACTTTGACGCAGTCAGTTCTTCTTCGCTTACATTTTTTGCTATATCACGTTGAATACGCAAAATATGCTGACGAATAGGATGATGTTCAGCAGCATTATGTGCTTTCATGAACTCTTTAATGACGGGATCACCTTGGGCAATCATACGTTCAGTCCAGCGTTGAAGCTGCGCTGTTTTTTTCGCACCTTGCTGCGGGGTTAAGTAAGATAAAATCATGGTTTCATCTTCATTACGCAGCAATTTACCTACACGTTGAAACTGACGGCGTCGCGCTTCATGTGAAGTAATTGTTTGTGCCTCTAGTAGTGCTTCGATCAGACGCTCTTCAACAGGAAGATTTTTAATCTGTTTAGGATTCAGTTTTGCAAGTTCCTCGCCCAAAGCAGCCATACGTTGTACAGCTTTCTTTTGCTCAGTTTTACTTGCACGTCCTTCTAAGGATTCAAAGTCTTCTTCGGTATAGCGGTTCGGTCGACGTGCCACGTTTAATCTGCCTCGTAAAATTTTGCCGCAAACAGTGCTTGAATTTCAGATAAAGCTTTTTCTTCATCTGCACCTTCAATCACTAAGCGTAAAGTTGTGCCCTTGCCTGCGCCAAGCATCAGCAAAGACATAATATTTTTGGCATCTACTAATTTTCCACCCTTACCAATTTGAATCGACGAGCGAAATTTGGTCGTGACTTCGATTAGCTTGCCAGATGCACGCGCATGTAAACCCAGTTTATTAATTACGTCAACAGTTGTGTCGATCATGACCAGTGCTTCATTTCTCTATGTAGAACCTGAATAGACCATTTTGCCTCAAGTGCTTTTTTTAGTCTATCTACGATATATACCGAACGGTGTTGCCCACCTGTACAACCGATCGACACTGTCATGTAATGACGATGCCCTTCGGCAAATGCCGGCAGCCATTTATCCAAGAAATGATAAATATCTTGGAACATTTCATTGGTTTGTTCACTTTGCTGTAAAAATTGACGAACTGGCTCATCTAATCCTGAATACTTACGTAATTCCATATCCCAGTGCGGATTAGGCAAATGACGGACGTCAAAAACATAATCTGCATCGAGTGGAATACCATGCTTATAGCCAAAAGACTGTAAGATCAAAATTAAATTATCTGCCTGTCCAAGTTTAGACAGCAAGGTATGTTTTAAATCATGTACGCTCTTGTCTGTAGTATCAATATGTACTGTCGAGCGTAATTGAATCGGCAACAGTAAAGATTTTTCTTCCTGTATGCACTCATTTAAACTTTTGAAACGACTTGCCAACGGATGGGGACGTCGAGATGAACTGAATCGCGCAATCAATTCCTGATCACGCGTGGTCAAATAAATAATATCGACTGAGCCATGGCGTTGTAGCTGTTGAAAAACCAAATCGAACTCTTGTAAATCTGCACGTGTACTGCGGACATCCACACCCAGTGCCAATTGTTCAAGATTATTTTCTGAATCGAGTTTTTCAACAATTTCGGGGAGTAAGGCCAATGGCAAATTATCGATACAGTAATAGCCCAAATCCTCAAGTATCTGTAATGCAGATGACTTTCCAGATCCAGATTGTCCTGTAACAATTAAAATGCGCTTCATCGCTTGCTACCCCATAGCCGTTTTAAACTGCAGTATATTTAACCTGCATATTATCAATAAGACGTGTTGCGCCTAATTTAGCCGCAATAAACAACACCACGTCTTGATCAAATTCTTCAATTTTCTGTAATTCAGGTGTACGTGCTTCAACATAGTCCACAACAAAACCCGCCGCTGTCAATGTTGCTTTAATATTCGCTAACACATCTGCAAGCTGAGTTCCAGCATGTAATTCTGCCTCAGCCGTTTTCAAGCTTTGGTAAATCGTTGGTGCAATCGCACGATTTTCCGCACTTAAATAACCATTGCGTGAACTCAATGCCAAACCATCTTCAGCACGAGTAATCGGCACACCAATCACTTCTAGTGGAATATTTAAGTCACGTACAAACTGACGAATCACTGCAAGTTGCTGGTAATCTTTTTGCCCAAAGAATGCAAAATTCGGTTGAACAATATTAAAGAGTTTTGTCACAACAACAGCAACACCGTCAAAATGACCCGGACGCTGTTCGCCACACAAATCATTGGTAATGCCGCCCACGCTAATATTGGTTAAGCGCGGTTTGTTGCCATACATTTGTTCAACAGTCGGTGCAAACACGATGTCACAACCCACTTCAGCCAATAAGTGCTGATCTTGTTCCAAAGTACGTGGATAGTTGTCAAAGTCTTCATTTGGACCAAACTGAATTGGGTTAACGAAAATACTCACCACCACGACATCACACAGTTTACGTGCTTCACGAACTAAATTAAGGTGACCTTCATGCAAGTTCCCCATCGTTGGTACAAAACCAATGATTTTGCGCGCAGCACGTGCTGGATTTAGCGATGCACTTAAACCTTGAATCGTTGTTTCAGTTTTCATGTCTTACAGCTCAATTTGGAATGTATGTTCTTTGGCAGGGAAACTACCATCAAGTACGGCAGTATGATACGCCTTAAACGCATCCACAATTGCTGTTTCCCCTGCTTGCTCTTTCATAAAGTTGCGAACAAATTTCGCCACGTGACTAAACGTCAGTCCCAACATATCTTGTTGAACCAAGACTTGAGCATCCGTTTCTGCACCGGCACCGATCCCAATCACAGGTGTATTTGGGAATAATTCACTAATTTCTTTACCCACTTGGGCAGGAACACATTCCAAAAGTAAAATTGCTGCACCTGCATCAACCACAGCTTTACAATCTGCAATGAGTTGATCCGCGGTTTCACGTGTACGTGCTTGCACTTTATAACCGCCAAACACATGAACCGATTGCGGAGTTAACCCTAAATGCACACACACTGGAATACCATTACGGGTCAATACTTCAACTGTTTCTGACAACCATGCGCCACCTTCCAATTTGACCATCTGTGCGCCTGCTTGCATCACGATCTTTGAATTCACCAAAGCGTCATTCAAAGTGGCATAGGTCATAAATGGCAAATCAGTCAAAATAAACGCATGTTTATTGCCACGGCGCACTGCTGCAGTGTGATATACCATATCTTCAACAGTGACAGGTAAAGTTGAGTCATTCCCTTGAATGGTCATCCCCAATGAATCACCAATCAGAATACTATCGACTTCAGCAACTTCCATTGCTTTTGCCATGCTCGCATCATAGCAAGTCAGGCAGGAGAATTTGCGGCCTTCCGCTTTAAATTTTTTCAAGTCACTTAGACTAATCATTTCAATATTCCTCAGATGACGGCTTTCTCAAGTGGTCATACAAAAATTAAAGATGGGCCCAGTTTCCTGCATCCAATACAGTTAAATTTGGATTATTCAAAATAGGTAAATCTTTTAATGGCTGTCCTTTAATCTGTAGATTCTCATCTAAATCCAACAAAGGTTTCAACACAAAATCACGTTCTAAAACACCAACATGAGGCACCGTCAAACGTTCATTTTGAATGTGCTGTTCACCATAAATCAGTAAATCTAAATCCAGTGTACGCTCCCCCCAATGACGTAGGCGTACACGCCCCGACTCTTGTTCAAAGCGTTGCAATTCATCCAACAAGGCCAAAGGTGCTAGATCAGTTTCTAATGCAACCGCTGCATTTAAATAATTCGGCTGATCTTGTGGCCCCATTGGCGGGCTTTGATACAGTTTTGAGACTTTCACTTTTCCGAGTGTTGCAAGTTTATGCACCGCTTCACTAAGGATCTGTAGAGAATCACCTAAATTACTGCCTAAACCAATATATGTCAGCGTCATTGTGTTGGCCCAAAAATAACCTGAGTCAAATCTCGTTTCACACGTTTACGTTTTAAAATCGGATGATCTGCACCAATTTCACCACTGGCTGACGCTGCAACGATTGACACTGTCTCTAGACTATTGGCATGTGATTTAGGCTTACGTTGACGGCGACTTCTGCTTTCTGGTTCATTCACCAGCGGTTCAATTTCAACTTGCTGATAAGTAGAAGTTTTGGCTTCCACATCTTCATGCGCCGCTTTACGACGACTCTTGGCACGTTGACGATTGTATTGGCTAATTGCCAGTTCTTTTTCGTCAGTGCTCATCTGCTGATAAGCATCCCACCACTGCCCCATGCCTTGCGTGCTTATATCGCCCGATTTTTCACGCAGCAGCAGAAAGTCAAAGCCTGCACGGAAACGTGCATGACCTGAAAGTGCTTCAATTTGCTGTGGTTTTGGATTCAGCAAACGGGTTTGCATTTCCCAAACTTCACGAATAAATGTTTCGGCAAAGCGTGGAATAATGGTTCGTGTAGCCTGACGTTTCAATACATCCAAGCCTGCTTGAGCACGTGCTTCAGCAGGAACTACACCTTTGTTTAGATAGAACGTACAACGTTCTTGGAACGGAATCCACAATAACACGGCATAGAAAAATGCAGGGTTAATGGTTTTCCCAATCGAAATACGTTGATCGGTATTTTTTGCAGCCAACTCAATAAATGGGGTTACGACTGGTTTGATATCTGCAAATAACTGATACCAAATACCAAAATCGATCAGCATCGGTAAGACGCGATTGAGATGCCCCATAGTAAAGAGTTTTTGTGACTCGTCGTATAAGCGATGTGGAGACACATCACGCAGCAATTGAGTAAGTTCTAGGGTAAAGACATCCAGAATTTTTTCATCAATATTAAAGTTTAATTTGGCTGCAAAACGTAAAGTCCGAAGCATCCGCACAGGATCTTCTTCAAAACGTAGTTGTGGATCACCCAATAAACGCAACATTTTATGTTTTATGTCATCTACTGCATGACAAAAATCTAGCACTTCGCCTTTGCGTGGTTGGTAATACATTGCATTGATCGAGAAGTCACGACGTGCAAAGTCTTGCTCAATCGTACCCCAATTATTATCACGTAAAATCATGCCCGCAGCAGAAGTCACGGCTTTTTTAGGCGGCGCACGGAAGGTCGCAACTTCGATCAGTTCACGTCCTGAGTAGACATGCGCCAGCTCAAAACGACGACCAATAATTCGGCAACGTCGCCCGAAGACTTCTTTCACCTGAGCTGGTGTCGCATTAGTTACGGCATCAAAATCTTTAGGTGCATGACCCAACATTAGGTCGCGGACACTGCCACCCACGATATAAGCTTCATAGCCTGCCTTAGTTAAGGCATCAATCACATCTAAAATGGAAGAAGGTAATTGTGTGGTTGATAAACCACATTTGGACGCGCGCAAAGTTTGCAAAAGACGCTGTCTCCTACGTCTGAACGTAAAATTCTTAAGATGTCGCTAATGATATCTCTAACACAATCAAAGGGCAATTTGATTATCTCGATGCTCAAGCTGAGCTTAACCTAATTCTTTTTTTTACACTTCACTTAAAGTGCCAATTTTGCTTTATTTTTAGCAAACAGCGCAGGACCGATTCCCTTAACCTGTTGAATATCATCAATGCTTTTAAATAAGCCATTACTTTTGCGATATTGCACAATTGCTTCTGCTTTTTTCTGACCAATTCCATGCAATGTCTGCAGTTCATCGACTGAGGCTGTATTTAAACGTACCTGATCTGTTCGACTATTTTGTTGGGTGCTGGGTCGTGACAAATAATAGTTGGCATTGCTCGGTGCAGTTGCCACTTTGGACTTCGAGGCCTCAGATTGCTTTTTTAATTGCTGATCTTGAGCTTGCTGCATGGCTTTCCATTCCGCGTAGCCCGAAGGGCTTTGAGCAAAAGTTAAATCTGCCATTAAACCCAAAACCAAGACAAGTAGTTGCGTAAAGTATTTATTCTTTAGGATGTGGTACATATTTAGCCTGTTGTTTTAATTGTTGTTTTGCCTGTTCCCACAACTGATCCATTTCAGTCAGAGACAGGTCTTCTACATGTTTTTGTTGTAATGTGGCCTGTGCTTCAATATAAGCAAAGCGGCTTCTAAATTTATGAATGGTACTTAAAAGTGCCATCTCACTTGAGATGCCAATCTTACGTCCAACATTCACCAGAGAAAATAAGCAATCACCAAATTCATCAAATATTTCGTCGGATTTTTTGCCTGCCAAAGCCTCTTTTAATTCCCCCAGCTCTTCCTCAAGCTTGCCATAAGCCCCTTCCATATCTGGAAAATCAAAGCCAATTTTCGCCACATTTTTTTGAATTTCATCTGCTTGGCTTAATGCAGGTGCATGTTTAACTTCATCTAATCTTGATGCTGATTTCCCTGCTTTTTCTTGTTGTTTAATCTGTTTCCATAGTGTTGCCACATCATCCGCATTAAGTGCTGAGAATTGCTCTGCCTGAAACACATGGGGATGACGGCGAATTAATTTATCTGTAATCGCTTGCACCACATCTTGAAAATCAAATGCGCCTTGTTCGCTATACATCTGCGACTGAAATACCACTTGCAGCAACAAATCCCCCAGTTCATCTCGTACTTCGTCAATCTGACCTGAACGAACCGCCGCTTCAACTTCATAGGCCTCTTCTATAGCATAACGAGTCAGACTTTCAGGGGTTTGCTTTTGATCCCATGGACATTTTTCACGTAATTCTTTCATCACTGCTAATAATTGTTCCATGTGAACTCCAGCTATTTACTCATCAGTACATTGTTTCGATTACAGAATTTGATATGCTCAAAATTCACTCAGGGAATGAGCAACTCAATTTAAGGAAGCATAACATGCAAAGTATTTTTATTAGTGGTGCAGGACAAGGGATTGGCGCAGCAATTGCACGACTATTCATACAACAAGGCTATAAAGTTGGGCTTTACGACATTAACCAATCTCAAGTCACCTCCTTAGCTGCTGAACTCGGTAGCCATGCCAAAGCTGGGCTTTTAGATGTGACACAACCAGAGCAATGGCAAAGCGCTTTAGCTGAATTTGTTGCTTGGGCAGGTCAGCTGAATATCTTAGTCAATAATGCCGGAATTCTGTATTCAGGCAGCTTTGAACATACGAAATTGTCTGCACACCACCGTACGATTGATATCAATGTCAAAGGGGTGATAAACGGTTGCTATGCGGCATTCCCCTATTTACAGCAAAGCAATTTTGCTCGTGTGATTAACCTCTCTTCGGCTTCAGCAATTTATGGACAAGCGGATTTAGCCAGTTATGCCACATCTAAATTTGCTGTACGTGGGTTCACTGAAAGTTTGGATATTGAATGGCAAAAATACAATATTCGCGTTTTAGATGTGATGCCTTTATTTGTTCAAACCGCGATGGTGCAAGACATGGATGCACAAAGTATTAAGAAAATGGGCGTCAATCTTCAACCGAGCGATGTCGCTCAGCAAATTTATACCTTGGTACAAAAAAAGGATACGGTTTTAATGGCCACACATACACCTGTGGGGATGAAAGCTAAATTTTTATTTAATTTATCGAAGTTTAGCCCGCAATTTGTCAACCGCTTAAGTAATATTTGGATTGCACAAAAACCCAAATAGCAACGTGTTACTAATCATTTAATTTTGCAATCATATTTGTACGCAAATTACACAAAGTTACACAATTGTCACATTTTAACAGGACAAAATTCCTTTTTTTGAATAATATTCACCCGCCCATTACTTTCGGGCGTTTATTTTCTAACAATAAAAGTGAATTATTTCATGAAAAAATTACTTGTTCTTGCAACTGTTACTTCTATTTCAATTTCTGCTTTTGCTACAACTCAATTCGCATCTTCAGAATTAAAAGCGATGGATTGTGCAACTCTTGCTGTTGAAAAAGCGAATGCTAAGCGCTCTTTAGAAGCTGCTGACAAAAACATTGCAAACATCCAAGCATCTGCTCAAGCGCCAGGCAAATCATTGAGCAAATTTGCTGGTTTAGCGGGTGGCGCTCTTGCTGCTTTCGGTGGTAACTCTGAAAAAGCTGCTCGTGCAGGCAACATTGCAAACAGCTTGGCTGGTGAGCAAGATACTTCTGATGCAGGCAACCTTGAACTTCAACAAGCGAACAAATCAGCTGCTCAAGCAAACATCGACAACATTGGTATCTATCAAGGTTCTAAAAAATGCAAAATCTAATCTAAAGCCAGTTTAGATTGATTTAAAAAAAGCCCTGTTCAGCCAGAACAGGGCTTTTTTTATAGTTATTTTATTTCATACCGATTTATAAGACATTCAACTCAATTTTCGGCAAATGAAAGCCTCGGCAAGATTGTTCACTTTGCCATGCCACCGTCAACATGACATGCGGCAGTTGAATATTCTGATAAGCAAAAGTGCCAATTGCGGGATGACTACACATCCCACCATTCTGCTCAGGATGACACTGTGTATTCAGTTCATTCAGGTGCACTCGAATCCCTAAACCTGATGCTTTAAGTACCGCCTCTTTGGTGGTCCAAACTTTAAACCAAAAATCAGGATCATGCTCAAAGTTCTCCCAATTGAGCAATTCTTCGGGATGAAAGCTATGTTGAGCCATCGCATCAAAACGAACTTTTCGATTTAAATCTTCAATATCCACACCAATATTGGCGATTTTTTCACTGCTGGCCAATACATAATGCTGCTGGCTATGACTATGATTAAAATGAAAATGTGGCAAATCCGGAAGAAAAGGCTTACCAAACGCAGACTTTGAAAAATCTGAATTTTCAACTGACCTATTTAGCCGCTGCCCGAGTAATTGATTTCGATATTGGTAAATGGCTTGTTTACGCACGGCAATTACCTCTTGACGACTCAAGCCATGCGGCTCCACAAAGAAGTCAGTAATTTCACTATATTCAAGCTGAATTTTCGCCATAAGTTATTGATCCAATATCTTTTACACTACGTTCATGACGCTATATTTTATGCGACTCTCCGACACAAAATACACCACAATACAGATGAGCGCATCGGTCCTTTGACTCATAGAGATTTTAAAACTCAGTTTAAAAATATTTCAAACCACTTAAGAAATACTTAATATTATAAATATATTCAAATACTTAAGTATAATAAATATTTCAAATACATCTTTAATTAGATAAAATACTCTAGATTCTTATAACTTTAATTTAAAACTCGGGGTAAATCAGATGCTAAGAAAAATCACGTTAATCAGTTCACTTTGTGTCCTACCATGTTTCGCTCAAGCAGGCTTATTGGATGCAGCTGTTGCAGTAATGGGTGCCAAAAATGGCGCGATCATGGACCAAGCTGAAGCTCGTATGAATCAAAGCCGTCAAGAAGCTGCCAATGCC
Source organism: Acinetobacter sp. YH12094 (assembly GCF_013419295.1). NCBI lineage: Bacteria > Pseudomonadati > Pseudomonadota > Gammaproteobacteria > Moraxellales > Moraxellaceae > Acinetobacter > Acinetobacter sp. YH12094. Next base: position 57,495 of record NZ_VPAK01000004.1, read on the forward strand.
GTGGCTCAAGCAGACCGTGGCTATGCCTCAAATTTCAATCAAGCTAGTCAAACCAACAATAGTGTTTATAGCACCAGTTATTTAAAAACCTTAGATTGCACTGACCTAAGCGTTGAGCGTAAGACCTTTGAACGTACATTGGAAGCATCTCAACTGGCATTAAGCCAAGCGTCAGCACAGCAAAATAATCAAGTTTCAAAATGGGCTGGTCTTGCTGGCAACGCGCTATCCGCATTTTCAGGTCAATCTGAAACAGCCGCGCGTATGGGACAATTTGCTACGGCTTTTTCTGGCAATAAAAATACACAACAGGATAGCAGCAGCGCACAGCAAGCCATGGAAATTGCTCAAGCTAACCTAGATAATATTGATATTTACCGCCAAGCTAAAAAGTGCAAAAACTAATTTTCACATCTTTTTAGATAAATAAAGTGAAATAAAAAAGCCTGCATATCTGCAGGCTTTTTTTTTCTTATCCAAACTTAGCGTTTGAATTTCTTTTCCGCTTTTTTGAACTTCTGAACATAACGACGTTTACGTGCAGCCGTACGCTCATCGATTTGCGACTTACGACCTTCAAATGGGTTATCAGAGGTTTTAAATTCAATTTTGACTGGCGTACCTTCAAGTTTATAAACTTTACGGAACACGTTTTCTAGGTAACGACGATAGTCATTTGGCGTTTTATCGACCTTGTTACCATGAATCACAATCGTCGGTGGATTTTGTCCGCCAATATGCGCATAACGCATTTTGATACGACGACCTTGAACCATTGGTGGTTGGTGCGCATCAGTTGCATCATTCAAGATCTGAGTGATTTTCGCAGGTGATACTTTCAAATGCGAAGAATCATAAGCACGGTGGATCGATGGATAAAGATCACCAACACCTGTACCGTGAAGTGCAGAAATTAAGTGAATTTTTGCCCATGGAATAAAGTCAAAACGACGTTCAACATCTAATTTACACTGTTTACGGTCATAGTCAGACATGTTGTCCCATTTGTTGATGGCAATCACCATCGCACGGCCTGCTTCAAGCGCATAACCAATCAAATGCAAGTCTTGCTCAACGATCCCTTCACGTGCATCGACAACAATAACCACAACATGCGCATCTTTCATCGCTTGTAAAGTTTTCACAATCGAGAATTTCTCGATCATTTCGTCCACTTTACCTTTACGACGTACACCCGCAGTATCGATTAATGTGTATTTACGACCGTCACGTTCAAATGGAATATAAATTGAGTCACGTGTAGTACCCGGCTGGTCAAATGCAACCACACGGTCTTCACCCAACAAACGGTTCACTAAAGTCGATTTACCCACGTTTGGACGACCAATAATCGCTAAACGTAAGCCTGTGTCTTTATCGTGTTGTTCTTCACTTTCATCTTCAGGCACTTCAGCTAACACTTCTTCAAGCATTTGCTGAACACCACGACCATGGCTGGCAGCCACTTGAAGTGGTTCACCCATACCCAATTTAAAGAATTCAACTAAAGCTGCTTCGGCATGTACACCATCAACTTTGTTGGCAACAAGATAAACTTTTTTACCCAGCGTACGTAAGTCACGTGCAATTTGCTCATCAGATGCCAATAAGCCTGCGCGCGCATCGACCACGAAGACAATAATATCTGCTTCATTGATGGCAGTTTTTGACTGTTCTGCCATGTACGAGTCGATACCGCCTTCAGTTTCGCCAATACCCCCAGTATCAACGACGATGAAGGATTTATTTTGATAAGTCGCGTCACCATACTTACGGTCACGAGTCAGACCGGCAAAGTCAGCAACGAGAGCATCACGGCTCTTGGTTATCTGGTTAAACAACGTTGATTTTCCGACGTTCGGACGACCAATGAGCGCAATTACGGGTTTCATAGATTAACCTTTATTCCAGATCAGCCAGTTTGGTCTGGTCTGAACATCAGAAAGCTTAGGAAGAATGGAAATAGGATAAATGCCTAAAATAAATAAAAACACGGGGCATTGATGATTCAATCCCCCGCGTTAAAAATACGGTTTGGCTTATTTTAACATAAGCCGCAGAAAAATTAACGGTTCTGCCAAATGCTTAATGCACCCTTACGTGTCGACACATATAATTGGTTGTCAATTACACGTAGTGAACGTACTTCACCACTGGTTTTAGAACGACCAACCAACTCACCTGTCGCTGGGTTGATTAAGTGAAGTACACCATCCAGATCACCAACCACAAGGTCTTGACCTAACATCACTGGGTTACTCAAATTACGATTAAGCAATTGGTCATTTTCCCACAATGTTTGACCAGTGGTAATTTCATAAGCCACAATTTTACCATCAGTTTGTGTCACAAAAACACCATTGCCCGCAACTTCAGGACGCTGAATGCTGCTCGCATCATTGCTCCAGATCACTTGTTGTGAGGCAAGATCAAGCGCTGTCACTTGGCCTTGGTAACTGGTGGTAATTAAAAATTGACCTGCTACAGTCGGTTCACCGTCAATATCAATGAGACGTTGTACATCTGAACGACCGTCTGACACTGCAACACGACGCTGCATTTTCGGAATACCGCTCAATGCATCAATCACATAGATATAGGCATTTGAAGAAGCGATGAGAACATGACGCGCATCGAGTGATACCGGTGCTGCCATACCACGTAAACTAAACTGCACATTTGGCAAGTTATAGGTCCAAGTTTGTTGGCCCGTTGCCACATCGTTTGCGTATACCGTACCATCATTGGTAACTGAAATAACGCGACCTGCTTGAATCAACGACGGTGAAAGTAACGCGCCGGTTAATTGCGCAGTCCACTTTTGTTCACCTGTTGCCTGATCTAATGCAAATAATTGACCTTTTGCATTACCAACAACCACAATTCCGTCAGCTGCTTCTACACCTGCAGTCAAACCTTGTTTAGAGATTTTCTTCTGCCATAAACGCTCTTTGCCTTTGTAGGCTTGAACTTCACCATTAGGATTTACGCTAAAAACAACGCCATTATCTGCATCCATACGTAAACGCAGTGGATCTGCTTCTTCAGTTGAAGCCACACTGTTTGAAAATACAGGTGCTAAAGTTTTTGCCTGTTCCAATTTTGGTAAAGGATTTGGTTTTACTTTTTCTACTTTTCCTTTATTTGCACAACCAGCCAAAGCAAGTGTTAAAACTGTCAGCGCACAGGTAATTTTGTATTTTCTATTCATTCAGTTGCTTCCACTTGTGTATCTATAATCGGACGTTCAATTTCAGGATCATCAACTAAAACGCCTACACTTTCGAGTTTAATTTGTAAAATTTGACGTTCTTCTTGTCGCTCAACCAAAGCATCCCATGCACTTTGATAAACTTTCTTTGCATTTTCGATATCATTTTTTGCAACATAGACATCGCCACGGGCTTCATCTGCAGTCGCTTGAAAAGCAGGTTCTTTAACCGCTTCTAAAGTTTTTAATGCTTCATCAAATTTCTTTTGTGCCAATTGTGCATACGCTAAACGTAATTTCACCAATTGAACTAAGCCCGCATCGTCAACTTTTGAATTTTCAACTTTTTTCAAAGCTTTTTCAGCGTTGGCATAATCCGCTTTATCATATGCCAATTTTGCCATAAGCAACTGAGTTTGAATGGCTTGTGGCGAATCTGGTGCTTCTTTTACAATTTTATCTGCAGTCGCAGAAAGTTGTGTAAAAGCGTCACCCGTCGCCGACTGAGCATCATCCATTAACTGCTGGACTTTGGCTGTTTGCATTTGTGATTCAGCCAAAGTTTTCTTCTGCCAGTATTCCCATCCGAAAAAGGCAATCAACGCAATTAAAATGCCGCTAACAATGGCAGAACCATATTTTTTAGCAAACGATTTTAAATTATCAAGTTGTTCTTCTTCACTCAATGCGCTCATGAAATTACCTTTTTCCTTATGTTATAGGGATTATTTTGAAGAAATTTTTTCGATAATGAAGGCAACAAAGTCTGCCACATTCACTTCGTGTTGTTCTGCAATGGCTAGCTCTTTTACCAGCACTTGCCCAGCTGCTTGCTCACGTTCACCGTAAATCACAGCAAATAAAGCACCCGATTGGTCGGCTTTTTTCATTTGCGATTTCATTGAACCTTGTGAACCAACTTTTAAGCGAATGTTGCTACCCGCTGCTTCAAGTTGATCACGAATTTGTTCAGCAAGTACCAATGCTTTACCTTGAGTTGCAGGATCTGAAACCAAGAATAGCTCACAGTCACGCACTGGGGTATTGTCTTCCACTTGTTCAAGTAGAAGAAGCAAACGCTCCATACCCATTGCAAAACCAACAGCAGGCACAGACTGATCTGCTTTACCTTTAAGCTGACCGACTAAACCGTCATAACGACCACCAGCACATACCGTTCCTTGAGAACCTAAGTGCGTGGTTGTCCATTCAAAGACCGTTTTATTGTAGTAGTCGAGACCACGAACCAATTTTTGATTGATCACAAAACCAATACCAGCGTCAGTCAAATACTGCTGCAATTGAGCAAAGTGAGCCAACGTTTCTTCACCCATAAAGTCGTGAAGTTTTGGCGCATTTTCCAAAATGCTTTGTGTTTTTGCATCTTTAGAATCCAAAATACGCAGTGGATTCGTGGTTAGACGACGCTGTGAATCTTCATCTAAGTCATTTTTATGTGACTCTAGGAATTCAACCAATGCTGCACGATAAGCTGCACGTTCATCAGACTCACCTAAAGTATTGAGTTCTAATTGAACTTTATCTGCAACGCCCATGCGTTTCCACAAACGCGCAGTCATTAAAATCAATTCTGCATCTTGATCTGGTGTTGCAACACCAAAAGTTTCTACGCCAAATTGATGGAACTGACGGTAGCGACCTTTTTGTGGTTTTTCATAGCGAAACATTGGGCCAACATACCATACACGCGGTGTAGCACCACGAAGTAAGTTATGTTCAAGCATTGCACGCACACACCCTGCTGTTCCTTCTGGACGCAAAGTCAAAGACTCAGGCGGATTACCTTTGTCTAAGAATGTGTACATTTCTTTTTCAACGATATCCGTTGCATCACCAATAGAACGTTTGAACAGATGAGTCTGCTCCACAATCGGCAAGCGAATTTGCTGATAACCATAAGCATCCATCAAGCTAGATAAATGCTGTTCTAGACGTCTCCATGCAGGACTTTGCGTAGGGAGAATGTCATTAAAACCTTTGATTGCGACGATTGAACTCATGATCTACTCAGAAAAACTTGTGCGAATAATCTCTTTAGCTTTAGCGTCTTCAAGATCGCTAACACGTTGACGAACCATCGCTTCGATTTCGTCAACCAACTGATTTGTGTCAATTAAATGGCTCTTTTCGCCATTACGATACACCAGTGAACGCGGACTTGCACCTACCACACCAATATCGGCTTCTTTGGCTTCACCCGGACCATTCACTTTACAACCAATCACCGATACATCCATTGGGGTACGAATATCTTCTAAACGCTCTTCCAATGTTTGCATGACTTTGATGACATTAAACTCTTGGCGTGAACAACTTGGGCATGCAATAAAGTTAATGCCGTTTGAACGTAAGCCCAATGATTTTAAAATATCAAAGCCAATTTTGATTTCTTCTTCAGGCTCTGCTGCCAATGAAATACGCATGGTGTCACCAATGCCTTCCATTAACAAACCACCTAAAGCGATAGCAGATTTGACTGAACCCGTGCGGTAGACACCTGCTTCAGTCACACCTAGGTGTAATGGGTTATCAATTTGTTTAGACAACAAACGGTAAGCATCCATAGTCAGAAAGACATTGGATGCTTTGACTGACACTTTAAATTCCTGGAAATTTAAACGGTCTAAAATATCAATATGGCGCATTGCAGATTCAAGCAAAGCCTGACCTGTAGGCTCACCATATTTCTTTTGAATATCTTTTTCCAGTGAACCTGCATTGACACCAATACGCATAGAGATGTCATTATGTTGTGCAGCAGCTACCACTTCACGGATTTTGGCTTCAGAACCAATATTACCTGGGTTAATACGCAAACAATCTGCACCAAGGTCTGCAACACGTAAAGCAATTTTATAATCAAAGTGAATATCGGCAACCAGTGGCACTTGCACACGTTTACGAATTTCACCAAAAGCTTCAGCAGCTTCCATACTCGGTACAGAAACACGCATGATGTCTGCGCCTACATCAACGCAGCGCTGAATCTGTGCCACGGTCGCTTCGACATCACAGGTTTCAGTATTGGTCATACTTTGGATGCTGATCGGCGCATCACCACCGACATACACCGAACCTACTTTAATTTTACGCGTTGGACGGCGCTTAATGGGATTTTCAATCATTGTTCAGTCTGCTCTGTTGTCCCTTAACGTGATAAACGGAAATCTGCTTTGCCGTTTACGGTATATGGTGACAATGAAATATTTTCATTATTTAAGCTTAATGACACTGCTGTTGCATCATCCAAACGAATTTGGAATGGTGTTTCACCGTTTAAGTTGAGCGTCGATGCTTGACGACCTGTCGCCAAAACTTTACCCGTCGAATCAACAATATGTACTGAAGTCGGGCTACTAAAGGTCAATGTCAATTGATCGCCACTAACCGCTGCATTTCCGCCATTCATGTCGAGGACTTGAACTTCTGAAGCGACATCATTGGTCACAGCGTCTTCATTATCGCTGCCCGAGGTCATGCCCTGAATCGCCGCCACGATCGCACCAATGACCAACAACACCGCCAATGCAATCAGACCACGTTTGATCCATTTACGATTACGGTCACGGTTAGAACCGGGTAATTTACCCATAATTTTAATCGGTGAATTGTTTAACGCGTGATTTGGCAACAAACCCGTATCGTTAGCATAAATATCATCAAAACGTTGAATGATATTGGTTGCATCAACTTTTAAATATTTGGCATAAGTGCGGTAGTAACCTTTAATAAAGGTCGCTTCAGGCAATGACTTATAATCATCTTGCTCAAGTGCAGTCAGTGTTTTTAATGGAATATTGAGTTCTGATGCGACAGCTTCAAGTTCCAGTTTTTGCGTAATACGTACTTGACGTAAATACTCACCTGGGCGTTGTACATTTCCTAATGCATTTGGAGCTACGCTCGAACCATTCGATTGCGGTGAATTAGGATTTACTTCCATACGGCCTCAGTACTGTACTGTAATTGCAAATAGCGTTGGTATTCAGGACTTTCTGGGAACAAAGCACGTAACTGGTTGACCAGTACTTGCATACCCAAATTGTCGCCATTGGCACGCGCTGTTCGAATGCCAATCCAGAGTGCACGCGCACCCTGATTTTTTTGTCCTACTGCACGTACAAATTGTTCATACATTTGTGTAGCAGCAGGGAACTGCTGATTCAAATAAAAGATTTCAGACAACTCTAACATTGAAACATAAGAATCACGATTAGCCTGCAAAGCTTGTTTGAATGATTTTTCAGCATTCGCCACATCACCCACTTTCAGGTAAATTCGACCTAAATTTTCCAATGCTTTGAAACGTTGATCATAACCTAAAGTTGAACCTGCGATGCTGAACTGTTCAATCGCATCATTATAGCGCTCAACTTGATATAAATACGTACCGTAGTTGTTACGTGCTTGAGAATTTTTTGAGTCTGCTGAAATTGCACGCTTAAAATAACTATCTGCTTTTTCTAAGTTGGCTGGACTGCCTTCTCGTTGTAGTAAGACACCCATCATCATATTGGCTTGGGAATCTCGAGAATCCACCTCTAAAGCCTGATCTAATGCACGTTTAGCAGAGTCCAAATCCCCTGCTTTCAGGTGTTCAACAGCCAATTGCGTTCTGATTTTTACGGCTTTCTCTGGGTCTTTTTTCCCAATCTCAGGCGTTTGACATGCTGTTAATGCCAAAACCGATGCACATAAAGCTGAAACGAAAGTGAACTTATACGTTAACTTTTTCAATTGGCTGCCTCTTTATTATCCTTGTGAGCGCAGTATCTCATTTTGCTGCGCAACTTTCTTTTTCCATTGCTCCGCACGACGAGTACGGTCAGCAACTTGCCCCACGAGTTGTCCACACGCAGCGTCGATATCATCACCACGTGTCTGACGAATCGTACACACAAAACCGGCATCAGACAAAGTTTTTTGGAAAGAAATAATACGGTTACGGCTTGAACGACCGTATGGCGCATGCGGGAACGGGTTAAACGGAATTAAATTAATTTTGCTTGGTAGGTTTTTCAACAGCTTTAACATTTGCTGTGCATGTTCAGGATGGTCATTTACACCATCTAACATCACGTATTCGATGGTCACGTGTTTACGTGAACTTTCATTACCATCTTTGGCGATATAACGCTGACACGCTGCAATCAACTGTTCCAACGGATATTTTTTATTGATCGGAACTAGTTCGTTGCGTAATTCATCATTTGGCGCATGGAGTGAAATTGCCAAGGCTACATCAATGTCTTGTGCCAATTGGTCAATTTTAGGCACCACACCTGATGTTGATAAAGTCACACGACGCTTCGACATACCATACGCAAAGTCATCCAACATGATACGCATTGAATTCAATACAGCATCATAGTTCAACAACGGCTCACCCATGCCCATCATCACCACGTTGGTCACTGAACGCTCACGATCCGCAACTGGCACATCTTCCATATAAGAGAAGTTCGCCATCCAAAGCTGTCCAATAATTTCAGCTTGGCTCAAATCACGTTGGAAACCTTGTTTCCCGGTTGAACAGAATGAACAGTCCAGAGCACAGCCCACTTGTGATGAAATACACAAGGTCTTACGTGCGCCGGTTTTATCTTCCGCAGGAATCAGCACAGTTTCAACCAATGAACCTGCACCTTCACCTACACGGAACACCCATTTACGAGTACCGTCTTTTGAGTAATTTTTATGCACCACTTCAGGCGCTTTAATTTCACAAATCTTTTCTAGTTTTTCACGCAATTTGCCAGAAATATTGGTCATTTCAGCAAAATCAGTCACGAAGAACTGATGAATCCATTTCATCACCTGCCCAGCACGGAACTTTTTCTCCCCCATATCTTCGAAGAATTTTTCCATTTGCGGACGTGACATGCCCAGTAAATTCACTTTCTCTACAGTATTTTGCTGCGTCGGAGCGGATGGAGATTGTTGCTGTGCATCAGAAACAGCTGATGTAGCGACTACTTCAGTACTCATGTGTAATTACCTAAACCATGTCTAAAGATCAAAGGAGAAGCTCAGTTATTGAGCAAAGAATTATTCAGAGAATAAAAAAACCAGACAAGCAGTATACCACTTATCTGGTTTGAATACTTCGAATTAACGAGTACGTGGAGCGATCTCAGTTTGAGCGAAGAAGTAGTTAACTTCACGATCAGCAGATGCTACAGAGTCAGAACCGTGAGCAGCGTTTTCGTCGATGCTTACAGCGAAGTCTGCACGGATAGTACCAGGAGCAGCTTCTTTAGGGTTAGTTGCGCCAAGGATTTCACGGTGAGCAAGAACTGCGTTTTCGCCTTCAAGAACTGAAACTACAACTGGACCAGAAGTCATGAATGCAACTAGGTCACCAAAGAAACCACGTTCTTTGTGCTCAGCGTAGAAGCCTTCAGCTTCAGCTTGAGTCAAGTGTTTCATTTTAGTTGCAACGATTTGAAGACCAGCTTTTTCGAAACGAGCAAAGATGTCGCCGATGTGGTTTTTAGCAACTGCGTCTGGTTTAACGATAGATAAAGTACGTTCAATAGCCATGAGAGGCTCCTTAAGTCAATTTGACGTGAAAAATTTGCCGCATTATACCGAATAATGCGCTATTTTCTGCTTTTGCTATACAAAAAAATTGCTTTTTTCGATGTAGGGATTAACTTGCCTCATCAATCCAGGCCATCTGAATTCCCTCAAGCAGACCTTCAGTCGACTTTTCTGGGTCATCAGTGAAATTTGGCAATGCACATACCCATGCATGTAGGTCAGTAAAGCGAATCCATTGCGGATCAACATCAGGGTGAGCTTCATACAGCTCAATTGCGATATCAATGGTATCTGTCCAGCGTAAACCCATGGGTCTTCCTAACATCGTCTATAGAATGATGGCTTACTTTAACAAATTTCAGCAATTGGACGTGATAAACCCTTTTAATTTTTTTATTACCAGATTTTGCAATTGTGATGTCCACATCAAACTATAAAACAAAACCCAAAAGAGGTGCACAGAGAATAATCGCCGCACCCACTGCAGCACCTATAGCAGCACCGACAGCAACATCACTCGGGTAATGCAAACCTAAGATCATGCGAGATAATGCCACTAATAAGCTAAAGGGCAACATTAAGACCAACAACATGGGTTGAATATAGCCCAGCACTGTTGTTGCCATGACCGCATGTAGAGTATGCCCCGATGGAAAACTAAAATGATCTAGAGGGCGTTCACCTAAGCGAATCACTTGATGCACTTGATAAGGTCTTGGACGCACAGTTTTCTTTTTGAGGAGTTTATAGATCGAGGTGCCGACTGAACCACCCAGTAATACATAGATGATTTGTACACTGTAGGAGATACCCTGCACGATCCAAACCGTCGCCAACATGACATACCAAAACACACCATCACCAAGTCGACTCACCATTTTAAATATGTCAGCGACAACTTGTTGATGCGAAAAATGATTGAGATAAATACAGCCTTTTAAATCGAGATGCAGCATTCTTGTTTTTGCATTTTTAAAATTCATCGCTAATCTCCTATCTACAGTCAAAGCCTGACTGTGTTGGGGTTGAGCTAGATTTGTGTTGTTATTTTTACAAGTTGAGATCTGTATTTGACTCAGCTTAAGTTATATTTTTGACAGTGCAATGATGCTTTGATGACAGTTCAATGAATATTGGTTATGAGGATTCACAACTACTCTATATAACCAATAGCGCTAGCTCCATTGGCTCATCATGGCTTGATCCACCACGCAATATAGCGCTTGCTCAAATTGCTGTACGGGATATTGCCAACCAATTTTAGCTGCGTCGTTTGCCGCCTCGATGCCCATGGTTTTTAATTTAGCGCGTTGCGGTAATTGCTGCATGAGGCGAATAAATTCATCAGTTCGAGATAAATGACATAACCATCCCGTTTGCTGATTTCTCACGTGCAGTTGGGCACATGCAGCATTATATGCAATCACCGGCAATCCGCTGGCCATTGCCTCCAAAACCACATTACCAAAAGTCTCAACCTGACTTGCGAAAACAAAAACATCCGCACTGGCGTAGGCTTCCGATAAAGCCTGACCACTTAAACTTCCCATAAAAATAACACCTAGTGATTTTGCCAGTTGCATTAATCGTTCACGATCTGGCCCATCACCCACAATGACCAATTTCGTTCGTGCATCCATGGCCAACATCGAACAATAGGCTGAAATTAAAACATCCACCTCTTTTTCAGGAGATAGCCGACCGACATAGAGCATCACGCGGGTATGTTCATCTGCTTGCCACTGTTGTCTCAGTTCTGCTCGATAATGTGAGGGAGAAAATCGACTATGGTCCACACCTCGCCCCACCACCACCAATGGACAACTAAAACCTAATCGATGCAAGGCATCCGCAGTATCTTGGCTCGGGACACAGGTGAGTTGAGTATTGTTATGAAACCATCGTAAATAATGTTGTACAGGCTTCATTAAAAACGCTAAATCAAAGAAACGACTAAAATCATGAAAGGCCGAATGAAAACCACTGGACACAGGAATCTGTAAAGAACGCGCCAGTTGAAGCATAGCAAATCCCAAAGGTCCTTCAGTGACTATATGCACAATGTCGACTTGGGCTTTTTTTAAAGCTTTACTGAGTTTGATCAATTGCGGCCAGCCAAATTGTAAACCTGAATATTTAGGAATCGACTGCGCTCGAACCAAACACTCTTGATCAGGTCTGAAATCATGACAACTTTCGGACTGTTCAGGACGTATTAAAAAAATTGAGTTGCCTTGTTGCTGCAAGCCTTTACACAACTGCAATAAAGAATGTGCAACACCATTAATTTCTGGCGCCCACGTATCTGTAACAATGGCGATTTTTAGACCTGGACGGATTAAAGTTGAGACCGTTTGCACATCCATTCGTGATTGCAAATGCTTAAATTGGAACTGAAAGCGTGCAGGTTCATCCTGCATACGCCCTAAATTGATAGCCGATTCTGTCATGATCTTACATGCTTCTTATAAATGTATATCCACAGTTTAAGCAGCAGTTTTTTGCATTTTGATGATTATTTGATGACAGTTTATTGAAAGAAATTATCTTATTTCATCTACAAAATCATGATTTATCCGTAATTTTTAATCAGTTTTAAAATCGCCTGACCCGCATTAGAAGTGATTTGCATATCTGCGTTCATCCGTTCTAAACACCCACTCATACTACGAAGCCCCACACTCAAACCGGCTTGATTGACCAGATCCACATCAAACCCCACGCCATTGTCTTCAACTTCCATTATTAACGCCGAGTTTTCGTAATAAATTCGGATCTGCACCACGGTCGCATGACTATGCTTCACAATATTGGTAGATGCTTCTTCGGCTACACGCTGTAAGGTTAAACATTCCAATGGGGTAACATCCACTTCCCATTTCGCAGGAACTGATCATTTAGCGTGTATATCAAGCTCATCAAATAACTGATTAAAACGGTGCCTAAAGAGTGCCATCTATAACAAAAGGGTTTCAGGCAGTTTGGTGCCTAAACTTGAACCGCTATCAATGATCTGTCGTAAATCATCTCTTAAAATTTTCAACATCGATAAAAATTGTGGATTGGTCAGATCTTTGGCGCTCTGCTCAGCCTATGCCATTAATCGCAATGATCGAGCTGAGCCATCATGTAGGTCATGTGCTATTTGAATACGCTCTTGCAAGCGAGTATTTTCCATTTCTAACTGATAATGATTGTGTAAAATGTGTATTTACTCTCATTTGCTTGCGTGACCAGTGTGGCCAAAGTGCCATTAAATTTTTCAATTCGTCTTACACTTTTAGTCAAGCCTAGTGCAAAAATAATCGCCACACCCAAAGTAGTTTTCGGGGAAGCATATGCTGAAATCAAATTTCCTTCATTACTGACTTTATACGCATAACATAAAATTAAGCTCCTTAGATTGAAGCCCAAGATTCACCTAAATTTCTTTCCTCAAGCTTCAATCTAGCAACATGAACGAAATCAGCACTCTGCATATCATCACCTTGGCCTTGAAATAAATTTTGTCGCTAAGCAACTCAAAACACCATATTTACAAAGACTGTATCGCGGTAGATTCCTGCAGGTGTCGTTGCATTCACTCGTTCTACCAAACGCACAGCAATCACATAGTTATTTTTGCCAGCGCCTTGCTCGGTAGAAACATTCCACAGATTTTCCATCGCACCTGAAACAGTCATCCGTGTTTTGAGCTTAATCGGGCCATTCGTCACAAAACTACTGCCCGAAGTATCCTGCAAATTACGGCTATTAAAGCGTATGCGGTATTTACCTGAACAATCGACACTAAATGAACTCGCCGCTTGACTATTATAGTAATTTGCCAAGCGCATATTGGTTTCACTGATTCGTCCCATTTCACAGCGACTCGGTGCTGCAAATGTCATTGAACTAAATAACGCTGCTGAGATGAGTAAAATACTTTTCATTGGAAATACTCCTTTATTTACACTGCAATGTAATTAATTCAGGAGTTTGGTTTTCTACCTTTTTCGGCACTGTTAATGCTGTTTGGCAAGATCGACCACCACTGGTCCTCACCGTCAACTTGTAGTAGCCTTCAACCAAACCATATAACATCACCGTGCCATCTGAACCCACTGGATAAACATCAGCTTCTGGGTTATCAATTGCAACTTCACTTCCTGCAACAAATTGATGACCTTGTTCATCCAATATTTTGACCAATATTTGTTGTGTATCAAATACTGAAAAATTAATGTTATAACCACGCTGTCTTAATGCGACTAAACGATGTGCAGCATTTGGAACTTTACTTTCGATCGGCAATTGATTTTCATCAAATGAAATATCGTAATTAATATAAGGAACGATATCGTGTACAAAGGCATAGCCTTTTTTATTGGTTTTCGCGACTGGAGACATTGATCGCATGACATCAATATCTTCACGACCACCAACATTCACTAAAGCAAAGGCATTATCGACAAAACTGGTCAATGCGTATTGACCGCCCAACCACACCATAGCACCACGGTAGCCAACCTGGGTTGTTGAATCATTTTCACTATAGAGATAACTTAGGGTTAAATCACCTACATCAGTGGACAAACCACCATAGGCATTTAATACCGTTTCATCATTACGATAATCCACACCGAGCGCATAATTTGCACCATATTCACCAAATGCATTTTGGATGAAACGTACACCGCCGGATTTATTGGTACCTGCATCAGCCTGAATACGCTTACCACCACCAAAATTATAAGAAAATGTAATAAAAGCACCTGAGTCATCGCTATCACCAAATTCTTTAAAATAATTGGCGGTATACATTAAATTCTGTGTAATTTCGCGACTCACACCCACTGTGAGCATTTTGCGATCCTCTAATTCAAATAAAGGATCATTAGATTCATACTGGGTTTGTTCGATATAATTCAGGTTTAAATTTTGAAAAAATGGAAAATTAGCAAAACTTAAATACGCCATATTTTCAAATTTTGGAAAAATATGATTATCTTCATAACCCAATGCCCGATAATCATTTGTAGCATAGCGTGAACTCACACCAAAATTGAGTTTACCGAAATTACGACTGATAGCCAAACCTGCAGAATAGCCATCGTCGTCATCGGTTTTACTGCCTAAAAAAATACTGTCTAAAACAAACCATCGATTGACCGCTTGCGTCCATAGCAGTCCTGCATTTTTTACTTTGTCACTATAGGTAGCACTTGCACCTAAAGTGGTACGACTGGTGACACCTCTACGCCAATAGGCTGAACTAAAAAAATCGCGATAATCGCTATTTTCTTCGTCATAACTGAAGCGTAGTTTCCCTAATGATATGTTGTAATCATTTAAATCTTCTTTAAGCAATTTACTACTAATTAATACCGGGAAGCTTCGAACAGTGGTATTCCCCAATACATCTTGTACAACCATTTGCGCTGTACCGGCACTTTCAATATTGGCACCTGTTTGTAAGTTATAATCTCCAGGTGAAATCTTTTTCTGATAAATATTTACGCCATCAATATATAAATCAACAGTCGAAGGTAAAACCGCACTGCCTTTTAGACTTGGAATATTCCAATACACAAAATCTGGGCGTGACATATAGTCTGTACCAAAACTCAAACCACCAAATCGCACACCATGAATTAATGCACTATATGCAGAGGTCGTATCACCAATAACCAGTTTGGTCGCACTTTTAGAAAAATCAAACTCAAGACTACTATTTAACCTGACGAATTTTTCTTCACGATAATCATCACCTTTATTATTTCGATAAAAGGCATTATTTCTTAAAATCCAATTGTCTTTAAACACGCCCAGTTCAGGTAGCACACCAAAATTATTATGTTGAGTATTATTTTCAAAATGCATTTCATAATTAAGAAATGCACCAAAATTTGCAGGCATCGGCTGGCTGATTAAGGTATCAGTTTCTAGCCCAAAGAAATATTTTGATGGAAGATTAATTTTGACGGCTTGCAATTGAGGATCAAATCCAGACTGAATATCTTGATCCGTTACCAAACAAAATGAATTTTTAGTTGCATGTCGTTTCAGAATTTCTACTTTGATTTGCAGCTTATCAAGATCTGCGCACTCTATATAAAACTTGTTATTTTCAGTCAGTAATAATACTTCGCTCTTGCGGTCTACTTCGTTTACCCAAATACTGGTTGGAAACAAATCATCAGGCATATCAAAGGCTTCTGCATGAGCAGAATTAGCACATAAAATACAATATAGAAGCAATGTAATTCTATTCATAGCCACTACTCAACTAAATTAAACTCCAAAGGAGTGTCACCTTTATCTGTTTCCACAACGACTTTATAATTACTAGCACCTTGTAAAGAAACATTCCCGATGTCGTATTGGTTTTTACCTAATGCCAATAAATATTTCATATCGGAAGATTCAGCGACTGTTTTCTTGCTTTTATCGATGACATAAAGTTTTTGGATTTGAATGTGTGATTTTGCTAAATTTTCAACCTGAATAATGGTGCGACCATTCGATTTTTTGGCAATAAATTTCAAATAAGCGGGTTCTTGTTTACCGACAAAAAATGGCACATTAATACTTAATAACAGTGCAATTTTCGATTCAGAGTTCGTCACTTGTGGTAGCTCAGTATAAAGAATACGCCATGCTTCTTCTTGTTGTAGATTCATACTTTCTACAGATTGAGTAAATCCCACACGAACCATTTGTTTTGAATTTGGTTTTAAAATAAAGTTTTTCGGATTGATAATAATATTGGATTCAGGTGAAAGAATATCTTCGCCTGCAGCATTTTGAGTCCATTTAAATGCTTGAGCTTCAAATATACGTGGTGTCTCATCATCCCCTTTCGATTCCAAAGTAAATGTCGCACTGCGTTGTTTAGATTTATCGGTTAAATATAACTGCACAGGGCTAATTGAAATTCCTGCAAATATTTGAGGACTCAATAAGCAAGCCATTAAACTTAATGAAACGACTTTAAATAAACTTTTCATATACCCACCCCAGTACATTTAAATATTATTATCAATTCAAAATAAAAAGAAGTTGACCCTAACTATGTAGAATCAACTCCCTAAATTTGGATTAGTAAGCTACTTTGATATATAAAGTATCTTTGTATGTACCAGCACGTTGAGTCGCTGAAATTGCAGATTTTGGAGCAACAGATACTGTGAAGTTATCAACACTCATACCAGCTACAGGTGTAGAGCCGATTGGATAATTCACACCACCTTTTGAAGTCGTGATTTTTGTAGCTACTTTATCAGTAGTCGTTTCATGTTTTACAAAAGTATCTGCACTTGTACCTGCATTCAGTGTAGATAAATTCAGTGTATATGGGGTGTTTGTTGTAACTTGAAAGCTACTAGCACCTGTATAACTGTCTTCAACGAGTTTGATGTCTTTACCCACCAAAAGCTCACATGCTTTCAGAATCTGTAACTCGATGTCGATTTCGCCTTCACACGGCGCACCGCCACATTGTTTAGATTCTTTTTTACCACCAGCGATTGCAGATGTTGCTGGAAGTGCTACGAACAATGTTGCAGATAGTACTGCGGTTAAAATTTTAGATGTAGACATTTCACTTCTCCATTCTCATATGAGATTTATTAGTATGTGCATCAAAGGATATTTATTAAGAAAAACTAATTAATATTACTTTCCCTAGGTGCTGATTCATTCTTAATCATGTTGAGAAAAAAAGAACCTAATATGGAAATTTCACACGAATATTCATGTAATATTATTTTTTACAAATATTTAAATTATGTGTTTGTAATATATTAAATATTTTTAATTTTTATATTTTCATTTAATTTTTCTCTTTATCCCAAATTTTGGGGATTTTTTTCATATCCCTATTTTTTGGTATATTATATCTTATTGTTTTTATTAAATTTAGCAACATTAAAAATAATATAGGCTGTTACATATTTCACCAAATATTTGTGAAATAGTTCAAAATAATTTTCAAACAAACCAATACTACGTGAATATTCAACTATATTAATAGTAAAGACCGATTAAATTTAAATTTTAAATAGAATCTCAAATGTATAATCACCACTTTCAGGTATGTCTTTTGAAACGCAATACAAGAATTACGTCACCAAATACTGAGCCTTTGTATTAAATTACAGGTTTTGAAACACGTCTTAGTTTCCAATGTTAAGCTTTTGTAAATCATATTTTCTTTCTTTAAATTTCAGTTTTTTGTTTTTCAAATTTTTAGAATCTCATTTATTACATGAAATATCATGTATGTTAAAATTCAGTCCCTCTCTTTCAACCCTCTTTTTACTTTGATTTTTTATTCAAAATACTGACTACCTCATTTAAAAGTATCTACATTCATCTTTAGAAAATTCTATAAATAAAAAAAGCCCCAAGTTATGGGGCTTTTTAAAATTTAACTTACTCACTGACTGGATAAAGCAATCCTTGATCGACTCGAAAGATTTGACCTGATCCAAAGTCGATCTGCTGCAACTCTCCTTTTAATTTTGGGAAGCCAGCAATTTTTTCCAATTGTGGTGAGCGTTGAAAATTCTTCGTTTTAGGATTGTACATCCAATAAATAAATCGCTTATCTTCTATTTTTCGACCATCAGAGGTATCTGAAAGTACAACATCATAGTATCCATCAAAGTTTACATCTAAGAATCCCATACTATTCCCAAAAGCATTAAAGCCTTGTAATGACTGTAGTACTTTGCCATTTGATTTATTAATCACATCTACGCGTTTTAGAGACTTCCCATAAGGTTGGTCTGCGGATTGCACCCCATAAAACTTAAACAGCAGGATAGGTTTATCTGCAGCTTTAAACGCAGGTTCAAACTGTAGATAACTTGTAGATGGTGGTGCCGTTTGTTCCGTCAGTTCAGCTTTAAACGAGCCTGTATTTGCATTCAATGTACCTGCCAATCGATAAGCTGTTGCAGCACTTTGTTCAGTCACAACATTGACTGAGTTCAAGTCAATAAAATCAACTTTTTGAGTCCCTTTAAAGTTAATTTGTTTGGGCTCTTGTAGATCAGTTAAAGTCCCGTGCGGATTCCATATGCCAGCATACAAATCTAAGAAATAGCGCCCTTCAGTAGAGCGAAGCATCCGCTGCATGGATATCCGGACATCAGGTAAAGGCTTTAACTCAGGCTGTGCTATATCTGCATCTTGTGCAAAACCCACCACAGGTAGACAAAGAGCGAGTAAAAGAGAGAGTTTTGATATTTTCATTGCAATTACACACTCCATACAGCATGAATAATGCCTACTCTATCACAACCTAAATTCAACACAGATGACACAAATATAGGAATTTTGAAACCACCTACAACTCAAATCATCAGATTAAATTGGAGTCGCTTTTAAAGCCCATGTTTCCAAATCTAATAAAATGCATTTCAAACTAATATTAGATTCAACACATAGATCTTTCAGCAATTCAAACTGATCTCTTATGATCAATTACTGGTTTCACAAGCTCTTGCTTTCTTCTAAGATCAATATATGCATTTTTCCTAACATATACTTCAACAAAGGCTTCTTCAGGCAATTTTAATGTATAAATATTGGACGTGTTTGCAATTGGACTCTTTGCCAAAGTTGGTCATTGATATATGCATGTGTTTTTGTAGAAAAGTGATACCCGAATTGAGCATCGCTAATATTTTTTACAATACGTACTTCCTCTTTGTATGCCCATTCCTGCATTTTATAAAGCAAACCATGCTTTATTAAAACTTCTTCATTATCCCAATTTAAAATATTTGAATTTCCTACCGACATTAATTTTTCAACACTTGCCACATTGGCCTGCTTCGGCGCTGTTTTTAAATATCTCAACTCCCCTTTTGTTGAAG
This sequence comes from Acinetobacter sp. YH12094, assembly GCF_013419295.1. NCBI lineage: Bacteria > Pseudomonadati > Pseudomonadota > Gammaproteobacteria > Moraxellales > Moraxellaceae > Acinetobacter > Acinetobacter sp. YH12094. Next base: position 77,136 of record NZ_VPAK01000004.1, read on the forward strand.
GAATAATAAATTGATCACCATCTTCAAGGCCTGCTTTGCATGTGTCTATTCCGATCACGACACCTTTTTTAACTATCCCCATAATGTGGCCAGATGAGTAGATTTAAAGCAGTTCTAGTCAAACTTAAAATCACATATTTTCTAGAAAACTGATTTCGGAATGCCCTACTGCTACCGATGTCGGTACATCCAAATCATAAAAACCAAAACCAGTGCATTCAAATGGGTCATTAAAATTTTCTAAATGTGAAAACCTAGAGATTTTGTTTTTAAAATCGTTAAAGCAGCTTCAAAACTCACATATTTATATAAAATCATTATTCTAACCCACGCTAATATTGGGTTCCTTGTAGCATAAAACTCAAAAGATAATTAAATAAATTCTTTTCTTTGCTTACGATTTTGTTCGCTTTGATCCAAAGTATGAACGAGTACAAAACATTGTTTTGTACGAAGTACAACGAGGCAGCACACTGTTCTGAGTGACGCGTAAGGAATGAAAGTACTACTTTTCTATTTTTAAGGCACGTAACTTTAGATATTAAAAAACCCACTCAAAATGAGTGGGTCTTCGTATTCAAATCAATTGATTCAAGAAATTAGTTTTTCTCTTTATCAACGATTTTGTTCGCTTGGATCCAAGGTACGCAAAAATAGAAAAGTATGCTTTTCTATTTTTAAGGCACGTAACTTTAGATATTAAAAAACCCACTCAAAATGAGTGGGTCTTCATATTCAAATCAATTGATTCAAGAAATTAGTTTTTCTCTTTATCAACGATTTTGTTCGCTTGGATCCAAGGCATCATCGCACGTAACTTGTTACCAGTTACTTCGATACCATGCGCCGCGTTTTGACGACGACGAGCAGTCATAGAAGGATAGTTCAACGCACCTTCTTGGATGAACATCTTCGCGTATTCACCAGATTGAATACGTTTAAGCGCATTACGCATAGCTTCACGAGACTGTTCGTTGATTACTTCAACACCAGTTACGTATTCGCCATATTCAGCATTGTTTGATACTGAGTAGTTCATGTCCGCGATACCGCCTTCGAACATTAAGTCAACGATCAATTTAAGTTCGTGTAGACATTCGAAGTAAGCCATTTCTGGTGCATAACCAGCTTCAACAAGAGTTTCGAAGCCCATTTTAACCAATTCAACAGCACCACCACAAAGAACTGCTTGCTCACCGAAAAGGTCAGTTTCAGTTTCTTCACGGAATGAAGTTTCGATAATACCAGTACGGCCACCACCAACACCTGAAGCGTAAGAAAGCGCAACGTTACGTGCATTACCAGAAGCATCTTGGTGAACAGCGATAAGATCAGGTACACCTGAACCACGTTGGAATTCTGAACGTACAGTATGACCAGGCGCTTTTGGAGCAACCATGATTACGTCAAGGTCAGCACGTGGAACAACTTGGTTATAAAGAACAGAGAAACCATGAGCAAATGCTAGCGTTGCACCTTGCTTGATGTTTGGCTCAATTACGTCACGGTATAGTTGTGATTGGAACTCATCTGGAGTCAAAATCATAACTAAGTCAGCTTGAGCTACAGCAGCAGGAACTTCTGAAACTTTAAGACCAGCATTTTCAGCTTTTTTCCAAGAAGTAGAACCAGCACGTAGACCTACAGTTACATCAACGCCTGAATCCTTAAGGTTAAGCGCATGAGCATGGCCTTGTGAACCATAACCAATGATTGCTACTTTTTTGCCTTGGATGATAGATAAGTCTGTGTCTTTATCGTAAAAAATTTGCATTGCTGTCTCCGCTAAAATGCTTTTGTTTCCTTTAACTTGATAACGTGATTCTGTTTGATTATTCACGTTTCAAGTACCTCACCCATAGGAGTGAGGTGAAAATATAAAATTAGATAGTTAAAACTTTTTCGCCACGTGCGATACCTGAAACACCTGAACGTACAACTTCTAGAATTGTATTTTCAGCTAAGGCATCAATAAAACCATCTATCTTTTCAGTTGTACCTGCGATTTGAATGGTATATGTCGTTGGTGTTACGTCTACGATTTGTCCACGGAAAATATCCGCAGTACGTTTAATTTCTGCGCGCGCTGAACCAAGTGCTTTGACTTTAATTAACATCAATTCACGTTCAATATGAGCACCTTCAGACAAATCAACAACTTTAACAACTTCGACAAGCTTGTTGAGTTGTTTGGTGATTTGTTCAATTTTATGCTCATCGCCATACGTGGTTAAAGTCAAACGCGAAAGCGTCGGATCTTCTGTTGGCGCTACGTTTAATGTCTCAATGTTATAACCACGCTGAGAGAATAAACCTACCAAACGTGAAAGCGCACCTGCTTCGTTTTCTACAAGTACAGAGATAATATGTCTCATTGTGTGCGCTCTCCTTTGCCTAACCACATATCTTTCATTGACTGGCCAGCAACCAACATTGGATATACATGCTCTGAACGGTCAACCATCACGTTAATAAACACGCACTTGTCATTGATCGCCATCGCTTCAGCAAGCTTTGACTCGAGTTCATCTGCATGGTCAATTTGAATACCTACATGACCATACGCCTCCATTAATTTAGGGAAGTCTGGAAGTGACTCAACATACGAGCTTGAGTGACGACCTTCGTAGTTCATGTCTTGCCATTGCTTAACCATACCTAATGCACGGTTATTCAAGCATAGAATTTTTACATTCAAGCCATATTGCTTACATGTAGATAGTTCTTGGATACACATCTGAATCGATGCTTCGCCAGTAATACACACTACTTGTTGATCTGGGAAGGCAAGTTTAGCTGCCATAGCATATGGCAAACCTACACCCATGGTTCCTAGACCACCTGAGTTGATCCATTGACGTGGACGTGTGTATTTGTAGTAAAGCGCACCAAACATTTGGTGTTGACCAACGTCTGAAGTAATGATGGCTTGACTATTGGTAATTTTATCCAACGCTTCAACAACTTGCTGTGGCTTCATCGAACCATCAGTTGGTTTGTCATAGTTCAAACCATGAACTTGGCGCCATTCATTGATTTGTTTCCACCAAGCCCCGATATCTTCAGGATTTGGTTTCGACACATTCAATTGTTTTAATTGCGCCAACATTTCAGTCAATACAGGCTCTACTGCACCCACAATTGGGATGTGCGCCATAATTGTTTTTGAAATCGTTGCTGGGTCAATATCAATATGAATGACTTTTGCATTTGGACAGAATTTCGCTGGATTATTGGTTACACGGTCATCGAAGCGCGCGCCTACACACAGAATCACATCTGCATTGTGCATGGTCATATTGGCTTCATAAGTACCATGCATACCCAACATACCAATGAACTGTTCATCATTGCCTGGATACGCACCAAGACCCATTAAGGTACTGGTTACTGGATAACCCAATAAATGTGCAAGTTCTGTCAACTGTGCAGAAGCGTTGCCTTGAACCACACCACCGCCTGAATAAATAATTGGGCGTTTAGCATGAATCAATTCATCAATTGCTTTACGAATTTGACCAGAGTGACCACGATGCGGCGGTTGATACGAACGCATTTTCACTTTTTCAGGATATTCGTAAGCAAATTTCTCTGCAGGATTCGTCGCATCCTTTGGAATATCAACAACAACAGGACCGGGACGGCCACTTGAAGCGATATAAAATGCCTTCTTAATAATCGAAGGGATTTCGCTTGCATGACGTACTTGGAAGCTGTGTTTTACGATTGGGCGCGAAATACCGACCATATCCGTTTCTTGGAACGCATCCTCACCGATAAGATGGCTTGCAACCTGACCTGACAAAATCACCATTGGGATTGAGTCCATATAGGCAGTTGCAATTGGAGTTACGGTATTTGTTGCACCAGGACCAGATGTCACCAATACGACACCTGTTTTACCTGTGACACGTGAGTAAGCATCAGCCATATGACCAGCAGCTTGCTCGTGGCGCACTAGGTAATGATTGATTTTTTCTTGTTGAAATAGCGCATCATAAATATGCAGTACTGCGCCGCCTGGGTATCCAAAAACATGTTCAACGCCTTCGTCCGCTAAAGCGCGAACAAGCATTTCACCACCAGATAAAAGTTCCAACGTGATTCACCCTAATCTTTTTTCACGCACAAATGGAGGGCATTTGTCGTGGTTAATTCATTAACTGTGTGCTCTGTTATAGCACACAAATTTCATAGTTTTCATAGCAATAAGAAAAAAATCTGACCTGCTTGCTGTTTGAGCAATATGGGGTCTAAAACATGTTGGGATAAACATATTTTGTTGGCTTTGTTCAACCTCTCGGCTAGAGAAGAAGTCCATTGCTAAAATGCACTCATTCGAAGGGTGATCGATCTAAGGCATATAAAACTAAAGACAGCATTTTTGTAGTTTCAACCATTAAAGTCAAGTTTAAAAATGGGCTTTTTTCTGATTACTTACAGACCGTTTGTTTTTTAAGCACACTCCCGTTCTTTGCATTCTTTGTAGTTTGTTTATTTATAACCAGTTAGCATGTATTTAATAAAATACTTTTATAAATCTAATAAATAAATTAAATGAATGTGAGTTTTTAATTCAATTGCCTTCATTGAAGTTGCTGCATAGGTTAAATGATAAGAATCCAATATTTTTATTGCTTATAAATCCCCCAATTCATCATTCACAAAGTTATTCATCCCACCCGATGCCCCTTTTATCCTTTGTGCTAAAAAATGCATAGATTCTACTGTCAAAAAAGCGCAAAATTTTCAGCATAATTTTGCATGATCACTATAACTTTGGGACTGAATTTATGATGAAGACGATGATTGCACGAACTGCATGTATTTTATCTAGCATGGCGTTTTGCCTGACCAGTTTGGACCTTTCAGCGAAAGAATATTACAAGTGGGTGGATGCAAAAGGTTCAACGCATTACACCACCACGCCACCGCCAAAAAATGCGCAGCGTAAAGGTAAAGTGTATACCTATGGTGCAACAACGACTACGCAATCAACTCCAGCAAAAAACCAAGAAGAGGTTTCACGTGAAGCCGAACAGTCGAATGAACAAAATGAGCAACTAGCGGAACAACAACGCGAAGCCAATGCAGCGCTCCGCCAAGGTCAAGCCGTAGCCTCCGCACCACAATAATTTACGCCAAAGCCTTCAATTTTGACTTAAATTATTTACATCTACACAGCATCGCAAAATTCACTCTAGGCGTATTTTGCGCTATGCTGTAGCACAAACTTTTTAACCGTTATTTCTATTTACGTTTATGACTACTCACATTGACCCTGAATATCAAGCCAGTGCGATTGAACCTACAGTCCAACAAGACTGGGAAAATCGCAAAGCCTTTAAAGTTGCCGACCAAGTAGAAGGACCACGTCGTTATATCCTCTCTATGTTCCCTTATCCAAGTGGCAAACTGCATATGGGTCATGTGCGTAACTATACGATTGGTGACGTGATCAGCCGTTTCCACCGCTTACAAGGTGAAACTGTGCTACAGCCCATGGGTTGGGATGCTTTCGGTTTGCCTGCTGAAAACGCGGCAATTGCCCATCAAGTCGCTCCTGCAAAATGGACTTTTGAAAACATTGATTACATGCGTAATCAGCTTAAAAAGTTAGGTCTTTCTGTAGATTGGGATCGTGAATTTGCAACTTGCACACCTGAATACTACCGCTGGGAACAATGGTTATTCGTACAGCTTTATAAAAAAGGTTTAATTTACCGTAAGCTTTCAACAGTGAACTGGGACCCAGTAGACCAAACTGTTTTAGCAAACGAACAAGTTGAAAATGGTCGTGGCTGGCGTTCTGGTGCATTGGTCGAAAAACGTGATATTCCAATGTACTACTTCCGCATCACTGACTATGCGCAAGAATTACTTGACGATTTAGAAACATTAAAAGACGGCTGGCCACAGCAAGTTTTAACCATGCAACGTAACTGGATTGGTCGCTCACAGGGTATGGAAATTACCTTCCCTTCAGCGAATCCAAATGTTTATGCAGATGGTTTAACTGTATTTACCACTCGTGCTGACACACTCATGGGTGTGACTTATGTTGCGGTTGCAGCAGAACATCCGATGGCACTTAAAGCTGCGGAAAGCAATCCTGAGCTTGCTGCATTTATCGAAGAGTGCCGTATGGGTTCTGTTGCTGAAGCAGACCTTGCGACTGCTGAAAAGAAAGGCATGGCAACAGGTTTGTCAGTTAAGCACCCAGTTACAGGTGAAGAAGTTCCTGTTTGGATCGCAAACTACGTCTTGATGTCTTACGGTTCAGGTGCGGTGATGGCAGTGCCTTCACACGATGAACGTGACTTCGAATTTGCCAACAAATATGGCTTAACCATCAAGCAAGTGATTGATGCCAAAGGTGCAGACGATGCAGACTTTGACGCAACCACTTGGCAAGAATGGTACGGTTCTAAAGAAGGCAAACTGGTGAATTCAGGCGAATTTGACGGTTTAGATTTCCAAGGCGCATTCGATGCATTCCTTGCAAAACTTGAGCCTCAAAAGCTTGCAAATGTAAAAGTTCAATTCCGTTTACGTGACTGGGGTGTTTCTCGTCAGCGTTATTGGGGTTGTCCAATTCCTATGATCAACTGTGAAAAATGTGGTCAGGTTCCAGTACCTGAAGAACAACTTCCAGTTGTATTGCCAACGGACGTGGTTCCAGACGGTTCAGGCAATCCACTCAACAAAATGCCTGAGTTCTATGAAACCACTTGCCCATGCTGTGGTGGCGATGCTCGTCGTGAAACAGATACTTTGGATACCTTTGTAGAATCATCTTGGTACTATGCACGCTATGCATCTCCAGATTTCACTGACGGTATGGTGAAACCTGAAGCGGGTCAAACTTGGTTACCTGTGAACCAATACATCGGTGGTGTTGAACACGCAATTCTTCATTTACTTTATGCACGCTTCTTCCACAAATTGATGCGTGATGAAGGTGTGGTACAAGGCAACGAACCATTCACTAACTTGCTTACTCAAGGTATGGTGCTTGCGGATACTTACTACCGTGAAGCTGATTCAGGTAAGAAGACTTGGTTTAACCCTGCTGACATCGATTTAGAACGTGATGAAAAAGGCCGTATCATTTCTGCGAAATATCAAGGTGATGGTCAAGATGTCGTGGTTGGCGGTCAAGAAAAAATGTCGAAATCGAAAAACAACGGTATCGACCCGCAAGCGATTATTGATCAATACGGCGCAGATACTGCACGTGTATTCATGATGTTCGCAGCTCCACCAGATCAATCACTAGAATGGTCTGACGCAGGTGTTGAAGGTGCAAACCGTTTCTTAAAACGTGTATGGCGCCTAGCATCTGGTTTCCTTGAACAAGGCAACTCTGCTGCAAACATCGACAAAGCGACACTATCTACCGCTGCACAAGACTTGCGTCGTAAAACACACGAAACCATTCAAAAAGTGGGTGATGACATTGCACGTCGTCACGCCTTCAACACCGCAATTGCTGCGATGATGGAACTTTTGAATGCAAACAATAAGTTTGAAGCCAAAGATGACAATGACGTTGCCGTTGCACGTGAATCAATCATTACCCTTCTAACTTTACTTGCTCCTTTTGCACCACATTTAAGCCAAACCTTATTGGCTGAGTTTGGTATCGAATTAACATCAGCACGCTTCCCTGCGGTAGATGAATCTGCGCTGACTCGCAATACACAAACGATTGTAGTGCAAGTGAACGGCAAACTTCGTGGCAAATTAGAAGTGTCTGTCGATGCCTCTAAAGATGACATTTTGGCACAAGCAAAAGCATTACCTGAAGTTCAACAATTCTTGACTGGTCCAACCAAGAAAGAAATTGTTGTGCCAAATAAACTTGTGAACTTGGTGGTTTAATTTAATCCCCCTAAATCCCCCTTTATAAAAGGGGGACTTCCCGCTCCCAACAAAAAATCGGATCTCCTCCCTTTTTTAAAGGGAGGTCGGGAGGGATTAAAAAACAATTCCCAAACAAAGCCCGTTGCGAGTCAACGGGCTTTGACTTTACAATCCACACAGGATTTCAACATTATCCCTTCGGGAAACAGAGGACACTTTATGCACTTGGTTCAACGTGTTGCTGCAATTGTATTAACTATGGGCCTGAGCGCAGGCATGGTCGGTTGTGGTTTTCATTTAAAAGGCACCAACCCTGCTGCTGTACCTGTAGCCTATTCCAATATGCGATTGGCACTTCCTGAAGATACGGATGACTTACATGAAAAGTTAGCGATTTATTTAGGTTCTGCAGGCGTGCAATTGAGCAATAATCAAAATGCCTATGTCTTACATGTGTTGGATTACACTCCACGACGTTTAGAACTCAATGGTAAATTGGTTGAAACTTTACTGCGCTTGAATGTGACGTTCCAAATTGAAGATGCTCAAGGTAACCCTGTGACAGAACCACGTACATTGATGGCAACACGTAGCTACCAATACGACGTAGCAACCGTGAACACCGATGACCAAGAAGAAAAATATTTAAAACAAGTGATTATTGATGACATTGCACAACAGATCGTGCGCCAAATTTCATCAAACCGCTTACCGAAAGCAAACCCACTAACTGCACCGACCAAAGCTGAGTAATTTTGATTTATGAAACTTGACTATCTTCAGGCATTAAAACGTGTAGATGAAGCGCAAGGTGCCTGGGTGCTGCATGGTCAAGAGCCATTACTTGAACAAAATCTCCTCGATGCATTTCGTAAGAGTTGGAACACTCGAGAAGTCGAGCGTCAACGGTATGACATTAGCTCTGCTGCTGATTGGAAAAATGTCTTTAATGCTTTAAATAGCTTGTCATTATTTTCCAGTCAACTGGCAATTGAGGCACATGGCAGCATTAAACCCGATGCCAATGGACTAAAATTGTTAAAAAGCTATTTGCAGCAAAATGAAAGTAACTTGCTGCTCGTGGTCATGCCGAAGCAAGACAGTGCGAGTTTAAAGACCAGTTTTTTCCAAACCATTGATGCCAATGGAGTCAATGTTGCACTGACTGCAAACTACCCTAAAGATCGTCAGCAAATTTTGGCCGTTGAAGCACAAAAGCTTGGCATTCAACTCGCCAATGATGCTTGGCAATGGCTAGAACAGCATCATGAGCACAATTTACTGGCGGCAAAAAATAGTTTAATGCGTGTCGCAGATACTTTTCCTGAAGCAGAGATGATCCAGATAGATCATCTGTACTCTTGCTTACAAGATCAGTCACGCTACACCACCTATGATTTAAATGATGCCATGCTGCAAGGCAATTTGGCGCAATCAATTAAAATTTTTCAATACTTAATCGCTTCAGGCGAGCCGATGTCGCTGATTTTATGGAGTATCAGTAAGGAAATGCGTTTGCTGATGCAACTGTTTGAGCAGCCACAAAATGCCTTGCAAATCGGTATTTGGAAAACCAAAGTCGGGCTGTATCAACAAGCGTTACGCCGTTTAAATGCGAACGATTTTTTGACTTGGCCTGCCCTATTACTTCGTTTAGACGCGTCAATAAAAGGTTTAGGTCATGAAAATCCTGAGCACTTGGTACAACAAGCTATTGCCAGCTTGTGTGGGCGCAGACTCTTCTAGTCTAATAAAATGCTGTAATAACTTGCATTCCAGTATAAAAGAATAATTATCATTACTATTTGTTCAAAAAGTTCACAATTTATCCGTATTTAAATCTTATAATTCATTCATCTTTATAAACTTTTAACTGCCAATCATGCCAAAAATAAAACCAGCAAAATTGATCGTAGCCATCATCGTTGCTTTGGCAATCGCTGTCACTGCATGGCATTTCCTAAAACCTAAAGAAACTCAGCCGCAATATATTACTGCTGAAGTGAGTCGTGGTGACATTGAAAACTCTGTGCTTGCAACAGGTGTACTTGAAGCAACCAAAATGGTGAGTGTTGGTGCACAGGTTTCTGGTCAGGTGAAAAAGATGTATGTGCAACTCGGTGATGAAGTGAAACAAGGTCAGCTGATTGCCCGTATTGACTCGGTACGTCAGGAAAATGATTTAAAAACTGCAGAAGCCAGCATCAAAAACCAACAAGCGCAATTGGCAGTTAAACAAGCAAATCTTGCAAAAGTCCAAGCTGAATATAATCGTCAACAAGCAATGTACGCTCAAGACGCGACTAGTCGTGCAGAACTTGAATCTGCGCTAGCAAGTTATAAAACTGCGCAAGCTGATATTGCAGCCATTAATGCACAAATCGAACAATCACGTTTAACTTTAGCGACTGCAAAAGAAGACTTAGGCTATACACAAATTGTTGCACCTATGGATGGAACCATCGTGGCGATTGTGACTGAAGAAGGTCAAACCGTAAATGCCAACCAAAGTGCGCCAACCATTGTGAAATTGGCAAAACTCGACACCATGACCATTAAGGCGGAAATTTCTGAAGCCGATGTGATGAAAGTCCAAGAAGGTCAAAACGTCTATTTTACAACCTTGGGCGACAGTGAAACAAAACACTATGCTACCCTGCGCCAAGTTGAACCTGCGCCAAACTCAATTAACACCGAAAGTAACAACAACACCTCTTCGTCTTCAAGTACTGCGGTTTACTACAATGCGTTATTTGATGTCCCAAATGAAGACGGTAAATTGCGTATTGATATGACTGCTCAGGTGTATATCATTTTAGATGAAGCCAAGAATGTCTTGACTGTACCTGCCGCAGCCGTTCAAACCTCGAACCGCCCACAACGTAGCCGTAATAATGCATCTGCAAATGGTCAATCTGCTGATAAAAATGCCATCGCAGAAGGTAGATCGAACAAAGACAATCCAAACCGTCCTAAACGTTTAGAACTGACTGAAGCTGAAAAAGCATTGGTCAAACAAGGTAAAGCCAGCGTTGCGATGGTTCGTGTACTACAAGCCGATGGTTCAGCTCAACCACAACAGGTATTACTCGGTTTAAATAACCGTGTGACCGCACAAGTGATCCGTGGCTTAAAACAAGGTGACAAAGTCGTGATTGCCGACGGTTCAGATACCTCTAATGATTCAGCGAAACGCAGCAACCGTGGTGGTGCTGGCGGCCCAATGAGAATGTAATGATGAGTCAAAATCAGACGCCTCTACTTGAGGTCAAGAATCTGACTCGTGAATTCCCTGCTGGTGAAAGCACAGTCCAGATTCTAAAAGGGGTCAATCTTGAGATTTACCCAGGTGAACTGGTGGCGATTGTAGGTCAGTCCGGTTCTGGTAAATCTACCCTCATGAACATTTTAGGTTGCCTAGATAAACCCACAAATGGCAGCTACAAAGTCAAAGGGCGTGAAACTCGTGAACTTGAACCAGATGAACTGGCACAGTTACGCCGTGAATATTTTGGCTTTATTTTCCAGCGCTATCACTTACTCGGTGATTTGAATGCTGCAGGTAACGTTGAAGTTCCCGCAATCTATGCCGGTGCAGATGCAACCGAACGCAATGCACGTGCCAAGCAACTACTAACCGATCTTGGACTGGGTGAAAAAACCCAAAACCGTCCGAGCCAACTCTCGGGTGGTCAGCAACAACGTGTATCGATTGCGCGTGCCCTCATGAATGGTGGCGATGTTATTCTTGCCGATGAACCCACCGGTGCATTGGATAAGAATAGTGGTATTGAAGTGATGCGGATTTTGCGCGAACTCAATGCCAAAGGTCATACCATTATTTTGGTCACGCACGACCATAATGTTGCAAAAAATGCGACTCGAATTATTGAAATTTCTGACGGTAATATCATCTCAGATCAGCCCAATGTACCTGAAACAGATGATGAACCTTTAGAAAAACAACAACTCGTTCCAAACACACAGAAAAAAACCTCGAGCTGGCGCTCAGCCGTTGACCGTTTAGGTGAAGCTTTCCGTATGGCGATTTTAGCCATGAATGCTCACCGTATGCGAACATTTTTAACCATGCTCGGGATCATTATTGGTATCGCTTCTGTGGTTTCTGTTGTGGCTCTTGGGAATGGTTCGCAAAAGCAGATTTTAGAAAATATCAGTAGTTTAGGTACCAATACCATCACGGTGTATCAAGGTCGTGGATTTGGTGATAACTCAAGATCATCGCAAGTAAAAACATTGGTTCCAGCCGATGCGACGGCCCTTGCGGAACAACCTTATGTCGATGGCGTTAGTCCTTCAGTCAATTCATCTGTTACAGCACGTTTTAAAGACATAGAAGCGTCAACCACAGTAAATGGCGTGAGTGAAGATTTCTTCTATGTCAAAGGAATGAACTTCGCTTCGGGTCAACCTTTTGATAAAGAAAGCGTGACTGAGCAAGCGCAAGATGTGGTGATTGATAGTAATACTAAAAATACCTTCTTTGCAGATGGCACCAACCCTGTGGGTCAAGTGATTTTATTAGGCAGTGTGCCGAGCCGTATCATTGGCGTGATCGAAGAACAAAAAAGCATGATGGGTAACTCAGATAGCCTGAATGTGTATTTGCCCTATTCAACGGTTATGAGTCGTATGCTGGGGCAGTCGAACGTACGTAGCATCATTGTTCGAGTAAAAGATGAATACCCAAGTGCTGCGGCTGAGAACGCCATATTAAACTTGTTAGTGCAACGTCATGGCGCGCAAGATGTCTTTACACAAAACTCCGATAGTATCCGTGAAACCATTCAACAAACTACTCAAACGATGACCTTGTTAGTTTCTGCAATTGCGGTGATTTCATTGATCGTCGGTGGTATTGGGGTCATGAACATTATGTTGGTTTCTGTGACGGAGCGTACTCAAGAAATTGGTGTACGTATGGCTGTGGGTGCCCGTCAAAGTGACATTTTACAGCAGTTCCTGATTGAGGCGGTGTTGGTATGTATCTTAGGCGGGGTGCTTGGGGTTTTATTATCTTTAGGTATTGGACAATTGATTAGTCATTTTGCCGGTGGAACATTCCAAATGGCCTATTCAACGACGTCTATCGTAGCTGCATTTGTCTGCTCAAGTATGATTGGTATTGTGTTTGGCTTTATTCCTGCACGTAATGCCGCACAGCTTAACCCTGTCGATGCGCTTTCTCGCGAATAAGGAAATAATGATGCAAATGACCTTAAGTAAACTTGCAAGTGCCTTCATTCTCGGAAGTAGCTTAGTCGGCTGTGCCGCTGTGGTTAAGACGCCGTATGAAGCCCCTGCAACACAAATCCCGACGCAATTTCAAAATGCGAAAGCCATGAGTCAGCAAGTTCATGCAGATACTTATGCTGACCAATGGTGGACATTGTTTAATGATGCTGAATTGAACCAGTTGGTGAATCAAGTTTTAGCTGCCAATACAGACCTTGCTGTTGCAGGTATTAATTTACAGCAAGCTCGACTAAAAGCTGGTTTGGCTGAGAATCAGCAAGGGCCACGCGTGAGTTCAAGTGTTTCAACTGGGCATAACTTTAACCTTAACTCAGGTGATGACTCATCAAAAGGTGTATCACTCAGTGGTGGCGTCAGTTATGAAGTAGATTTATTTGGTCGTTTGGCTAGCCAGACTGAGGCCGCAAAATGGGAAGCTTTAGCAACTGAACAAGACCTGCAAGCCACTGCCCAAAGTTTGATTGCAACAACAGCAAACCTATATTGGCAACTTGGCTATTTAAATGAGCGCTACAGTATTGCGCAGCAAAATTTGGCCAGTACGCAAAAAACCTATGACTTGGTCAAGGTGCAATATAAAGCCGGTGCTGTGTCAGGTTTAGATCTAACGCAAGCCGAGCAATCGGTGCAAAGTCAAAAAGCGACCTTAAGCCAAATTGCCCAACAAAAAGTAGAAACTCGGACTGCATTGGCTGTGTTATTGCATCAACCTGTGCAACAACTGAATATTTCAGAGCCGCAGCGTTTACCTCGAATTGCATTACCGACGATTGCAGCAGGTTTACCTGCCGAGTTGTTGTCTCGCCGTCCAGATTTACAAGCGAGCGAATTAAGATTGCGTAAAGCTTTGGCAAATAAAGATGCAACGAAAGCGAGTTACTACCCTTCGATTAGTTTGACTGGCAGTTTAGGCTCGAGTAGTACCTCTTTGAGTAATTTATTGCAAAATCCTGCTTTGGCATTGGGTGCAAGTTTAAGTTTACCGTTCTTGCAATATAACGATATGAAAAAGGACTTGGCGATTAGTGACTTAGACTATGAAAAAGCCATTATTCAATATCGTCAGACCTTGTATCAGGCTTTTGCCGATGTGGAAAATGCACTATCCAATCGTACTGAGTTAAGCCAACAAGTTGCATTACAAGAACGTAATTTACAGCTTGCAGAAAAGACCGAGCGTTTGACTGAAGTGCGTTATCGTCATGGTGCGATTGCCTTAAAAAACTTGCTTGATGCACAGGAGACCACGCGTAATGCACGACTGTCTTTGGTTCAAACTAAGCAGAGTCAATACAATGCTTATGTAACTTTGATGCAGGCGTTGGGTGGTAGTCCGATTAAGCAATTACCTTAAGTTATAGATAAAAAGCCCTGAAGGGCTTTTTATTTCAATATTTATTTAAACTAATTATACTTTTCAAAATATTATCTATGCAAACCCCAATAAGCCACAGCATAAAAAAATAATCCCGCCAAACTCATCATCACAATACATCCCACACTTAGAAGTATAATTTCAACTAAGGTAAATTGTATTGGTGGCAGTTTACGTTTATTTTTCATCGAATCATAAGGGTCATTTTCAGCAACAGCACACTCTTGTTCTATATATTCAGGCCAAATAGGAACTTTTGAAAAGATTAAACCCAACCGTCTTAGAAAGAATAACGGGAAAGCGAATAGCATTTCGTAAAACAACACTACTAAATCCTTCTTATTATTACGCTGATTCGTCTCCCATTCCTCATGGTTAAAAGCCAAATATAAACGTTCTAATGTTTCTTTTGCTGTTTCCTTTCTATTATAAATATCGAAGTATTCTGAAATCTCATGATCTACAGTCTTTAAGTCATCTGTATCCATATAGATTTTTAAAAATGCCAACTTATTCTCAGCGATATCATTAATATAAGATCTATATCGAAATAAAATAATTTCTTCTTGAACTATACCCTTTTCATCGACAACACTTGCTCGAATTTCCCTTTCAAAGCCTATATGGAACCCCATTTCTGAAAATCTTAAAGTATCCCAATCGAGCTCAATAATTTTTCCCCTATAAGGAGAAAAAGCATAAACTTTTCGATTTTTTCTATTCAAGCGGATAGGATAATATGTTTTTCCAAATAAATCGGTTTTACCACCCATCGTATAAAAATTATAAATTAAATAAGAAAAAAAAATAGATAAAAGACAAAATGCTATTGCTATTGCATATTCTTTATCTATTATTGTTAAAAACAAAGTATAAAGAGTACCTACAAAACCAAATAAAAGTACAAAAAATGCAGGTAAAAATAATGCCGTTGGCATACCTCGAATATCATCCCAACTATCAAGCAATTCAAGATAAGTTGAATTTATACGTATGATATTACGATGAGCAAAAGGTTGAATATTTTCCGAATTCTCTAATTTAAATTCTCTTATTCTCGTTTGAAAATTCTTATTTCGCACATTAATTTCAAAAGGTTTACCTATAGTATTTAAAGCACATTGATAATCATTTTTTAGCATTTTAACTACCTACTGAGTTTTTAAAGGCTTGCTCATCACCACCTAGCGACCAACCTGCACTTTCAACTCCCCACAATGATTTTGCAATGTACTCTTTCATCACATTATTTTTTTGAAACTCAATCCATTGTGAAATACCATATAAAATCGGTAAAGTAATTAACCCCCACCATCCCCCAGTTAAACCTAACCGCAAATAGTTTGCTCCACGAACAAATAAGCTTGTACTCCAAAAAATCATACTAGCATTACCCAAATAACTAAAAGCTAACACATAATTATTATGTTTGCTTGCATTGATCCCTTTATAAACTTCAATCCCACTTAGAATTAATGCTGCTCCATAAAGACCGTATCTCATGATACGCTGTTGTACTTCAAGCAGTCTTTTTGATCTCGCATCACTACCTATAAGTTTTATTTTTGCATCTAATTTACGACTAAACACATCTGCAATGTTACCTACAGTAGCACTTAATGCAGCAGCTAATTCAAATTGTGTTTGTGCACTTCCTGTTGTTTTTTCTATTGCTCCAAGAAGGGTTACAAATTGTAAATTAAAAGCAAATACACCAAAACCAAAACCTGTACCCGTTCTTGCATAAACTGCCTTTTTAGTAGCTTCTCCCTTATTAATATCATCTTGCGCTTTTATAATTTCTCCTTGAGTATTTCGAACCACATCATCACCTGTGATTAAACTCCCTGATCGATCTTTAAATAATACCACTTTTATTCTAACATTTTTTTCTCCATATTTATAAAAATCTGTATTTGAAATAAAAATACCCTGAATCAAGTTTTGTATATTCGCTATATATGACAAATTTAATGCTTTCTTAGCATTTCTTTTACTTTGATTATTTTTAGAGACTAAATCAGAATAATCAATATTAAAATCTTTGATAATTTTCTGTGTTACTTGTTTGAGCGTACCTTCATACTCACTACCTATGAGCAACTTATCTGAGAATGTTTCAAGTGATTTCATTGCAACTGTTTTATTAAATGTTCTTTTTGCCTGCCCATTAATTACTCTTGATGCACACCCTCCAATTTGCTCACTTAGTAAATTATTTAGGCTATTTAATCTTTCTGACAAATGATTAAGTTGAGTATTAGCACCATTTAATATTTTCAAACCAGATTCATCAATCAATTGAGATGTCGCAAATGCCACACCTGTCATTTGATAAGTATTTAATGTCCCTGAAGCCGCTATAACCTTTGATTGAATATTCTTAGAATCATAGGTCATTAGACGAAATAGATAGTTTTTTCCATTACTGAAATCACTTTCATCTAGCAATTTAGAATAATACTCTGAAACAATTTTAAAAGTATCAGACTCACCTATTATTCGAGAACAAATTTCTAAAAAATTAGTCGCAGAAAATTTAGTTTCATGATCAAAACTGTATTCCATATATTTAAATAAAATATCGGACTTTAAAAAACTTAAATATTTCTCAATTAATGGCAATAAATTATTATTAACATAATTTTCATTTTGCATATTTAATAATTCAAGCCACTGAATCATTTCCTCTTCTTTATAATAACTAGAAAATGATTTACTAAAAAAACCATTCTTGTACCAAGCATCTTCAAATTCTTTCTTGACATTTTTATTAAGATTTTCGATTTCTTTTAACGTATAATCATAGTATCTATTTTCATATTGAATCGTAATTTGTCTATTAACTTCATAACCTTCTTGCTCAAGAGACGAAAGTCTACCCATTTCCTCAGAAATTACTTTTCTGTCATACTGAGTTTTTATATCACTTAGTTCCTCAGTAAATATTTTTCCCTGTACATTAGCTTTCAAGGTTAAAATATTCGTCATAGCTTGAAACTTTTTTTTATCTAGATCTGAAGTAAATAAATTTTTCTTATATTCAATTATATTTAACAGATCCTCAATCATTCCGATTGGATCATTCAAAACAATTAGTCGATCTTCTTTAATTATGTCATACAACTCCTCTGTTCCTTCAATTGGAATGGGATTATCATCTTTATCAAATATTACTTTCCCTTTCTCATCCCTTTGATATGCTTGTAGATATATAGGATTATTTGCATAATGTGGATGCGAATATTTAATTTTAGAAAATTTATTAACAAAATCTTTCTCCCACGCAACTAATTTGGAAGAGTCTTTTAAATTCTCTACATTCTCTAATATATCCCACTCTTTTATATTCAAAAAATTATTTGAACCCTTTTTTATATCTATTAATGGCATTATAATATCACGATTATTTTTTTCTTTTTTTATATTTTCAAGTGTTTTAGGTGAAAGTTGATGCCTAGCAAACATCATATTAATTTTACTATTTTCTTCTATATTAACAAAAAGATCCAACCCTAATGCATTAGTAATATTTATTTCCTTAGTAGTTTTTTCACTTTGAAAACATTGATATGTAGATGGTTTAAATTCATTTATTTCATCTTTATCGACAGCTGTAATAAAACCTGTTTCATTAACTTGATATACATGAAAATCAACATCATTATAATGATCAAACTTCCATGAATCTGAATAGGCGTAAACATATCCTTCACTTAAACGCCTCAAAATATAAGTAAGTCCATTTGGTAACTGAGGTAAAGACTTTATAAGATAATCTGGTGGTCCAAAAGGATTGTCAACAGTTTGATCATCTATAGCTATTGCTATACGTACAGGGACAAACATACTTGTTCTTTGACATGTAGCACAATTAGGATTATCTTTTAAATCTTTACTATAAATATTATCCATTAACTAATCCTTCACCACTAATCGTTTATAGTTTTCTTTGAGAAATATTTCTATTTCTTGTGTACTTTCAAAATCATGCTTTTTAAATTTTTGATTAATTTTATCAATTTGGTGTATTGAAAAATTAATTTTTTCATCATTTTTAGATTCTTGGCTTATGAATCCAAAATAACAACCAAAAGTACAAATACACCACTCATCAAATATACTATTAAACTTTCTCAACCAAATTCTCATTTCTAAATTTAAATTGGAATATTGATTTATATTTAATAAATGTATATTTACTCTAGGATCATAAAATCTTATTATATTTTCCGAGTTATACATCAATAGACTTGTAATAATTTTCGAAAAATCATCAAATTCTAACTTTGATTTTACTAGATTACTTACCAACCCCATGTTTTGAAACAAACTCAAGCCAGTAGAAAACTCTTTCAAAAAAATATTATTATAAAAGTCTTCTAATGCATCAGCATTCATTGACTTAAGATCAACTAAAATTGGAGCTTTTTCTCTTTTTTTAAATAAGTTTATTGCGATAATTTTGTAATTAACTTTATTTTCTTGATAAACACTTAAAAGATTCCTAAAATGAGTTTGCTCATATAAAATATAGTTATATCTTTTAAAACTTTCAAAATCTAATCTTTTAAAATTATTCATACTATTTTAATACCTGAATTTCCTGAGTTAGATGCATTCTCCATTTTATATTCACACTCTTCTAACAAAGGTAAATCTAATATTGTTTCATCTGCATTATGTCCTTTAATAAACTTATGCTGCCCCGCTTTCGCCTCAAATTTTCCACCTGTAGTTGGAAACACACCTGAAGCATTTATTTTGATCTGTGAACCACCCGCCGTTAAATTAATCTCTTTAGGGCTGGTGATATATACCGTATCTTCGGTTGAAATAATCTGAATGCCTTTACGTGCAATGAGGTCTGCCCCATCACCTTGCGCCTGAATCTCAACCTTTCCCTTCCCTGCAAATGCTCTCAATCCTTCTTGTACTGCAAATAAACTGATTTTTTTACCGGCATGGCCAATTAAGGATTTTTGCGTGGAAATGTTCATACTCTCGCCTGCAGTTTGGCTGATCCGGCCATTTGCAGATACATGGATATCTTCATTACTGCTTAAAGCAATCGAATTGGGTGAAGCCAACACCATGACAGCAGACTTAAATTCTGCTGCCTTTTTCTCATCTTTTTGACTTAAAACTTCGATAAATGCTTGAAGCCCTTCCAAAACGTCCAGTGGGTCTGTCTGCTGATTCTTAGCAACTTCACTTAAAGCCTTAGAGTTCTTTAAGGAACTTTCAATTTGGCTCTTGGCTTCATTTGCATCTAAATGCTCACCTTTGGCCCCATCTTGTTTATAAGTCGAAACCAATAAACCTTGTCCTGCTCGTACTGCACCCCATTGGTCGGTTCTAAGTTCGAAGCCTTCGCCTCGATCTTCACTTTCTGCTTTATCTTTTGGATGACTGAGCTTACCGAGGTTCAGTTGGCTCGCACCATGACTACTTTGTAGCTGGGTACTAATTTGCCCCGTGGTGTCATCAAAGCGTAATTGACCAAAACCCTCTCCCGCCACTTCTTTAGAACGAATTCCCGCAAGTTTTTTGGTATCGGGTAATTGTCCTTTATTGTCAAATTTAGTGGGACTACGCTGCGCTTCATGAATACGACCCACGACAAAAGGTCGGTCAATGTTGCCATCAAAGAAATCAACGACAACTATTTCACCAACTCGAGGTAAGAAACGCGCTCCATAACCTTCGCCGGCCCAAGGGGTCACCACATCAACCCAAGCCGAGTCTGTGTCATTATTATTCGCACCTGCACCGCCATCATGGCCATGATCATCAGAACGGGTAAACAGAAAACGAACTTTTATCCGCCCCCATTCATCAACATGGATTTCTTCACCAGCAGGACCCACAACTTTGGCACGCTGTGGATGTGTTACTGGTCGATGTGTAAGTGGATTAAATTCAGGAACTGTCGTAATATTTCGACGTTGCAAAGCCAAGGTATTGGCTTGGCGTTCATCCGCGTCGCTTTGTTTGACTTGCCACTGACTTTGATGGATCAGTTGTGTAACTTGATCGGTTAAGTCTTTGGGTAAATTATTTTGGTTATAAAAAGACTTGGATAAAATCAAAAACTCTTGATCGGCCCCACGATGCTGGTCAATCTCTGGATGCTCATCCAATTTAAACCAATAACCGACTTGTGTATCACGCACGGTACTTTTGGCAATAAATTGTTTGGCTTGAGCCGCATAATAATCACTAAAATTTTGATTGAGACGTTCAACTTGAGCACTATTAGAGGCAGTTGCAGCATCTTCACCATTCAGATCTTGCATCCATGCAGGGCTCACATGCCATGCCTGCTCTAAGCTTAAGCTCGCATTATCTTGATTTTGACTATGTAGGTGCTTGCTTTGTACTGCACCACCACCCTCGTCCTGTTCAAGCACATCTGCCTGCCACCGCTGCACATGCACCGACGTCGGTTGCAGACTACGCTGACCGATAAAACTGGTCATACTGTCATTTTTTTCAGTCGCACTACTACGATGAAAACGAATATTACGTCGCTCCAAAGCTTGATATTGACTATTATCATCAATCAAACGTAGCTTTTGGGCTGCGATGGGTGTCGCAGACGATGTTACAAAAGATTGAGCCTCATCAACCAACCAATGAATGCCTTCACTGCGTAGTAAGCGGGTAATAAAATCATAGTCGGTTTCATTACTTTGCATCATGAATGGTCGAACGTCATACTCTTTTTTTAAGCCACTTAAGTCCAAACTTAAGCTCGCTGCAAAAAGTGGGCTCTTTTTTTGCCATTCTTTAAAAATAATTTCGACTACATCTTTGACCGATTTATTCATAAACACGCGGCTATTACGACGCTTATGCCATAGTGCTGTTGCATCTTCTAAGGTCAACTTATATAGCGTTAATGCACCATCACTTTGGCCTTGAAATGCTTCAGTAATGATCCCGGTAATACGGAAAAGTTGTCCAGCATCGGTCACCTGATCGATTGCGACTTGTGTACCAATAAATTGTTTGAGTTCTAAGGTGGCAGAAGTAGACAGACAAATCAGTTGTACATTTAAACCCGTACTAAGCGCATGTTCCCCATCAATACGTTGTAAAAATACCGCCTGATTTAATGTCGAATTTGAAAATTGAATATGCAAGGCACGTTTTTGTGGACTAATGCCCAATTTTTCAATTGCAGAATATATATTGTTCAGCATCGTTATTATCTAAAATCAGATTTTTATAAAATATGCGGGGTATTTAATCAAAAAAACTCATATTTTTCTAGGCATAAACTGCCTGCTTTGTTGGGTTTTATGTAAGTAAAAATTCAAATTTTCACATCAATTCTTTATGTTATTTTTACTCTATTTATTTCTGCATTAAAAAAATATAGAGACCATCAAACTAAACTTCAGGTCTCTTCATACCACCTTACTGCCTTGCATCACGATTAATTAGCATTTAAAAATGCGTGAATATTCTCCAATTGTTCTTGTGCTTCGACATAGCCTTGCAAGGCCGCTTTTTCCAAATATTGCTGTGCAATTTTAAGATCACGCTCTACGCCCATGCCATGAATATATAAATAGCCCAATCGCGTTAACGCCGCAGCATTCATCCCCTGAGCCGCTTGTGCATAATAGCTATGTGCTTGGGTTAAATCTTGCTGTACACCTAAACCATGTTCTGACATTTCACCAAGCTGGTACAAGGCAGTCACATTTCCTAATCCCGCCGCTTGCGACAAATACTGCAACGCTTGTTGGAAATCTTGTGTTCCCCATTGTCCTTTTAAATTAACTAGACCTAGTTGCGTAAGTGCATCAGGATGGCCTAATTTCGCCGCCTTCAACAATGCTCGCTGGGTTTGAGCTTCATCAAACTGTACATCAGGCAAGATATTGTCCACGGCTAAACGGTAGAGATACCAAGCAGCATCCTGCGAACCTTGTTCTGCGGCTTTTTCCAGATAACTCAGACACTGATCACGATGTGCTAATGGATACTCAGGCAATGCATAAAAACGTCCAATCAGATAATTTTGATCCGCGACACAAGTAATGGACATATCATTTAAGTGTCTTGCCGCTTCAACTAAAAGTTGCTGCGCTTGCTTGATATTTCGCTCAACACCGACCCCATGTAGGTAGCATAGTGCTAAACCGACTTGGTTAATGAATAAGGGTTTGAATTGATACGCTGTTTGATATAACTCAAATGCTTTTTGCGGATCATCACGAACCAAATACTTTTCAAAATACAGTGCGGCAATAAGACTAATTGCATCAGCATCTTTAAGTTGAGCAGCTTCGGTCAGAAAGCGAAAACCTAAAGTTTCCTGCTTCTCCAAGTACCAACCATGAAAATGTGCAATGCCTAATAATCGGCTGGCTGCTGCAACTTTGTGCTCTTTGACCTGCTGCAAAAGATCATGATAAACCCGCTGACGCTGATCGACATCGATCTTACCCATCAATACTGCTTGATAATACTCATACAACTGCTGCTGGTGCCCGAGTAGCAATCCTCGCTTTAAATATTGCAATGACTTTTCATCATTTTGTGCAAGATACTTTCCTTGAGCATAGAACTGCTGCAATTGCTGAATAGCCGCCATATGGTCTTGTTGAGCAGCTTTCAGTAAATATTCCAATCCTAGAGCAATATTTGGCGTGGCTTGGTTTAAATAGAACTGTGCCAATTGATACTGTGAATTGGCATGTCCATTGTCCGCATTTTTTTGCAACAAATCTAAATGTTGTTGCTCGGCATGTGTCTGATCTTCTGGGTTTAATTCGGCGAGTCGATATTGTGCATCCAAATGACCGCGTGAAATCGCATGTCGATACCAATACTGCGCTTTTTCAAGATTGGGTACACCGCCATAGATACCTTCTTCAACTTGCCCCAATACATATGCAGCATCATCGCTGCCTAAACTATTGGCTTTTTCCAATAAAGCCAGCGCATTTTCCACACTGACTTCTCGGCCTAAACCTTGTAAATGCATCTGTCCCATAGCGACATAGGCCTGTGGAATTTCATGCTGTTTGGCCAAATTTTGATACAACTCATAGGCACGCGCATAGTCGGTTGGTGCATCAAGCATTAAGCGTTCTGCAAATTTCAGCTGCGCATCTAATTGGTCTATCCACAAGTCATGCCCAACCGCTTTAGCCTGATCGCGTTTTACTGGATCGGGTCTTTTCCACATCCAAAACGCAAGTGCTCCCATCCCCAAAATTAGTATCAGTAAAAACCACATACTCGCCCCAAAAAAATCAATATTTTAATTATTCCAACATTGTGTCTGATTTTAATTCTATATACAAAAAAAGCACCGAATTCGGTGCTTTATTTTTTTCAAAATGCGATAGCAGTCATGCTTTTGCTCGTTTTGCATCAAGTTTTTTGAGCACCTCTGACACAGCCACCATCGCAAAGCTGGACGTCACCACTACTGCTGAACCATATCCACCACAACGTAAGCCTGCACTTGGACAAACATCAGCACTGGAAAATGGATTATCAATTGAATAAACACAGGTAATCCCAAACTTTTCTTTCGGCTTTTTACAAATGCCTTTGCCGCGTAATTGTGTACGCAATTTCGCTAACATCGGGTCTTGCTCAGTTTTAGATAAATCCGCCACACGAATTTTTAATGGATCGAGTTTACCGCCTGCACCACCCGAGACAATCAACGGAATTTTATTAAAACGACAATGTAACATGAGGGCGAATTTCGCTTTCACGTCATCAATACAATCTAAAATTAAATCGGGATTGCCGGCTAATATTTCTTTCACATTTTCAGGTGTGAGATAATCATCAATCAAATTTATTTTGATTCGGGGATTGATCGCACGGCATCGCTCTGCCATCACTTCAATTTTTTCATGTCCCAATGTCGTGCTCATGGCAGGCAATTGTCGATTAATATTCGATGCAGCAACCACATCCATATCGACCAAGGTCAGCTCACCAATACCAGTACGCGCTAAAGCTTCGACCGCCCATGAGCCTACACCACCAATCCCAATCACCATGACATGACTTTTTTCATAATGATGAAAACTTTCATCACTATAAATTTTGGCTACGCCAGCAAAACGGCGGTCATATTCATCATCTTGGAGCAGTTCAGTCATAGGTTAGGAGGCTGTGTTAAATGAGCCGCCATTTTAGCAAATTCGCTACTTATTTTCTTTGATAAAACGCAATTCAGCAGACAGCACAACAGAGAGGCATTCGCATCAGGTCTAAATCCATCAAAATAAACATTTACAGTGAACGGAGGTCTGCTTTAAAAAGTATAACCATAGATCAAAAAATCAAGTGTGTATTGCCATGAACATCCATCCTCTGCCAAATAATTTAAAAATTACCGATGACAAAAATGAAATGGATTTAGACACCGTGCATCGCTTTTTAAGCCATACCTATTGGTCAAAAGATATTCCAAAACATGTGGTGAAAAAAGCGATTGAAAACTCTTTGGCCGTGGCCTTACTCCTCGATGATGAACTCATTGGTTTTGGTCGTGCTATTACGGATTATGCAACTTTTGCTTATTTAGCCGATATTTATGTCGCCGATGCGCATCGAGGCAAAGGCTATTCAAAATTAATTGTGAGTACTTTATTTGAAAAATGTGGCTCCTCAGATCTAAGACGCATGTTGCTTGCAACGGCAGATGCACATGGTTTATATCGTCAATTTGGCTTTACCGATTTGGCTCAACCTGCAAGTTTTCTAGAGATTCATCAAGCCAACATCTATCAACGATAGAGAAAATATCTCGGATAAAAAAAAAGAGGCTTTCGCCTCTTTTTCGATCTTACAACCTTAGTCTTTATTCATAATAAAGAAATATTCACGGTAGTATTTGAGCTCTGCAATCGAGTCTCGGATATCATCCATCGCTAAATGTGAAGCATTCTTTTTCAAGCCACCCATGATCTCTGGACGCCAGCGTTTCGCCAATTCTTTCACTGATGATACATCGAGATTACGGTAGTGGAAGTATTGTTCCATTTCAGGCATTAAACGATGCAAGAAACGACGATCTTGGCAAATTGAGTTACCGCACATCGGTGATGATTTTGGATTTACCCATTTTTTCAAAAATTCTAAAGTTTGCTGTTCAGCATCTTGTGCTGTCAATTTACTACGACGTACACGTTCGATCAGACCTGATTGACCATGTTGGCGAGTGTTCCACTCATCCATTGCATTGAGCACACGGTCAGACTGATGTACCGCAAGCACAGGCCCTTCCGCCAGAATATTTAAATTATCATCCGTCACAATTGTTGCAACTTCAATAATCTGGTCGTTATCTGTATCTAGACCTGTCATTTCAAGGTCAATCCAAATCAGGCGTGTATCAGGTGTGCTGCTCATAAATGTGCAATCTTATTAGGCTGTAAAAATGCACATAGTAGCAAATTTATTGGGCTTGCGCTGTAAATAGACCCTGCTTTCATGCTATTTTTGCCATCTAGTTTTCACGGTTTTTTAGGATATGAATGGCTTTAATTCGTAAGCGCCGACTGACTGAACAGCAGCAACGTCGCATTCAGAAGCAACATAAATCTCGTCAGGAAGAAATCGATACTTCTGCAGATTTGGAAGGCTTGATCGTCCAACATTATGGTCGTCAACTTGAAGTTCAAGCGCTGTCTACACCCGACCAACATCCTGAAAAACCTATTGTGCAAGCTGGTGAACCTGAACCACATTGGAAACCCATCGAATTAGGCAGTGTTTGGCGCTGCCATACCCGTACCAATCTCGAATTATTGGTGACGGGTGACCGTGTCAAATGGCAAGCTGACCCGATCACAGGTTTAGGGATTATTACCGCGATTCATCCACGCCAATCTTTACTGACACGCCCTGACCGTTATCACAAAGTGAAACCTGTCGCAGCCAATGTCAGCCTGATTGTGATTGTATTTGCACCACTTCCTGAGCCAGCGCCAGGCCTGATTGACCGCTATTTGGTGGCCTGCGCAGATGCCGATATTCCAGCATTATTGGTCTTAAATAAATCCGATTTGCTTAAAGACAATGACCCGATTTTAACGCTATTACAAGAATATCGTGACTTGGGCTATGAGGTCATGCAAACTCAATCTGATGGTGACTTAAGCGCACTTTCTGCTCGCCTTTCAGGTGAAACTGTCGCATTTGTAGGTCAGTCTGGGGTTGGTAAGAGCACTTTAATTAATGCCATTGTTCCGGATGCCGCGCAAAAAACCAATATTATTTCCGAAAACTCCGCGCTCGGTCAGCACACCACCACCTCTACGCGTTTAATTGCGTTTGGTGAAGGTTCTGCATTGATTGATTCACCAGGAATCCGTGAATTTGGTTTATGGCACCTAGAATTGGAAAAAGTTCAGCAAGGTTTCCCTGAGATTGAGTCACATTTGGGCTATTGCCAGTTCCGTAACTGTACGCATAAACATGAAAAGCAATGTGCGCTTAGAATGGCGGCTCAAAATGGCGAAATTTTACCGCGCCGATTAGACAGTTATTTACGTCTGATCGACGAAATCACGGAAGCGCAGCAAAAAAATTAATTTTTATTCTGTTCATGCCCTTGAAGGGGTGATTTTGATCACCATATTTATGGGCTATACTCTTGGCAATTTAAAATTGTAGTTAGGTGAATTGTGGAACGTTGGTTCGAATTTATGGGGAATCACCCCTTCTTATTTGGAACGCTGGCTGTATTGGTCGTGCTGTTCTTTATTCTTGAAGGCCAGCGTAATGGTCGCAAAATTTCACCTCAATCTTTAGGGATTTTAGTTAAAGCTAAAAATGCTCAATTGATTGACTTACGTGATGCGAAAGACTTCCGCGAAGGTCATATTAGCGGTAGCCGTAATATTCCATATAGCCAAATTACAAAACACATTGAAGAGTTAAAAACTTCTGATCGCCCGTTGGTTTTTGTATGTAACCTTGGTCAAGTGGCAGGTTCTGCATTGCAACAAGTCGGTCATGCAGATGCATACCGTTTAGACGGCGGCATTAGCAACTGGAAAGCTCAAGGCTTACCTCTAGTTAAAAGCAAATAAGCGCTTCTTAGGAGATTAACATGGCTGAAGTTACGATTTATTCAACAACTGTATGTCCTTACTGCATTCGTGCAAAACAGCTCCTA
This sequence comes from Acinetobacter sp. YH12094, assembly GCF_013419295.1. Classification (NCBI taxonomy): domain Bacteria; kingdom Pseudomonadati; phylum Pseudomonadota; class Gammaproteobacteria; order Moraxellales; family Moraxellaceae; genus Acinetobacter; species Acinetobacter sp. YH12094. The sequence goes on from NZ_VPAK01000004.1 coordinate 104,825, forward strand.
GAGCGTAAAGGCGTGGCTTATAAAGAAATTAATTTATCAAATGAAGCGCCTGAAGTACGTGTTGAATTGATGCAACGCACCAACCACCGTACCGTTCCTCAAATTTTTATTAATGATCAGTTTATTGGCGGTTTTGACCAACTTTATGCTTTAGAGCGTGAAGGCAAACTCGACGGCATGCTATCTTAATTTTAAACATAAATCGTCACCTCATATTAAGGAATAAACAATGAGTGAAGAACAACAAGCTCAACCACAATTGGCATTAGAGCGTATTTATACTAAAGATATTTCTTTCGAAGTACCTGGGGCTCAAGTATTTACTAAAGAATGGCAGCCTGAACTAAATATCAACCTTTCTTCTTCTGCAGAAAAAGTTGATCCAACACACTTCGAAGTTTCACTGAAAGTTGTCGTTCAAGCGAACAATGCGGGTGACACTGCATTTATCGTTGACGTTACTCAAGCAGGTATCTTCCTGATCGATAGCGTTGAAGAAGAACGTCTTCCGTACATTCTTGGTGCTTACTGCCCAAATATCTTGTTCCCATTCCTACGTGAAGCAGTGAACGATATGGTTACTAAAGGCAGCTTCCCACAATTATTGCTTACACCAATTAACTTCGATGCTGAATTCGAAGCGAATTTGCAACGTGCGCAAACTGCTGCTGAAGGCCAAGCTTAATTACTTGATCTCAGATATAAAAAAGACCGCTTTTAGCGGTCTTTTTTATGCTTTATTTATTCCCTCTCCTTCCAGGAGATGAGAAACACTGTTTCCAAGGGGAGAGGTTTTTATTCCCTCAACCTCGCCCTCTCCCAAAGGGAGAGGGAACTTAAAGAGAATTACTCAGCATCTGCCATTAGATCAGCGCTCATACCTACAGTATTAAAGCCTGCATCAACATACAGAATTTCACCTGTAATACCATTTGCCCAAGGTGAGCAAAGGAACAATGCTGCATTACCTACATCTTCAATAGTTACATTGCGTTTAAGCGGTGCAACTTTTTCATTTAGATCTAACATTTTACGGAAAGATTTAATCCCTGAAGCCGCTAAGGTACGAATCGGACCTGCTGAAATCGCATTTACACGAATACCTTCAGCACCAAGACTTGTTGCCAAATAACGTACGCCTGCTTCTAGTGACGCTTTTGCCATACCCATAACGTTATAGTTTGGCATTACGCGTTCAGAACCTTGGTAAGTCAGCGTCAATAAACAACCTTGACGTGCAGCCAATAAAGGTTTTGCCGCACGAGCCATCGCAATAAAGCTATATGCGCTGATGTCGTGAGCAATTTTAAAACCTTCACGGTCGGTAATATCAGTGAAATCGCCATCTAAAGTATGTGCCGGTGCAAAACCAATTGAATGCACAACACCATCTAGACCATCCCAATGTTTAGCAAGTTCAGCAAAAGCGGTATCAATTTCAGCGTCCACTGCGACATCACATGGGAAAACTAAAGTTGAACCAAATTGTTCAGCAAAATCATCTACACGTTTTTTTAATTTTTCGTTTGGATAAGTAAAAGCCAGTTCTGCACCTTCGCGATGTAAAGCTTGCGCAATACCAAATGCGATTGATAACTTACTTGCAATACCCGCGATTAAAAAGCGTTTGCCAGCCAATAGTCCTTGTGCCATGTGAAACTCACTCAAAATAATTTAACAGCATAATGCCAAGTCTAAAGCATTTTAGAAATTGCATAATGCGCCTTTTTTTAGAAAACCATCATTGCACGCACGATGCGAATGAAACTAGATTCAATCAAGCAGCATCAATATTTATTGGCCCTTAAGCGTCCAGATGCAATGCTTGTAATGAATTAGTCCATAAGATCTGTGCAATCTCAGATTCAGTACGGTTTAAGCTCTGAGCTAGCCCCTGCAAGACATAGGGCAAATTGACCGGCGTATTGCGAGTACGCCCTTCTGTCGAATGCTGACAACATAAAGGTGTCATATCTGGACAGTCGGTTTCTAAGACCAAATGATCTACACCCAAAGTCTGAACCACTTGATGTAATTTTTTTGCATTAGGATTGGTGATTTGCCCTGTTACACCAATTTTAAAACCTAGCTTGGTAAATGCCTTCGCTTCTTCAACACCACCACTAAATGCATGTGCAATACCACCGAGCTTAAATTGATGCTTTTTCAACATCGAAAGCACCTCCGCATGGGATTTGCGAATATGCAGCAAAATGGGTTTATCAAACTGCTGTGCTAATTCAAGCTGTGCGGAAAAATACTGCTGCTGCTTTTGAAAAAGTTCGGGCTGTTTATGCTGTTTCAAAAAGGTATCTAAACCTATTTCACCGATAGCGACACAATCATGCTGTTTTAGCAGCTGTTCCACATCGAACAAATGTTCTGTACGATGTTGCTCAATATAAAACGGATGTAAGCCGGGGGCTAAATAGCTTTTGGGAGCATTGGATAAACGAGCTAAAAACTCTTGGGTTTGCAGCAAATTGTGAAAACGTGACTGTACAAAACCAATTAATACCAAAGCATCGACACCCGCTTGTTTGGCAGCATACGCCAACTGTTCCCGATCAGCGTCAAAATCGGGAACATCAAAATGCGTATGCGTATCAAACAGTGAGTAAGTCATTGAACTAATTAATTTGCTTTTGCGGCTGAGGCTTCAACAGCTTCAACTGGAGGTAGATATTGCTTTTTCAATACACTTTGCAATTGATCATACGGAATGGTCAAACGTGGTAAACCCACCACATACGGCCCAATTTCATATTCGGCATATTGCAAAATTAAACCTTGCTGACTCAGATAAAAATTATCAGACAGTTTAAATTTCCAAATCTGTTCGTATTCTTGAATATTGTCTGCCAACTTGGCATCTTTCACCCAAGTTTTAAAGACTTCATAGCCCCGCTTTTCAAGCTCAGCACGTTGATTTGGCAATAATATGTCGTTGAGCTGCACCAATTTTTGAGTGCTTAAATCAAAGTTATAATATTGCTGTGCAGAAGAACCATGCGCTCCACCTAAATATGAACTGGTATTTAAAACCACTGTTGCCAAGGGTTTTTCAGCATTCAATATTTTAGGTTTAATCATCAAACTGATTTGCTGATTGGCACTTAAAGATTTCAATTCTTTATCTAAATTTAAAAACGCTTGCATATAAGGCTGCGTGGCTTTTTCCAATTTTAATTTGGGCGTTTCAACCTTTGCCAAAGCAGATTTTGCTTCAGACGCTGCAGGAACTTCACTTGCAGCGGGAGCCTCAGTACTCAGCGTTTTATCTTCTAAAGGCGATACAGATAGAATTTCACCTAACTGTTTTAGAATTTCCGCATCAATAAAGTCATCAATAAAGGCTTGATTACTGTTTAAGCGTTCAACTGAAATTTCAGGACAAACCCCGCCATCACATTCAGGTAAATTCAGTTGTAATTTTTCCGCATCACCAATCAGTTTTGCACTCAAATCTGGCTGTTCAGTTTTTGCTTGATCTGGCTTTTTTTCAGGTTCAGCTTGTTGTGGCTGACACGCCGTGAATGCAACAGAAACTGCCAATATTGAGCTTGCCCAAATTTTATTTTTTTGCACCATTGCTTCAACCTTTCATTTCGAATAATTGCTATTTATTTTGGTAAATATCTTATCAAATTAAGTACTTTCGTTGATTAGAACATATGCTGATAAACGTCAGCTTTCAATACTTGTTGTGTTTGCGCTTTGCTGAGATAAATATCCAATTGTTTACCATCTTTGACAATTTCATCTGTACGGTAATGCAAACCAACGCCTTCTTGATCAAAGAACCAATCTGCTTGGCCCCAATAGAGTTTTTTCGGTGCCGATTTTTTGACATCCACCTCTTGTTCATCTAACCATTTGCTATAGGCTTGTTGCACAATAGCATCCATATTTTGCTGTTGCTTTGCATCAATAATATCTAAAGGTTTAAGATTCTTTTTCGCACGGCGGTCTGCCACAAAAAAATAATAACGCTCTTTGACCGTGATATTTTCCTGTTTGGTATCAACACCGATTTGCAGCAACACATATTGATTCCGTTGATATGGAACTCGTGTGTACATGGCCAATTCATAGGCTTTATTGGTTTTAAACTCTGCCTGCCAAGCATCTGATTTTTTCACATACGCATCGACGGCTTGTTGGAGATTCATATTTTGCTTTAATGCAATCTGATCTTGTACGACGCTGGCCTGATTTTTTTCAATCCAGCCATTCAACCATGTATCTACGGTCTGAATGGTTTGTATCTCTAAATCAATACAACTTTTATTTTCACAAAACGGTTTGGCAATTTTTGCGGCTTGCTCTCGAATATTTAAATAGGGCAAAACATCTGGATTGATCACGACCGCTTCAGAAGCGCCATCATCGGCCGGCTTTGTCGCTTTGTTTTCTTTTCCTGAATCACATGCACTGAGCAGCAAAACACTCCCCAAAAGTGCAAAAACTGTAGCATCCTTGAATATTTTCATGATGTCCTAAACGACCAAATGATTGCGTAATGTATGGATTTAAAAACTCTACCACAAAATAAAACAGCTTCACGAAGAAGCTGTTTTATTTCTGTAAAAGAACAACTTAGTGTTCACGTGTATTGCTGAACACGATATCCGGATAACGTTCTTGCATTAACTGTAAATTCACACGACTTGGTGCAAGATAAGTTAAATGACCACCGCCATCGACAGACAATTGGTCGTGTGCTTTTTTCTTAAATTCGTTGAATTTTTTCTCGTCATCACACGATACCCAACGTACGGTATTGATACTTACAGGCTCATAAATACAATCAACTTTGTATTCTTCTTTCAGACGATAAGCCACAACTTCAAACTGAAGTACACCCACAGCACCCACGATTAAATCGTTACTGTTTTGCGGCATAAAGACCTGAGTTGCACCTTCTTCTGAAAGTTCTTTTAAGCCTTTTTGTAGCTGTTTTGACTTCAACGGATCTTTTAAACGCACGCGACGAAACATTTCAGGGGCGAAGTGAGGAATCCCGGTAAAATGTAAATCTTCACCCGAAGTGAAGGTATCGCCGATTTGAATCGTACCATGGTTATGCAAACCGATAATGTCACCCGGCCATGCTTCTTCAAGGTGTTGACGGTCACCGGCAAGGAACGTTAAGGCATCACTAATACGCACATCTTTACCTAGACGCACATGTTTCATTTTTAAGCCTTTTTCATACTTACCTGAACAGATACGCATGAATGCAATACGGTCACGGTGTTTTGGATCCATATTGGCTTGAATTTTAAAGACGAAACCAGTGAAGCCTTCTTCAGTCGCTTCAACTTTGCGGTCTTGCGTCGGATGTGCTTTAGGTTCAGGTGCATATTGACTAAATGCATCCAACACGTGGTCTACACCAAAGTTACCGAGTGCCGTACCAAACAAGACTGGCGTTTGACGGCCTGCCAAAAATTCATCACGGTCTAAAGGTTCATTGGCCATTTGAACCAATTCCAATGATTCTTCAAATGCAGCCCAAGCGAGATCACCGACTTTTTCACGCAAATCTGCATAGTCATAGCCATCACGGACTTCAATATCCGTAATGGTTGAACCGAAACCTGCCTTATAAACGTAGAATTTTTCTTCGAGTAGGTTAAATACACCGGCAAAGTCACGACCTGTGCCTAATGGCCAAGTAATCGGAACACATTTAATTTTTAAAACGTTTTCGATTTCATCAAGTAGTTCTAATGGCTCACGAATTTCACGGTCCATTTTGTTGACGAATGAAATAATCGGCGTGTCGCGCATACGACACACTTCCATCAATTTGATCGTACGGTCTTCGACACCTTTTGCACCATCAATCACCATAAGCGCAGAGTCAACAGCGGTTAATGTACGGTAGGTATCTTCAGAAAAGTCTTCATGCCCTGGGGTGTCGAGCAAGTTAATCATCTTGTCTTTAAACGGGAACTGCATAACAGAAGTGGTGATCGAAATACCACGTTCTTTTTCCATTTCCATCCAGTCAGACGTTGCCGCACGATCAGATTTACGGCTTTTTACCATACCTGCAACCTGAATCGCCTGTCCCCATAACAACAGTTTTTCTGTCATTGTGGTTTTACCGGCATCGGGGTGGGAAATAATAGCGAAAGTACGTCGCTGAGCGACCTGTGTCGCTAATTCTTCTTTAAAACTCATGAAAGACACCTACTGCAAAACTCGCAGTGCAAAAGATCAGATCTGATCAATATGGAAAATTGGCGATATTGTATCAGATTGACCATTAAAAATAATCAACCACATCGGGTTGAGTCAAAATCTTAGCGTGGTGTGTCTTGATGTTTTACATTGGATGACGACCTGTTTTTATCGACGATATAAAGCATTTCTCTGTCTTTTTTTCTCACTCATTGGCAATGCGATCAGACTACGAGGACTTTATTCAACTTTCATTTTCATGCGTTCTTCAAGCTGTGCCACTGGCATCGGCATTCCTAACAAATATCCCTGCAACTGTTGGCAACCTAAACGTTTTAAAATTTCTGCTTGTTGTTCTGTCTCTACACCTTCTGCAGTGACCGTTAAACCCAGTCGAATTGCCAAGTGAATAATACTTTCTAAAATAATTTCTTCTTTAGAGCCGACGCTCAAATTGCGGATAAACTCACGGTCAATTTTCAGTTCATCTACAGGCAGTTCTTTTAAATACAAGAAACTTGAATGTCCCGTACCAAAGTCATCAATCGCAACTTTAATTCCCATCTTTCTCAAATGTTCAAAAGTCAAGATACTGGCATCGATATGATGCATAGCTGTTGACTCGGTAATTTCAATAATTAAATTTGATGGGTTAATTTCATACCTTGCAAAAAGCGACTCTAAGGTACTAAATAAATGTTTATGCTCAAACTGAATCGCTGATAAATTGACCGCAATCGGATACAGCGGCATATTCAGCTTTTCCCAGTGCTGAATTTGCTTACAGGCTTCTTCAAGCGCCCAATAGCCCATGGCAATAATCAGTCCAGTTTTTTCTGCACCATTGATAAACTTATTTGGCGTCAGCATACCTAGAGTTGGATGATTCCAACGAATTAAGGCCTCAACCCCACAAATTTCACGATCAACGGCATTAAATTTTGGCTGATAAAATAAAATAAATTGCTGTTCTTCTACCGCTTTATATAAATCATTGATCAGTTTCGTCTGACTTTTTTCTTCAAATTGGTCGGCAGTATAATTAAAAAATGAATAGGTATTACGCCCCTGATACTTCGAACTCAGCATTGCGGTGTCTGCATTGATCAGTAGGTCTTGTAAGTTCGCACCATGTTCAGGGTACATCGCAATACCAATACTGCCTGAAATGTTAATTTCCTTACCTGCAATCAAAAAGCTTTCTTGCATCAATTCCAATATTTTTTCAGACATTGCTGTGGCAGAGTCATTGCTTGCCGACTCAAGCACAATCAGAAACTCGTCCCCACCGATTCGTAGCAATTTGGCTTTATCATTAATTAAACGGTGAATGCGTGTGGCAATTTGAATTAGTAGTTGATCACCCACATGGTGTCCAAACACATCATTGACCGCTTTAAAACGGTCGATATCAATATAAATAAAAGCAATTTTATCTTGTCTTAAGCGATGCTCTGTAAATAGAAAATGTGCATATTCAGCCAAAAATAGTCGATTAGGTAAACGGGTCAAATTGTCCTGTACCGCTTGATTGGCCAGTTCTCGATTTGCGCGCATCAACTGCAAACTGCGATGTTCTAAACGTTGCTCAAGTACTGCAACGCTAAAGGCCGCCATCAACAATAAACTGGTGACAAATAAGACAATAAATAGCAATAAATTATGGTTAATTTGAGCCGCAACCAATATATCCATCGAGTTTAGCGGTACAAAATCAACAGCCGCCATACCAATATAATGCATAGCAACAATGCTAAAAGTCAGCATGACCGCAACAAAGGCATTCATGATGTTACGTTTTGGCGAGTATTTATTTTTAAACGTTAGCCAAAATGCCAAACATGAGCCACAGATCGCAACTAAAATTGAACAGATAACAATTAAAGGTTCGTATCGTTGCTCATAACCCTGAACGTCTAAACTCAGCATCCCCGTGTAATGCATTCCGGAAATGCCTAGCCCCATTAAAACTGAGCCTAAAATTAAACGAGGAAATGGTAGCGTCAGTCGTGTGGTTAACCACACGGCAAAAGTGGACGCGACAAAGGCAATAAAATAGGATGTCAGAGTAAGACTGGTATCAAAACTATGATTTGAAGGTAAATGGCTGGCCATCATGCCTACAAAATGCATGCACCAAATCGCAGCACCTAAAATTGCACCGCTGAATAATAAAATGACATTTTCATATCTTGGTCGTGTTCCACGGAACAACATTTGTTCGAGTGAAACCGCTAAGTAACAACTTAATAATGCAACTACGATTGAACCAACGACCAGATTGTAATCATAATGAATATGGGTCATATCAAGCGTTCCGCTTAGGTTATCGTGGCACTTTCTTTAACCGAATTACCCAATCTATCTCTTCCCTTTAACTTGTTACATTTTCAATTACTTACTTATTTTCTCTTAGAATCTATTAGTCTACGGTAATGGTCAAGTCTTTCTTTCAAGATTTTAAGCAACTGATTAATTTAAAAAAATAAAGCTTGATGAAGTTCACTAAAACTTAAACTTTTGATAAAAATTGCATCAGGTATTTATTATTTTAGAACAGTTTCTAATCATAATAAAATGAATAAGTTAGAATCATTTCTAGATTGCTTTTTAGATTTAAATCTAACACCACTCTACACACAAAAAAAATAGCGAGCCGTAGCTCGCTATTTCTCAATGGATAAATTCATCTTTTCTGTCAAAAACTCAAGCAATCATCTCAATGTTATTTATGGATGAATTACTTACTTTTTGGCTGTTGTTGTATGCGTTTTGCCTTGTAATTTGGCATAGTCCATTAGCACGTTTGCTGCCTCCGTCACAAAGACTTCTTCTTCAGGCAGTGCTGGACGTTGGTTTGCCTTCATTTTTGCACGTGCCTCCACCAATGCATCCATAGACGCTTGGTAGCTTTCCCAGTTGGCATAAGGTTTTTGACCCACCACTTTACGACGCTGATTTTCAGCATCCAAAGACTTTTGCTCTAGTGCCAACAGCTCGGCTTTACGCTTCGCTAAGTCAAGCACCACACGCTTTTGCTCTTCTGTCTTTTTCGCAATCGCAGTACGTTGCTCTAAATATTTAAATTGCGGATCAATGCTGACACGTTGCTGAGATGACTTAATCAAATCGGGAACATAGGCTTGGATCGAGCCTTCACGTTTAAACGGTGCTGTAGGAATGGTATCCCACTGTAAAGCATTTTTCGCTTTACGTTCACCAAACTCTTCATTGTAAATATCAACCAACTTAATATCAGGCACGACCCCTTTATTTTGGGTACTGCCGCCAGTCACGCGGTAAAATTTACGTTGCGTTAAGGTTGCTTGACCATAGGCTAAAGAGTCAAGTTGTACCTGCGCTGTTCCTTTACCCGTTGTGGTGCTACCAATCACCACACCACGTTCATAGTCTTGAATCGCAGCAGAATAAATTTCACTCGCAGACGCCGAAGCCAAGTTAATCAATACTGCCAATGGACCTGCATAAGTTTGCGCGCCCCCATCATCATCTTCAAACACGCTGACATTGCCATTGCCATCACGGATTTGCACCACTGGACCTGATTTAATCACTTGACCAAGCATACGTGCCACTTCTTCAAGTGAGCCACCAGGGTTGTTACGCAAGTCAATGATGATACCTTCAACATTTTGAGCATCTAAAGTTTTTAAGGCTTTATTGGTATCTTCTGACACAGAACGGTAGTCTGTACCTGCACGACGTGCACGATAGTTCAAGTAAAACGATGGAATTTCAATTACACCGAACTTATGCTTTTTGCCATCACGCTCAATTTCAACGGTACGTGAACGCACGCCTGCATCTTCTTCTTGAATCACATCACGTACAATTGTGACATTTCGCGCTTGATTCATGGACGCACCAGCACCCAATAAACGTAGAGTCACTTTGGTGCCACGTTTACCACGAATCAGTCCGACAATTTCATTGCTCGGCCAACCGATCACATCCACCATTTTGTCGCCATCTTGGGCAACACCAACAATGCGATCACCTGACTTGACTTGTCCTGATTTGCTGGCTGGACCACCTTCTACAATCGTTTCAATTTTAGTGTAGTCTTCGTTGCCACGTTCAGGACGAATCGACACCCCAATCCCTTCCAATTGCAGCGTGGTTTGACGGTTCAATTCCATCGCATCTACAGGTGGGAAATAGTTACTGTGCGGATCATACGTCAGCATCATGGCATTCAGAGTTTTATCAAGCACATCATCGCTTTTTAAACGACTAATCCGCTCTAACTGACGTGTATAACGCTTGGTTAAAGTCTGTTCAGGTGTTAAATCTTCAGGACCAGTTAAATCTTGACCATTTGCCAAAGCAGGATCATCTTTCAACGCTTTCTGTTTGGCTTTCTCTTCTTCTTTGCTGATGGTTAAATTGATCAGCTGAGAGACCAACATTTTATTCCAATGCGCACGCTGCTCTTCTGTCGATTTAAAGAATGGCGCTTTTTCACGATCAGTTTCGATGTAGTTATTCGGTTGATTTAAATTCTGTGGCTTTTTCAGCTCTTCCAACATATAGGTGTAGAACTGTTTTAAGCGCTCACGATATTGCGCATGAATCGCATACGGCCCTGTTAAATTGCCCGCTTTGAGATTTGCACCAAAAGTTGAACCATAACGTTTTTTATAATTTTCAATATCCGATGCCAAGAACAACGTATGTTCAGCGTCTAAACTATCAATATAAAAATCTAAAATACGGTTAGATGTATTGGCATCTAAACGCTGATTTAAATAGTGTTGACGGTCTACCAATGTTGCAAGCTGACGTGAGACCAAGGCTTGTTCTTGAGTGGGTTGAATAGCACCCGCGCTCACTGCTTCTGTATTATTGGCAGCAATTGCGTCATTCACCACATGAGTGAAAAAGAATCCACCTGTCGCAATCGCAACGGCACAAGCTAATGTTTGAAGTTTCATAAATAATTTGTACTTCCTTGGTATTAAGACCAATATTACCGTGTTGGTTTTCGACCTGAATTGAATAGATTCAAAATCTTAAACAACTTAATATGTTTATGTCGTGTAGTTTTATCATATTCTCTGCTGACAAAGTGTAGCAAATCATTGCAGAATTCAGGTATTGTTTTTCCTTAAAAATTCCAACACGGACACCGAATATGATTGGCGCATTAATGCTCGACATTGCTGGCACAGAACTCACCCAAGAAGATATTGAACTATTACAGGCACCACAAGTTGGCGGCATGATTTTATTTGGTCGTAACATTGAATCTCCTGAACAAGTTCGTGCCCTGACCGACCATATGCGTCAAATTCGTCCTGATATTTTAATTGCCGTCGATCAGGAAGGTGGTCGTGTACAACGCTTAAAACAAGGCTTCACACTCCTACCAGCTATGGGTAAGTTTGGAGAACTTTACTTAACTGAACCTGAAAAAGCTGTTGAACTGGCTGAACAATGTGGCTGGTTGATGGCAGCTGAAGTCCTTGCGGTCGGCATCGATTTTAGTTTTGCACCAGTGCTGGACCTAAATGATGTCAGTGATGTGATTGGTGACCGTGGTTTTGCCAAAAATATGCAAGACATCATTCCACTGGCAAGTGCTTTCTTAAAAGGTATGAAACGTGCGGGGATGGCATCTACAGGTAAGCATTTCCCAGGCCACGGTTCAGTGAAAGCAGACTCACACGTCGCTGCTGCTATTGACCATCGTAGTTATGAAGAGATCTACCAAAAAGACATGCAAAGCTTTATTCAACTGCAACCACAGCTTGATGCCTTAATGCCTGCGCATGTGATTTATGAAAATATTGATCCTAATCCTGCTGGATTTTCACCGTATTGGATTCAGAAAGTCTTACGTCAAGAGCTCCAATTTGATGGCGTTTTATTCTCCGATGATTTAAGCATGCAAGCCGCTTGTGTCGCTGGCGGCGCAGATGCTCGTATCCAAGCAGCATTAAATGCAGGTTGTGATATGGGCCTTGTATGTAATAACCGTGAATCTGCATGCATTGCGCTGGATGGCATTCAAAACTTGGCTCTCCCAAATCAAGAACGCCTAGAACGTATGCGCGGTAAAATCCCACAAATTGAGATTGGACAAAGCATTGAACTCGGGGCGGACTGGCAAAACGTGCGTAACCGTATTGTGGATTTTAAAAATCAATATTGCTAATCCAAGACTTTCAAAATTCTAGAAAATGGAGCACGACAAGGTGCTCCTTTTTGATTTATGATGAAGACAAAATAAGTGCTTCGGCGCTATACAAAAATTGCCAATAAAAACAACATTAGGTCAGGACGACATGACACAAAGTTTATCGGAACATCAACACATTTCCTTTACAGCACATTACACCGGCTATATTTGGTACAGCATGGGGATTTCACATCCCGTTTTTGCCACACGTAAAGGCAAATTTTTAGCACGTTTAGTCCATCCTTTAGAAAGCTGGGCAGAAAAGAATGTGGGCGGTAGCATGCGTTCGACGCTTAAACAGCGCCATACCATGATTGATCAGCATTTAGATCAACTCATTGCCCAACACCCTCAGCTACAAGTCCTTGAAATTGCCTGTGGCCTCTCCCCGCGCGGTTGGAATTTTCGCACCAAGCATCCTGAAATTGACTATCGTGAACTCGACTTGCCGGATATGGCAAAAATCAAAACACAAGCACTCAAACAAATTGACCCGCATGCCCCTGAGGTCTTAACTGGTGACATTTTCACTCAAGATTTTGAACGTATTTTTCAGAGTTTTGACCCTGAACGTCCTTTGGTGGTGATTAGCGAAGGTCTGATTAATTATTTTGATCAAACCCTACTGAATAAGTTATTGCAAGGGATCACCGAATATGGCGCCTCGTTTCAGGAATTGCATTATCTGACCGACATCTATCCAGAACCCGTCAAGAACCGTTTAGCACGCTTTATTTGGGCCAGTAGTAAATTACTCAAAGTTATGTCACGCAGCGCTTTTACTTTTCATTTTCAATCCCCTGCTGAATTACAGCAGTTTTTCACCCATACAGGATTTGAAGAAGTAAAAGTCGTTCAGCCGGCCTTATACTTTCCGCAACATCATCAAGAACAAGTGATCCCTTTTCACGATGCAGATCAGCATTGTGGGGATTTGGTTTGGATGGTCCATGCCAAAACAAAAAAACAGCGCTAAAGCGCTGTTTTTTCAATTTTTCATGTTTTAACTAACGGCTTCTAATAACAACACATCTTCTTTTTGGCGTTGTACAAAGCGCAATAAGCGTTCTGCCAACTCAAAACTACCATGCTTAAACAAAGCGCGAACCTGTGTATCCACAACGTCAAAGATGAGACATTCAATTTTAAACTCACCTTCTTCGTCTTCTAGATGTAATGCCAAATCCCGTGGATATGCGTGCATGCAGTCCAACATTTCAGCCTGTACATTCAACAACACCCCAAAATAATTTAAATCTATAATTTGAGTGTCAACCACAAGGTCTGAATGGCGATGAGATAAATGCGTGAATGGCTGTTGTACACTCACCCGCGCTTCGCCACGGCGTTCGATATTTTGCATTTGCTCTCGGCTCATTGGAATGATCCCGTCCAACTGCTGAATAGACTCACCGCGTAGATAAGTTGCAAACAAATTCATAGTTTCCTTACGACGCTGCAACTGAGGTAAATGATCCGCATTGGCAATCATGGCAAATTGCATATTCGGACATTGCAAGGCAAAACCTGCATTTTCATGTGGCAAAGTAAAACTGTCGTACTGCCCGCATGACACCAATACATCACACTGTGGAATCGGCACGTCTTGCAAACGCAGCAAACGATTACAGTTAATGTCATAACGCTCTTGTTCGGTATTGGTGAATTCAGCCATTTGTCTAAAGAACAAACGCTTCGCTGTCGGTGACATCCGCGTCACATCCAGTTTGGCATGATTAACCAAATACAAAATCACCGCTTGACCAAATTCATCCATGCGCTGTTCTTTCATCAAATGCAAGGATTCTTCAAGCAACATGCGCCAGCTCTTGCGCGTTTTTTGCATTACGCCCATCAATATCATGCGGTCAATCAATTCAGGACGTTGATCCGCCAGTCCTGCAGCCACCACTGAACCTAGTGACATCCCCATCACGGATACTTTTTCTAGCCCGACGATATCCAACCAAACGCCTAACATCTGTGCCAGATCACCCAACTCTAAAGTCCCTGCCGACACCGAAGTATCGACATTGGTAATTTGCTGATTTGAGCCCATAGAGGGTAAATCAATTAAAATAATAGGTCCTGCCGCAAATAGTTGTTCGACACAATATTTGTAGGAATTAAAGTTTTGAAATGCCCCACCAATAATAACAATCGGGGTGCGATGAATGGTTTCAGGTTGTGCAATGGCCATATATTCGACCTTCCAGCCATCAATCCATGTCGTTCTGGCAGGCTGTTTAAAGCTTTGCTTGTCATATAGATCGAAAAAACTGTAATGCGTACTTTCCTGTACGGTGGGATCCATTTGGATAATGGAATTCATATTCCTTTCCTCCATTCCTGCCTTATTTTTATTGTCAGGAATTCATTTAGAGACTCTGCTCGACTTAGCGTCCTGCTCTTTAATCGTTATTTGTACGACTTCAATGTCGCTATTGTTTCATTCTATACAGAGGTTCATTTTACAAGCAACTGATATCCCCGCCGCTTATCTACTTTTGCTCTAAAAACAATTTCAAAATGTTAATACTGGTCAGTAAGTGCAATCGAATGTGCACTTAAGTGCTTCATTGTTCAGTCACAGGCTGTTAATATCGAGTTGAAATTTCTAAGTGATCAAACCGCTATGCAAGAGTCTATTGAACAATACATGCAAACGGTAGGACAGCAAGCACGCACAGCATCACGTGTGCTCGCAGGGGCTTCTACCCAGACTAAAAATAATGCCTTATCAGCAATTTATACTGCTTTACAAAACAGTAAAACTGCAATTTTGGCAGCTAACCAAGTGGATATGACCAAAGCGCATAACAACAACTTGGATAGTGCTCTACTTGATCGCTTAGAACTTACCCCCACACGCTTTAAAGGCATGCTTCAAGGTCTAAAAGATGTAATCGCACTCACTGACCCGATTGGTGAAATTACCGATATGGCCTTTCGTCCGACAGGTATTCAGCTGGGCAAAATGCGCGTGCCGCTAGGTGTTGTCGGCATGATTTATGAATCTCGCCCGAATGTAACGCTTGAAGCCGCATCTTTAGCGCTTAAATCAGGTAACGCGATTATTTTACGTGGTGGTTCTGAAGCGTTGGAATCTAACCAAGCAATTGCAGCAGCGATTCAACATGGCTTAAGTGCCGCAGGTGTGCCTGAACATGCCGTCCAAGTGCTTAATACCCCAGACCGTGCTGCGGTTGGTCAATTAATTACTATGCCTGAATATGTCGATGTGATCGTACCTCGTGGTGGCAAAGGCTTAATTGAACGTATCACCAATGAAGCACGTGTGCCTGTTATCAAACATCTTGATGGTAACTGCCATGTTTTTGTGGAAGCTCAGGCTGATTTGCAAAAAGCATTACCTATTGCGCTTAATGCCAAAACTCACCGTTATGGCGTATGTAATGCCATGGAAACCTTACTTGTCGATGAAAATGTCGCTGAAGAGTTTTTACCACGCATTGCTGAACTCTATGCGGAGAAAAAAGTTGAACTGCGTGGCTGTGCTGAAACGCAGCGCATTTTGGGTGAATCGATTGTTCCTGCAACTGAGGAAGATTGGTACACCGAATACTTAGGCCCGATTTTGGCGGTGAAAGTCGTTACAGGCTTAGATGAAGCGATTGAGCACATCAACAAATATGGTTCACACCATACCGACTCAATCATTACCGAAAACTTCAGTTTGGCTCGTCAGTTCTTGGCGCGTGTAGATTCGAGTTCAGTGATGATCAATGCCTCAACTCGCTTTGCGGATGGTTTTGAATATGGTCTTGGTGCTGAGATCGGTATTTCAACCGATAAAATCCATGCACGCGGACCAGTCGGTCTAGAAGGTCTGACTTCTCAAAAATGGATTGTATTTGGTGATGGTCAAATTCGCCAATAACACCCAATAAGACAACGAAAGCTGTGCTTTTATGATTAAAGGCACAGCTTTTTTTATGGCGATTTAAAAAATTAGACCCAGGGTTCACATATTGAAATATAAGCCTGCAAACACACAGGATATAGAATCGAAAACAGATTTTTTGACAATTAAATACTTAAGAAGAATGAGAAAAGTTAAATTTACCTGCTTTTTTGCAACAATTTGAGGATTACAGCGCAGCGAACGCATGTTATGTTCTATGTATATCCCTTAAATCGTATAAATTTTGAGGACTATTTTATTAATAAATGAAAACTATGAACTGATAAATTTTAATTATTATTGTGCTCAGGGTCGATAGTGCTTAAGTCTAATCTCCTAAAGTCTATCTAGGACGATAAAAAAACCCATGATAAAACATCATCACAGATCTAAATTGTATCAATCAATACAACTGCAATCAGATCAATATTATGGATAAGTATTTCAATTAGAATTCGGGTATTTAAACGTGTCTACATCAGTATTAGTAATTAACTGCGGATCTTCTTCTATCAAATATGCGTTAGTTTCTGAGCGCCGTGAAGATCGTATTTTTGGTCTAGCCGAGAACCTAGGTTCTGCTGATGCACGTATTAAAGGGGTCACTACAGGTGGTGATGCGCTTGAGCTGTCTATTCCACATGCTGACCATGAAAAAGCCCTTGAAACTATTTTAGAGCGTTTGGCTCACCATAATCCTCAAGCGATTGGTCACCGTGTTGTTCACGGCGGTACATTAACCAAAGCTGAGCTATTAACACCAGAAATTATTGAACGTATTCGTGAAGCTACACCGCTTGCTCCATTGCATAACCCGGCTCACTTGGTAGGGATCGAAGCAACCATGCGCTTGTTCCCTGAACTTCCGCAAGTAGCCGTATTTGATACAGCATTCCACCAAACCATGCCGTCTCATGCATACCGTTATGCATTACCAAAATTCTTGTACACACAACATAACGTACGTCGTTATGGATTCCATGGTACTAGCCATGCCTACGTATCTGAGCGTGGCTCAATGTTGGCAGGCAGCTTTAAACAAGGTGGCTGGTTAACTGCTCACTTAGGCAATGGTAGCTCGACTTGTGCGATTTGGAATGGTCAATCTGTAGATACGTCAATGGGTCTGACTCCACTTGAAGGTGTGGTCATGGGCACACGTAGTGGTGATGTTGACCCAAGTATTCACAGCTTCCTTGCGAGCAACTTAGGTTGGGATATCTACAAAATCGATAAGATGCTGAACAGCCAATCAGGCCTACTCGGTTTGTCTGATCTTTCAAATGACATGCGTACGTTGATCGAAGCATCGGAACAAGGCAACGAAGATGCCGCACTTGCCATTGAAGTTTTCTGCTACCGTTTAGCTAAATCTTTAGCAGGTTTAAGCTGTGGTCTGCCACGTATTGATGGTCTATTCTTTACCGGTGGTATTGGTGAAAATTCTGCCTACATTCGTGAAAAAACGGTTTCATACTTACCGCACTTTGGTTTCAACCTGAGTAAAGAATTAAATGACAACTTAAAACGCGGTACTGAAGGTCGTATTGACCACGGTACTGGCCCACAAATTTGGGTTGTTCCAACCGATGAAGAAGGCCGTATTGCCAAAGAAACTGAGCATGTTGTAGACGAGGTGACAGCGTCGGCTACAAAAAAGTCTGATGCTGAAGCTGCGATTGCATAAGCAATCGCATCAGCCCCTTCGCCTTCAATATTAATTTTTAGCTTTAATTTAGACACCGTATGAAAACAATTTTACTCGTGCCAACTGGGGAAGGTGTAGGTTTAACATCTGCATGCTTAGGTTTAATTTATGCTTTGGAATGCCAAGGGGTCAAAGCAGGTTTTCTGAAACCATTTTCACAGGAAAATGTCGCAGATACTGTAGACCGTACAACGGCTCTTTATCGTCATTTATTTAATAATGAAACGGTAGAACCCATTCATCATGCCACCATCGTGAAACAACTGAGTCATGATGAAAGTGATGAATTGCTCGAAGAAGCAGTTCGTTTGCACCGTGAAATTGCAAAAAAGCATGATCTGATTATTGTTGAAGGCTTGGTTCCAAACAGCCGAGATAACTTTGCCTCAGAACTGAACGCGACATTAGCAAAAGCTCTTGATGCTAAAGTAATTATTGTCAGCACAGCAGATATTCAAAATGCCACGAAAACGGCTGAGAAAATTGACAGTTCTCTACGCCAATTCGGTGGTGCAGCATCTGAACGTACTGCGGGCGTTTTGTTTATGCGCACACGTGGTTTGCCAGAAGAATCTGCGCAAATTCCTGTCACGCTTGATCCAAATCTGCGTTTAATCAGTGATACCAATAAATTTGTACTCGAATTACAACAAAGTAATCCGCAAATGGGTTCTACACAGCTACCTGTCATTGGCCTCGTTCCATTTAGTAATACGCTCAGCGTACCGCGCATGTCTGACTTGGCGACGCATATCCAAGCAGAATGGATCAACCAAGGCGATGCTGCTCATCGCCGCGTACTGCATAGCAGCTTAGTTGCATCTAATATTGAACATGAACTTCACAAATTTGTGGCAGGCGAACTGATTATCAGCGCCTCTGACCGTATTGATGTGTTGTTGGCTTCTAGCCTTGCAAGTAGCAATGGTATTCCACTTGCCGGTTTGGTTTTGACTGAACATCATCAACCGAACCCACAAGTTTTAGATTTCTGCCAAACCGCGATTAAGCAAGGCTTACCGATTTTACATACGCCTTTAAGCACGTTTGAAACGGCACAACAACTTTCAAATTTAGGCAATGAAATTCCTGTCGATGACGTCGAACGTGCAGAGCAAGTGACCCGCTTTGTTTCAAGCCACATCAATGCTGAGTGGATTACTGAAGTATTAAATGGTTCGTATCAACCCCGTTTGTCCCCTTCTGCATTCCGTCATGAATTGGTACAAAAATCGATTGCTGCGAAAAAACGAATTGTTCTACCTGAAGGTGATGAACCACGCACCATTCAGGCGGCTGCCATTTGTCAATCACGTGGCATTGCACACTGTATTTTATTGGCAAAACCTGAAGCCGTGATTGAAGTTGCAAAAGCACGTAATATCGAACTTCCACATGATTTGGAAATTATTGATCCAGATCTGATTCGTGAAAACTATGTGCCTAAAATGGTTGAGCTGCGTAAAGGCAAACTCAATGATCTACAAGCACGCGAACAGCTACAAGATACTGTTGTTTTAGGCACCATGATGCTTGCACTCGATCAGGTGGATGGCTTAGTCTCAGGCGCAGTACATACTACGGCAAATACTGTACGTCCTGCATTCCAATTGATTAAGACCGCACCTGAATATTCATTGGTTTCATCTGTGTTCTTTATGCTGTTACCAGATGAAGTTTATGTATATGGTGATTGTGCAATTAATCCAGATCCAAATGCAGAACAGCTTGCAGAGATTGCGATTCAATCTGCAGATTCAGCGAAAGCTTTTGGTATTGACCCACGTATCGCAATGATTTCGTATTCAACAGGTACTTCTGGTGCAGGTGCAGATGTCGAGAAAGTGGCTGAAGCAACACGTATTGCCAAAGAACGCCGCCCAGACTTACTTATTGATGGCCCGCTTCAATACGATGCTGCATCGGTGGAAAGTGTGGGACGCTCTAAAGCACCTGACTCGAAAGTGGCTGGTCGTGCCAATGTGTTTATCTTCCCTGATTTAAATACAGGTAATACAACCTATAAAGCAGTTCAACGTTCTGCAAATGTAGTCAGTGTTGGCCCAATGCTGCAAGGTTTAAACAAGCCTGTAAATGACTTGTCACGTGGGGCTTTGGTCGATGACATCGTATTTACCATTGCATTAACGGCAATCCAATCCGAACAGCAAGAAGCTTAATTTTAGTTTCGAGTTCTAAACCACCCTTTCGAAAGATTGGGTGGTTTTTTTATTCATTCCGATTTTCCCGCATTTCAATCTTATTTATATTGCGATAATTTTCATCTTATTAATTCTTGTCATCTTAGAGTCAATATTATTGCTTATGGTATGAGCGCTTTTTTAATTATTCAAAACTTAGCTATATCATGACAAACTTAAAATTTTATACTCCATGTGCCATCTCTACATTAATATGGGTTTGCTTAAGCGCACACTCCATGGCCGCAGATTCATATCTAACACCTGACTCAGCTCCAAATAGTCTTGAAATATTATCTACTCCTCCACAAGCCTATAGTGGAGATTTTATTCGTGATCAAAGTATTTTTAAACAATCTCAATATTTGAAAAATACGGCTCGCTGGCAGCAAGCACAAATTGATGCTGATGTTTCAGATGCACACTTAGGGCGACCTTTTTCACCTGCATTTGGCGTAGAAATTAATGAGAAAAATACACCTATTTTATTTGAAATTTTAAGAAAGATTAAACTTGATAGTAGATACTCTACTCAAACTGCAAAAAAGAAATATAGCCGTGAACGTCCATATGGCTATTTTAATGTCAGCACTTGTACTCCTGAAGAAGAAAATGAAAAAAATCAATATGTTTCCTATCCTTCTGGACATACAACTATCGGTTGGACATATGCATTAGTCTTAGCAGAGTTACGTCCTGAGCGTCAAAGTCAAATTCTTAAACGTGGCATTGAATTTGGGCAAAGCCGAGTCGTGTGCAATATGCATTGGCAAAGTGATGTCGATGCTGGCCGTATTATGGGAGCAGCGCAATTTTCACGCCTACAGGCAGATCCACAATTTAAAGCCGATATGATCAAAGCCAAAACTGAAATTAACCATCTCATTTCTGCCACACACAAAAAATCTGATTAAAAAAATCAGCATCTTGTCCCATTGCATGGATAGTAGATCACATGCATGGACAGTGGTTTTTAATAGATGTGCATGTCCAATATAAAAATAAAGCGCTTAGAACCATCTAAGCGCTTTATTTGATTTAGCAGGAGTAGTGACCCCTTTTTATTTTGATTTAATCTGCTTCAGTTCTGGCTTGCCATAAGCCACTTCAAAACTTGCAACGGTCGTCATTTTTCCACCTGGTTTTTCAACAAAGTCTAGAACCTTCAAGTCTGTACGCATATAGTCTTTAAAAAAGTCTAAAGTCTGATAACCGCGTTGATCATTGATAAATTTGATGTGTGGATTTAACTTCAGCACATCTTCCTGCCCTGGACGGATTGGTTGACCATTGCCGGTAGAGGTTATCGATGTAGTTAAAAATTCGGTTGCAATCGATGGACTCTTAAAATCATTCAAATCACTTGGAATATTCGCTGCAAAATATTGATGCAAATCTCCTGATAAAATTACTGTATTACCATGAGGTGCATTTTTTTTGATAGATTCAATCAAGCGCTCGCGTGCGTATGGATAGC
This sequence comes from Acinetobacter sp. YH12094, assembly GCF_013419295.1. NCBI lineage: Bacteria > Pseudomonadati > Pseudomonadota > Gammaproteobacteria > Moraxellales > Moraxellaceae > Acinetobacter > Acinetobacter sp. YH12094. Next base: position 126,530 of record NZ_VPAK01000004.1, read on the forward strand.
CATTCCACGTATCTTTCCCAAAATAAGCTTTGCCTGATTTGTTATAACGTACCCAAGGCATAACCTGAATTTGCTGTGCCAAGACATTCCAACGCTTATCATGGCGCATTTGCTTCGCCAACCATTGCTCTTGTGCTTTACCAAGAACCTGCTCATTTCGGCTATTCTCAGTACGGCAGTAATCTATTTTATCAAACCCATCTTCTAACTGAGCTTTGGTGCATAAAATTGGAGAACGGTACTGGCGTGTATCCAAAATATTCATCCGTAGCATTTTGCCATAATCTAAAGTGCGGTAAGCAAGGATATCTGGGCCGTTCGGCTTCTGTTTTAAACGCACAGGCATATATTCATACCATGATTGAAACGCTGCTGCGCGACGCAGTAAAAATATGTCTTTCTTCTCACCTTTTTCTTCAATATCTGCAGCCCAGTTGTTATCCACTTCATGATCATCAAAAGTCATCGCAAAAGGTGCAGATGCATGTGCAGCTTGTAAATCGGGATCCGCACGGTACTGTGCATAACGAATACGATATTGCAGTAAAGTTTGAATTTCAGGACCAATATGTTGACGTGCAGGAATTGAAACTCTTAGATCTCCAATTGCACGTCCCCCGCCTTTACCCTCTGGCCCTTCATAAATGTAATCACCATAGTGAAAGACAATATCGATATCTTTTTCTTGGCTCAAATAATCATAAGCGGTGTAATAGCCAGTCTCATAATGCTGACATCCCACTACAGCGACTCGAACTCGCTCTGGCATTTGGTGCGCGGCAGGTGCTGATTTTGCCGTGCCTACTGGGCTTTCATAACCAGCCAATCTAAATCGATAATAATAGCGTGTCATCGGTGCTAAACCACTTATCTCTACATGTACTGTGTGATGTAAGTCAGGATGTGCCTGCGCCTTCCCAGTTTGCACAATTTTCTTAAATTCAATATCTGTAGCAATATCCCAATCCACTTCAACAGCTTCCTTAGGCATCCCACCATCCACAGAAAGTGGATATGGTGCAACACGTGTCCAAATCACAAAGCCATCTGGCCAAGGTTCACCTGAGGCAACACCTAATTGAAACGGACTAATCGGAAATTTGGCATTTGCCCACGTGCTTACTGGACTCAGTCCAGAAAATAACGCTAAAGACCCGACTCCCATCAAACCCTTTAAGAATTGACGACGATTCGAATTAATATGATTCATTTTTATTTCTCTATAAACTTATTAATAAATTAATCTGATCAGTTTTGGATTAGAAAATTGGCATGGTGTAGGTCAAGTAGATACGGCTTTGTTCCTGCTTTGTTCCTGTACTTTTTTTGAATTTTCCGTATTGAGCGGTAAAACCTAAATTTTTGAATTTGCCTTCCGGCACTTTATAACGCAAGGTATAGTCAATTTCAGACTCAGTTGCACAACCACATTTACCAAAGTCACGACCTTGGACTTTCAGGAACGATACATTTAAGCCTTTTAAGTATTGATTATTGAAGTCATATCGATAGCCATACCATGTGGACTTTTCGCCTGCATTAGTAAAGTTCTGCAACAGACGATTTGTTGGCAAATAAATGAACGTACCATCCGCACCATTATCTAAACTGCCCTGATTCATATGCAGAAAATCGCCATCATCACCAATTTTTTGCGCGCCAAATTGCAGCTGATGATTTTTAAATTTGTATTTGAAGTCTACACTGGCTGTCTGATTATCTACTTTGGCACCATAGCCTTTTTCACCACGCTCATTAGCTCCAGTCGCTTGAGTATCAAATAAACGTAAGTCCGTATTAAAACTCTGGTTTTCACTGAATGGAAATTTGTGTTTCACGCCGATAAATTGCTGTACATAAAAATCATCCAGCTCACCGGCATAGTACTGTAGCGTTAAATTTTTATTGGGCTTCCAGTCCGCACCGCCAAACATAAACCCATCACTGGTTTCGGTTGCGCCTTTAATAGAAAGCTTTGACGCATCTCGTGATGCACGTGGAATTGCTTTAGTGACGTAACCACCCGTTAAAGTCAATCCCTTTACATCTTTAGAAGTGACTTGACCACCTAAATAGGCAGATTCGAGCAAGCGAGCAAAGCTTCGACTTAAAATGGGTAAATTAGGGCGTAACTCCCCGACTTTTACATCAGTTTTCTGATAGCGCGCTTTTAAAGTGGGATATGCACGTGTCCAATAATTTGTTGGACTACCATCACCCTCTAAAGGAAACATCAACGAATTTTTGGCTTTATCTTTACTGCCGTCTAAACGTATACCTGCTGCCGCAGTAGCATCTAAACCAAAACCGACTTGACCTTCGGTAAAGCCAGATTGATAACTCAATTCAATACCTTGTCCCCAAACTGTCGAATCTTTATCGTTAGGCTCTTGATCTTGATCAAAATAATAATTTTTAAAATCTATTTCTGCCTTACTATCTTTAATAAATTCTGCTTGTGCTGCCTGCATTGTCAGCATGGGGGTGAAAACCATACAGCAGATGAGTGCTTTGTAATTCAACGTCTAACCTCTTTGGTCCTTGAGAAATACTGCAATAACCTAAAGACTCTGTATGACAATACACTTGCAATCCCATGACAATTACATGAAAAATAAAACAAATGTTTAATATAAATATTTGATAATATAAAATTAGAGTTATTTTTTTTAAGCACTTATATACGAAAAAAGTTGACCATTAAAAGAACTGCAAGCACTCCATTTTTTGACTGCTAAGCTCTAAGCCTGATTTTAAAGAAGATTGCTCAAGAACTTTTATAAAACCTTGTTTAGAATAAAATTGAGTAGCTCGTAAATTACTTAATTCAACACGAAGTACAATTTTTGTATAACCTTGGTTTGCTGCATATTTTGTAGACTAGATATTAAAAGATCAGCAACACCCTTTGCTCGATAATTCTCATGTACCCACATTGCAACCACATTAAATTCATGCTGTTCATCAATAATACCTCCAGCCATGCCTACAGCTCTCATTCCGTCAAATGCCAATAGAAACTGGCATGGTCTTTTTTGCGCAACTCTATCACGCTATTCAGAATCACTATGAGTTTTAGTTTTTTCAAAAGTTGCTGTAAATGCATCGGGACTGTCTTGTAATGCTTCTAGCCGTACATTTTTCAGTATCTCCCAATCTGATTCAACAGTTGGTCGTACAGTAACAGAGCTCATTTTTATTTTATCTCTCAAGTGATTACTTCAAAATTTAGCGTTTATAATTAAAGTTTAGTAAAAATTGAAAGCTCTAGCGATCAACGATGATTATCACTCTGAGGCAAACTAATGCCAAGACTAAAAATTAGCTATTACTCATGATTAGATTTGAAGATTTGAAGATTTGAAGATTTGAAGATTTGAAGATTTGAAGATTTGAAGATTTGAAGATTTGAAGAAGAATATTATTTTTATAAAATTTAAAGCAAAAAAAAGAAGATAAAGCTTTAGGCTTGATCTTCTTGTTGACCGTAGAACCAAGTTGCTGCGATAAACAGAGAAAAACCAATAACTGACAACACTGGAGTAACCATATATTTCACACTCTAACTTTGATGACGTCATTATGTAAAAGTTTTATGACAGTTATATGACAAATATGAAATATTCAAAAATAATAAATATTATTTATTTTTCAGCAATTTAACAATCAATATAAATTTTAAGCTCTAGTTTTGTGACAAATATTTCATGAAATATGACAGTTAAAACGTCATTTTCAGGCCATTTATGACAGCGAAACATGGTGCTGTTTAAGCCTATTAAACTTTCGGCCAAAGATTAAGCGAAATACCCACACAACTGTGTTTTTGTCTTATAATTTAGCCCGCTAGCTATCAGCCCGCTCAAGAGATATTTGTATGACAACTATTATCAAGCAAGATGACTTGATCACATCGGTAAAAGATGCGCTTCAGTTCATTTCTTACTATCACCCACAGGACTTCATCCAAGCGATGAGCCGTGCGTATGACCGTGAAGAAAACAAAGCCGCAAAAGACGCGATTGCACAAATTTTAATTAACTCTCGTATGTGTGCAGAAGGCCATCGTCCTATCTGTCAAGATACGGGTATTGTGAACGTATTTCTTGAAGTGGGCTTAGACGTTAAATTTGATTTAACCATGAGCCTAGACGATGCAATCAACGAAGGTGTACGTCAAGGTTATCTTGAAAACTCAAACATTCTTCGTGCATCAGTATTAGCTGATCCTGCTTTTGGTCGTAAAAATACCAAAGACAACACCCCTGCTGTAATTCACTACAAACTCGTTCCGGGTAATAAAGTTGATATTACTGTTGCTGCTAAAGGTGGTGGTTCAGAAAACAAATCTAAACTTGCAATGCTTAACCCTTCTGACTCTATCGTGGATTGGGTACTTAAAACTGTTCCAACAATGGGTGCAGGTTGGTGTCCTCCTGGTATGCTCGGTATCGGTATTGGTGGTACTGCTGAAAAAGCCATGATGCTTGCAAAAGAAGCATTGATGGAAGAAATCAACATGGACGAATTACTTCGTCGTGGCCCACAAAACCAAATCGAAGAACTTCGTATCGAAATCTTCGAAAAAGTAAATGCTTTAGGTATTGGTGCTCAAGGTCTTGGCGGTTTAACGACTGTTCTTGATATCAAAATCAAAGACTACCCATGTCACGCTGCGGGTAAACCAGTAGGTATGATTCCAAACTGTGCTGCAACTCGTCATGCGCATTTCCAATTAGACGGTTCAGGTGTAGCGCATATTCAAGCGCCTAGCCTTGAAGACTATCCTGCAGTAACTTGGGATTCATCAACGTCTAAACGTGTTGACTTAGATAACATCACTCAAGAAGAAATGAACTCTTGGCAACCAGGTGACACACTACTTCTTAACGGTACAATCTATACAGGTCGTGACGCTGCGCACAAACGTATGGTTGACATGTTAAACAAAGGTGAAGAACTTCCAGTTGATCTAAAAGGTAAATTTATTTACTACGTTGGCCCTGTTGATCCAGTCGGTGACGAAGTCGTTGGTCCTGCTGGCCCAACAACTGCAACACGTATGGATAAGTTCACACGTCAAGTGCTTGAAGCAACTGGCATGTTCGGTATGATTGGTAAAGCTGATCGTGGTCCTGCTGCTGTTGAAGCAATCAAAGACAACAAAGCAACTTACCTCATGGCTGTCGGTGGTGCTGCGTACTTAGTATCGAAAGCGATTCGTGAAGCTGAAGTGGTTGCTTTCGCTGACTTAGGTATGGAAGCGATCTACAAATTTGTTGTAAAAGACATGCCTGTATCTGTAGCTGTTGACGTAAATGGTACTTCTGTTCACGCAACTGCACCAAAAATCTGGCAAGCAAAAATTGGTAAAATCCCAGTAGTTGATGCTGCTGCGAACTGATTTCGCCACATTCAAGATCTAAAAAAGCACCCCATCGGGTGCTTTTTTTAATGTCAATATTTAGGCTGTTTGTCGAATGACATTCGCTATTTAATATTTTCACACACTCAAAAACACGAGCTAATTACATTACCAAGTTAATGGATTCCACAGTTTAAAAGGCTTGGTCAACTGCACATCTTCCGCAGGATCATAATGAGGTGCTTTCAACTTCTGCGCACTTTTCCGCACTTTTCCAGTGTTTTGATCTTCTGCCACAAAGTTAAAACTGTTGGATTTCAACTCTGTAAATGCGATTTCATTTCGACCAATTTTTTCAGGCATGAGCAGCAATGGCCCTGAAACCGTTCTTTTACTGGATAAATTCTCTTCATCATATTTAATGAAGTAAGTTTGACCTGCTTCAACATCAAAGTCTAAATATTTAGGTTTTTGAAAATGATTCACCCCCAAAGGGCGACTCGATGATAAGCGGTAATTCCCCGCAGGTAACTCCACCCAGTAATAATGATTATTCAATAAACTTGGAATACGCTCACTGTTCAGAAATAAGCTGCTGGCCACAATTTCTTGACGATTCCATTTACTGTCTGGACGATATAAATACACAATCGCTGCTTGATCATGCTGAGCTTTCACTTCTTGAAAATTTCGGCCTTGTTTCTGATTGACCCAACCACCAATGGTAAACATACCCAATCGATATTGCTCAATATGACCCGGTGTACTTTCAGGATCCACGGGCTTTAATGTTGAAGCCAATGACGTTTGCTCAACGGCTGATTTTCCATGACAACCCAGCAGCGCTACACTGCTTAAAAGTAGAATTGCAACTCCACGCATGATTATCCCTCACTGCGTCTTTTTTTTATTTTTACACTTTTGTTTTCAGTTTTTTACATTCAGGCATCCACGCCATCCTGCTGAGATTAACATTCTGCTTTTATTTTTGGAAATAAAAAACGTGTGCAAATCTTGGATTTACACACGTTTCAGACGAATAGCGCTTAAGCAGATTTAGAGTTCACAACTTTTAAATCTGACTTCGGTGCAGCTTCTTCAGTTTTCTTTGGTTGACGTTCTGATTTAAATTCAGGTTCCGCTTCACCATTAATCACCGCTTCATTGACGACAACCGTACCCACATCTGAACGACTTGGTAGGTCATACATCGTTTCAAGCAATGAATTTTCTAAAATCGAACGTAGACCACGTGCACCCGTATTACGGTCAAGGGCTTTTTTAGCCACGGCACGCAATGCTGAGTCTTCAAATACGAGGTCAACATTTTCCATTTCAAATAAATATTGGTACTGACGTGTCAATGCATTTTTTGGTTCTGTCAGAATCTGCATCAATGCTTCTTCGTCGAGTTCTTCCAAGGTTGCAATGACTGGCAAACGACCAATAAATTCAGGAATCAGACCGAATTTAACCAAATCTGTCGCTTCAACTTGGCGGAATAAGTCAGATAATTTTTTAGTTTCATCTTTCTTACGCACTTCAGCTGTAAAGCCAATACCTCCTTTTTCCTGACGCTGCTGTACGATTTTCTCTAGACCAGAGAATGCGCCACCACAGATAAACAGGATATTTGAAGTATCAATTTGAATAAATTCTTGCTGCGGATGCTTACGACCACCTTGAGGCGGAATCGACGCAACAGTACCTTCAATCATTTTCAATAACGCTTGCTGAACACCCTCACCCGATACATCACGAGTAATCGATGGGTTTTCAGACTTGCGGGTAATTTTGTCGATTTCATCGATATAGATAATGCCTTTTTGTGCTTTTTCTACATCGTAATCGGCTTTTTGAAGGAGTTTTTGAACAATGTTCTCAACGTCTTCACCCACATAACCAGCTTCAGTTAAAGTCGTTGCATCTGCCATCGCAAATGGCACATCTAAAAGACGCGCAAGTGTCTGAGCAAGCAGTGTTTTACCTGAACCTGTTGGTCCAACCAACATAATATTACTTTTCGAAATCTCTACTCCGTCTTCTGGTTTTTTACCACTGGTGCCAACTTTTAGGCGTTTATAGTGGTTGTATACCGCAACAGAGAGGGTCTTTTTCGCAACATCTTGCCCAATCACATATTGGTCAAGCGCAGCACGGATTTCATGCGGTTTTGGTAAAGGACGAGTTGCCCAGTCATTTGATTCAACTTGCTGACTGGTCTGAACTAGGTCAAGACATACGTCCACACACTCATTACAGATGTACGCGTCCTCACCTGCAATCAGTTTCCCGACTTCAGACTGCGTTTTACCGCAAAATGAACAATGCTTTTGTCCTTGAGGATGTTCGGACATATTCACTCCAATAATTAATTCTTTAAAACTTATGGGCGTTTAGATAAAACTTCGTCCACAAGACCGTATTCTTTCGCAGCTTGCGCTGTCATAAAATTGTCACGGTCAGTATCTCGAGCAACAGTTTCGTAGTCTTGACCACTATGCTCTGCCATTAAACGATTTAAACGTTCTTTGATGAATAGAATTTCACGTGCATGAATTTCAATATCAGATGCCTGACCTCGGAAACCACCGAGTGGTTGGTGAATCATGACACGGGCATTTTCAAGACAGTAACGTTTGCCTTTAGCACCGGCGTTAAGCAGGAATGCACCCATCGATGCTGCTTGCCCCATGCAGTAAGTCACAACATCAGGTTTAATAAATTGCATGGTATCGTAAATCGCCATACCTGCAGTAACCGAACCGCCTGGTGAGTTGATATATAAATGAATATCTTTATCTGGGTTTTCTGCTTCTAAGAACAACATTTGGGCAACAATCAAATTTGCCATGTTGTCTTCAACTTCACCGGTTAAAAAAATCACACGTTCACGCAAAAGGCGTGAATAAATATCAAAAGAACGCTCGCCACGAGATGACTGTTCTACCACCATTGGCACTAGTGCGTTTTCAATTGTTGGAACATACATACGTTATTTATTCCTAAATTTTTCTGACTCAACCCATAATTCACAATATGAGGGATATTTGTCGAAATTGCAAAAGATTCCCAATTAAATAACAGATATTTTTTTCATAAGCATTGTGAAATCAGGACAACTTATTTGGGGGCAAATTTCGATAAAAAAAGGCGCTTAATGCGCCTTTTTTTGAAAGCTAGAAATTAGCCTTGTTGACGAGCTTGTTGCTCTTTCAATAAGTCTTCATAGCTCACAGTTGTATCAGTTACTTTAGCAGAAGCTAAGATGTGATCTACAACTTGGTCTTCTAGAATAACAGCTTCGATTTGAGAACGTTGCTGTTTATCGTTGTTGAAGTATTCAATTACTTCTTTAGGATCTTCATAAGAAGAAGCCATGTCTTCGATGTAAGCATCAACACGTGCAGCATCAACTTCAATTTTAGCATCAGCTAATACTTTGCTGACTAATACGCCAAGTTTAACTGATTTTTCAGCTTGCTCTTTGAATAGGTCATCTGGAAGCATGCTTGAATCAAACGCTTTAGCGCCTTGAGCACCAAACTGTTGAGTGAATTGTTGGATCATTTGTTGACGTTGACGGTCAATTTCTTGAGCAACCATTGCTTCTGGAAGTTCTACTTCGTTTGCAGCTACAAGCGCATCAAAAGTTGCACCTTTCACTTGGTTACGAAGACCGTTTTTCACTTCACGTTCCATGTTTTTACGCACGTCAGCTTTCAGTTTTTCAACGCCTTCTTCTTCAGTTAGACCGAAGATTTTTAAGAATTCAGCATCAACTTCTGGAAGTTTTTGTTTTTCAACAAGCTTAACAGTGATTTTGAATTGAGCAGCTTTACCAGCAAGGTTTTCAGCTTGGTAGTCTTCAGGGAAAGTTACATCGATAACTTTCTCTTCGCCTTTCTTCATACCAACGATACCGTCTTCGAAGCCAGGGATCATACGACCAGAACCAAGAACGAGTTTAAAGTCTTCAGCAGCGCCGCCTTCAAACTTCTCGCCATCAACAGTACCTTCAAAGTCGAAAGTTACTTGCATGTCTTTTTTAGCCATGCCTTTAGTTTCAACCCATGAAGCGCGTTGTTTTTGAAGATTTTCAATCATCTTCTCAACGTCTTTGTCGTCAACTGAAGTTGTTTTACGTTCAACTTCTAGACCTTCGAACTTAACTTCAACTTCTGGATAAACTTCTACAGTTGCTTCATAAACTAAAGCATCATCTTTCATTTCAGTTTTTTCAATGTTTGGCATACCAACAGCATTGATTTTTTCTTGTTGGATCGCTTCGAATACTGTGTCACGAATGATGTCGTTTACAACTTCTTGATAGATACCAGCACCGTATTCACGACGAACAACGTTTACAGGTACTTTACCTGGACGGAAGCCGTTGATCTTCACAGTTTTGGCAGTGCGTTTCAAGCGAGCTTCAAACTGCTCGTTAATACGGCTCGTCGGTACAGATACATTTAAACGACGGGCAACGCCCGAAACCGCTTCAGAAGTTACTTGCATGGCTTCCTCGATAATTTGTTAGTTAAAACAGTTTTAAAAAAAAGTGCCACATTATATGACAACAATTAAAGATATACAAAAATGGATTATAACACTATAAATTCAGGCATGGATGCCCTTCTTATTTTTAGAATTTTTCAGCTTAATTCGAAGAAATATTGATTATTTTTTAATTCACTATTGAAAATGAGAAACTTTCTCACTATTATTCTTAATGATATTTTTTTAATTTATTTTCATATATTTATCTTGTCCATATTTGGTATTCTTTTATGAGTAAATTTAATCTCAACCCACTTTCCGCTGCTTTATTTGGGGCAATTGTAACCACCACGAGTTTCGCACATGCTGAAACGACTGAATCTCAAGCTCAACAGATGGAAACCATTGTTGTTTCTGCAGCTGGTTATGAACAAAAAGTAACAGATGCTCCGGCATCAATTACGGTATTAACTAAAGAAGATTTCAAAACAAAACGCATTACATCTCTTGCTGATGCGTTAAGTGATGTAGAGGGTGTTGATATTAGCCCTACAGCGGGAAAAACGGGTGGATTAGATATTAGTATCCGCGGTTTACCCTCTGAATATACGCTAGTTTTGATTGATGGTCGTCGTCAAAATAGTACTGGTGACATTACTCCAAATGGTTTTGGAGAAACGAAGAATAATTTTATCCCTCCACTTTCTGCAATTGAGCGTATTGAAATCATTCGTGGCCCTGCCTCTACGCTTTATGGTTCAGATGCGATGGGTGGTGTCGTTAATATTATTACCAAAAAAGTATCACATGAATGGACAGGTTCAATTAGTTTAGAAGGCTCTATTCTTCCAAAAAGTTCAGACTTCGGTAATCAACGCAGTGTCGACCTTTACACTACAGGACCAATCGTACAAGATCTGCTAGGTTTGCAAATTCGTGCCAAGCATTGGGAGCGTGATGAATCAAATGTTACACGTGACATTGACCAATCTGCTCTAGGTACCGGAAATAATCCATCTGAAGGCAAACTTGATACATTGGGTGCTCGCTTAACTTTAACCCCAACAGAGAATCATGATTTATCTCTCGATGTAGAATCACACCGTCAATCGTATAAAAACCCTAAAAACTCTACCGGCTTCCAATTGGGTACAGTCGGTCCAGCGGGTGGTTATGATGACGAAATGGAGTTTAATCGAGACAAGTATGTTGTTGCCCATCAATGGCGTACAAATATTGGTGATTTAGACAGTAGTTTGACTCGAAATGAAAGTGAAACTGTCGGCCGCCTTATCCCATCTCGTATGCAAAACGGTGATTTAACCACAAAAACTCCACGAACAATTGAGAGTAAAGATACGATTTTTGATACAAAATTATCGGTCAATGCAATTGAGAACCATCGTTTAACGCTTGGGGGACAATGGTGGGATGCCAGTGTTTCAGATGGATTACGTGCTGCAAAACCTGAAGTAAGTTTTACACAGATTGGTTTATTTGCTGAAGATACCTGGAATGTGTTACCAAACTTAGCACTGACACTTGGTTTACGTTATGACGACCACGACACATTTGGTGATTTCATTACCCCACGTGCTTATGCAGTATGGAATGTTAATGATACATGGACGGTTAAAGGTGGATACTCTGAAGGTTATAAAGCACCACGCTTAGAACAGCTAACAAATGGTGTTGTGAATTTAGGTCGTCAAGGGGCTCAACCTATTTTTGGTAATCAAAATCTAAAACCTGAAACAAGTGATAATTTTGAACTTGGCGTATATTTCACACCGAACAATAATTTAAATATTAACTTAACTGGCTTTTTAAGCACGGTTCAAGACAAAATTGTGAGCGGTGCAATTACAGATACATCTGTAAATACGGGTGGAAAACCAGGAGAGTGTTTAGTCAACCAAGCCTGTGCTGACTATTTGACTGGCCTCGGAACACCTTGGCAGTGGCTGAACCAATCAAGTGATCGTGCATTTACAGTTACTCGTCCAGACAATGTCGATGAAGTCGAAATTTATGGTACAGAGTTAGGTATTAACTGGGGCTTTGCCGAAGATTGGAAATTAAACTTTAATTACACTTGGACAGAAACAGAAGTAACTAAAGGCAAAGACAAAGGTAAAAAGTTACAAGACACGCCTGAACATATGTTCAATGCTACTTTAAAGTGGAATGTGGCAGACAATGCAGACTTATGGCTTCGTGGTGAATATCGTACTGAGCGCTCTCGTTTCAAAACCACAAATTTAACGGGTGATGATTTGACCGTTTATAATGCCCTAGGTGACTACGAAGCTTATGGCTTAGTGCATTTAGGTACAAATTATGCAGTTAATGATAAATGGGATGTTGGCGTAGCTCTTTATAATATCTTTGACAAAGACTTTAATAAGTATGAAGTTATAAATGGTAGTGCATATAATATTTACAGCAACACCCAAGAAGGTCGCCGTGTGCAATTAAGTACAACCTTTAAATTCTAAATAACACTTTATAAAAAAAACCTGCTTCGGCAGGTTTTTTTACATCAACAATTTACGATTTATTCTTATTTAATTCACAATCATGTCTATATTTATAATCTCAATTAAACATAAAAAAACAATACATTTTATCAATATTTAATAAAAACATAGTCTTAATCAATACTTGTTATATCATTACATTAAATAGGGCTATCACGATACGATTATTTATCGTCATTTACAATTACATAAAGATGTAAGAACAAATAAGAATCATTATTATTCGCATACAAATTCACTACTCCGAATCGGGTTCGAAATGGCCTTCATTAAAACACGTAAGAAAATTGTTTCTACAGCGATTGCTTCATCACTTTCAATCATTGCAGGCAATGTAATGGCTGAAGAAAAAGCAGTCCAACTTGAGACGATTAATCAAACTGTAAACAAAGAGAACTATAAAGTAGAAAAAGCGTCATCAGATAAGTTTACGCAATCTCAACTAAATACGACTCAGACCATGGCTATTATCCCTGAGAAAGTATTAAAAGAACAAAATGCAACGACCCTAACAGAAGCACTTCGAAACGTTCCTGGTGTCGGCACATTCTCCCTAGGTGAAAACGGACGAATGAATACTGGTGATGCTGTTACCATGCGTGGATTTGATACAGCAAATAGTATCTTCATCGATGGAGTACGTGACTTGGGTAACGTTACTCGAGACATGTTTAATTACGAACAAATTGAAGTATTTAAAGGCCCTGCTGGTACAGATAATGGTCGTACAGCTGCCTCAGGTTCAATTAATTTATCAACAAAAGAAGCAAAACTTCAAGACGCTAACAATGCAACTCTTGGTTTCGGCTCAGATGAATATTATCGAGCAACTGCAGATATTAATAAAGCAATAAACGATACAACAGCCATCCGTTTTAATGCCATGGGTGAAAACTCAGACGGTATTGGTCGTGACGGTGTTGAAAATGAAAAATGGGCTGCTGCACTTTCAGCAGGCTTTGGTTTAGGCACAGATCTTCACTTTTTCTTAGACTATCTACATATTGAACAAGACAATGTCTTGGATGGTGGTATCCCAACTGTAGGTTTACCAGGGTTTGATGCAAATAAAAGTACGAATGCAAGTATTAAAAGTCTTGCGCCATATCTAAATAGCCATAAAGTTGATACTTCAAATTATTATGGTGCACCTGAAGATTTTGATGATGTCACTGCGGACATGGCAACTGCTCGTTTAGAGTATGATTTATCAGAAAATACGAAAATCAAAAATACTTCTCGTTGGGGCAAAACAGAGCATCAATATTTAACAACCTTTTCAGGTAATGCCTTCACTACAACGTCAACTGACCTGAATGATCCTACTGCGATGCGCGTTTCAGGCAGTGCAAATAATAGTGATACTGAAAATGAAATTATAACTAACCAAACTAGCTTGGTTACAAGTTTCAATACAGGTCGCTTAAAACATGATGTCAGTACAGGGGTTGAATTTACACGTGAAGAAATGAAAACACGTGGTTGGACTGCTACGGTTACCGGTACAAGTTCATTGTATAACCCACAAGGCACTGTACATACCGCTTTAGTCAGAAATACTAATGGTAATGGTGATTCTGAAGCTCAAATGGATACCTACTCTATTTTTGCCTTCGATACTATTGAAATTTCACCACAATTTTCTGTGAATGGTGGCGTTCGTCTAGATCGTTATAAACTTGATGCCGATACATTTGTGAATACGGCTGCTTCAGGTCAACCGGCAAATTATGTTGCACAAAGCTTTAAAGATGACGGCAACCTATTCAACTGGAAAGTTGGGGCACTATATAAACCAACTGAAAACGGTAGCTTGTATGCTAACTACGCCATCCAACAACAAGCACCGGGTACTATTACAGGTGGTGACGGTATTGGTAATGCCAATGCATTTGCCCCATCTGGTTCAGCGAGCAGCAATAACAACTTAGATCTTGATCCTCAAGAAATTGAAACCATTGAAGTTGGTGCTAAATGGGAATTTTTTGACAACCGTTTACTCTTAACAGGTGCACTTTTCCAAACTGAACTCACAAATGAGTTGGAAAAAGATGGTGAAGAATACTACCAAACTGGTGAAAAATCAGTTAAAGGTGTTGAACTTGGCGTGATTGGTAACTTAAATGACAATTGGCAAGTTATTGCTGGTTATACACATCAAAAAACAGACATTAAAAATGTAACCCAAGCTGCGAGTAACCAGCAAGTTTCAGCAGATGGTTCAAGTAATATGCCATTTACGCCTTCTGATGCATTCACATTGTGGACGACCTACAATATGGATAAATGGAGCATTGGTAGCGGCGCGCGTTACAATGGTGAAATGACTAAAAACAAAGATGGCAATCAGGTCGGTCCTGCTGTCATCCCTGACTACTGGGTATTTGACTCAATGGTTAGTTACCAAGCAACACCAAATGTAGGGATTCAATTCAACATCAACAATTTATTTGATGAAGACTACATTAACAGCATCAACCGTGGTGGATTACGTTACATCGCAGGTGCTGAACGTAACTATCGCTTAACATTTAATTTTAAGTTCTAAATTAAATATTCTAAAAAAAGCCTTAATCTTGTATTAAGGCTTTTTTTATTTATGCTTATCTTGTGTAGATTTGATTAAAATTAGATTAAGGTTAAATTATGCTTCTTCATGCCCCTCATGTCCTTTCAAAGCAACACGTTCAAAGCCTAAGACAAGCGATGAACCAAGATAATCAATGGGTTTCAGGAAAGAGTTCGGCCGGAGCACAAGCTCAAAATATCAAAAAAAATTTACAAATCAATTCAAATAGCGAATTATATCAGCAGTTAAGTCAGCAAGTATTACAGCAAATTAGACAAAGTCTGCTCATTCAATCTTTTGCATTACCTAAAGAAATTTTACCTCCGCTATTCAATTGCTACCAAGATACAGGCCACTACGGCAATCATGTTGACAGTGCAATCCATTACTATCATGAAAAAAATATAACTGTTCGTACTGATGTTTCAATGACCATTTTTTTATCAGAGCCCGATGAATATGAAGGTGGTGAACTGATCATTGAGGATACTTATGGTGAACACGAAGTAAAGTTAGATGCTGGAGATGCAATTGTTTATCCCGCGACTAGTCTACATCGTGTTGAACCTGTGACTTCAGGTTCCCGTATTGCAGCATGCACTTGGGTACAAAGTATGGTCAAAGATGATTGGCAGAGAAGTATGCTCTTTAATTTAGATCAGACGATTATGCAATTACGGCAAAATTTAGGTGATAGCAAAGAAATTTTACAACTGACGAATCACTACCATAATCTTTTACGTCAATGGGCAGTTCTATGAGACAACATTCACCATTGCAACCACTGACACAAATACCAGCTCATTTACAAACCATAGCTGATTATGAAAAAGAAGCTGAACTACACCTCTCGCACATGGTGTGGCAATACTTACAAGGTGGTTCCATGGATGAACACAGTGTCCGTGGCAATTTGTCTCAGTTTGAACAGATACAACTGCTACCACGTATGCTGAAAGATCTGACCCAAGGTCATACGCAAATCGAGATATTAGGACAGCGCTTTCCGCATCCTATTTTTGTAGCGCCCATTGGTCATCAACAACAATTTCATCCTGATGCTGAAGCTGCAACAGCCCTCGCTGCCGAAGTCCTTGGCAGCAATATGATCCTCAGTACGTTTACCAATACAGATATGCGTGAGTTAAAGCAGGACAATCCATTCAAATGGTTCCAATTGTATTGGCAAGGTGAGCGCGAAAAGTCATTATCAATGGTCAAGATGGCAGAAGCACATGGTTTTAAAGCGATTGTGGTGACCGTTGATTCTCCACATTCAGGAATTCGCGATAGAGAGAGACATGCGTTTTTTGAACTTCCTAAGCATGAACCGCAGCCTCATCATTTTGTTTCACAACCTAAAACCAATCAAAGTGAACATCCATTATTTCAAGGTCTGATGAAAATCGCACCAACATGGGCGGATATCCTTTGGCTCAGTCAAAACACCTCATTACCGATTATTTTAAAGGGCATTGTCAGTCCACATGATGCTGAACTTGCCCTGCAACACGGTGTACAAGGCATTATTGTGTCGAATCATGGTGGGCGCGTACTGGACGGTTGCATTTCCCCTCTCACCGCCTTAGAACTGATTAAAAAAGTTGTGCCTACGGATTTTCCAGTTTTATATGATGGTGGTATTCGTCGTGGTTCAGATGTGTTTAAAGCGATAGCCTTGGGTGCATCTGCCGTATTAGTCGGCCGTCCCTGCATTTATGGTTTAGCGACTGCGGGCGCTTTAGGTGTTGCCCATGTACTCAAAATACTGAAAGAAGAATTTGAGATTACGATGGCATTGATGGGAACAGCCACCGTCGATGAGATTAATAAAGATTATATTTTTCAAAAAAGCTAATTTTATAGAAAAATATTTTCCAGTAATGGCATTTTGACGCAAAAATAGGAAATTATTTCCGAAATATATGGACTAATATTTAGTTATACATTTACGAGCTTACGGTAAAGCTAAGTCATGTGAATCTTTACAGATTTATTTCGACTTTCGACTAAAGACTCCGAAATTAAACTTGTAAATTGTTAGAATAGACACAATCTATATAAGTAGTACCTTGCCGTTTATCCACGACATTTATCCACGGTGCTATAAGGAGTTTTCACATGATGTTGGCAGATCCAAGCAAAAAATACCGTCGCATGTACCAACGTGTAGACTTACCAGACCGTCAATGGCCAAATAACGAAATCAATAAAGCGCCGATCTGGATGAGTACCGACCTTCGTGACGGTAACCAAGCGATCTTCGAGCCAATGAACATTGAACAAAAGTTCAAAATGTTCCAAATGCTTGTGAAAATTGGTTTCAAACACATTGAAATCGGCTTCCCTTCTGCATCACAAATCGACTTTGATTTCACCCGTTTGTTGATCCAAGGCGGCCATATTCCTGATGATGTGTACATCGAAGTTTTGGTTCAAGCACGTGATCATTTGATTCAACGTACATTTGAATCATTACAAGGTGCGAAACGTGCCATCGTGCATATCTACAACTCAAACTCTCCAACTTTCCGCAATAAAGTGTTGAATGTTGATGTTGCTGGTGCAAAACAATTAGCAATTAACGCCGCAATGAAAGTCAAAGAATACGCTGCAAAACAGCCTGAAACTGAATTTGTATTCCAATACAGTCCAGAGTGTTTTACTGCAACAGAATTAGAAGTTGCTAAAGATGTTTGTGATGCGGTCACTGAAATTTGGGAAGCATCTCCAGAGAACAAAGTGATTTTAAACTTGCCTGCAACGGTTGAAGTTTCAGGTCCGAACGTCTATGCCGACCAAGTGGAATGGATGCACCGTAATATTCAACGCCGTGACGGTGTGATTATTTCTGTGCACTGTCATAACGACCGTGGCTGTGGTATTGCCGCTTCTGAGTTGGCGATTATGGCTGGTGCTGACCGTGTCGAAGGTTGTGTGTTTGGTAATG
Organism: Acinetobacter sp. YH12094; assembly: GCF_013419295.1. Classification (NCBI taxonomy): domain Bacteria; kingdom Pseudomonadati; phylum Pseudomonadota; class Gammaproteobacteria; order Moraxellales; family Moraxellaceae; genus Acinetobacter; species Acinetobacter sp. YH12094. The sequence continues at coordinate 144,454 of NZ_VPAK01000004.1, forward strand.
GTGAACGTACAGGTAACGTGGACGTTGCAGCGATTGCATTGAACATGTATACCCAAGGTGTTGCGCCAAACTTAGATTTCTCAAACATTAACGAAATCATTTCAATCATTGAAGAATGCACAGGCTTGCCGGTACACCCTCGTCATCCGTATGCTGGTGATTTGGTCTTCACCGCGTTCTCTGGTTCACACCAAGATGCCATTAAAAAAGGTTTCGAGTTCCAAAAGAACGAAGAAATGTGGGATATGCCTTATTTGCCAATCGACCCGAAAGACTTGGGCCGCGACTATGATGCCGTGATTCGTGTCAACTCACAGTCTGGTAAAGGCGGTATTGCGTACTTGTTAGAATCAAATTACAACGTGGTTTTGCCTCGCCGTATTCAAATTGAATTCTCACAAATCGTACAGCAAAAAACAGATGAAGACGGTACCGAAATTTCTGCGCAAGCAATCTGGTCTTTATTTAAGGACACTTATGTGGCGGCCAAAGACACGCATTATGCGGCGAAAAACTACCGCTTACATGATGAAAATGGCAAACAAGTCATTGAGCTTGATGTCGAAGTGAACGGTGAGATCCAGCAATTGCGCGGTGAAGGCAACGGCCCAATCTCTGCTATCTTAAATGCCTTGCAGTTGCCGATTGATGTCTTGAACTATGAAGAACGTAGCATCAGTTCAGGCGCGCATGCCAAAGCCTTGGCGTTGATTGAGCTTCAAGTGAAAGGCACAGGCAAGTCTGCATTCGGCGCAGGTGTACATGACAACATCGTGACTGCATCCATCGAAGCGATTATTGCCAGCACTAACCGTTTAATTGAACAAGGTGTTTTAAGTACTGAACAAGTGATTGCTGCTGCAGTCTAATTCAATGCTATAAATATCAAATAGCAATAAAATGACTTTAGAAGGATACCCTCAAGTGGTATCCTTTTATTATTCATACTAAAGATTTAAGGCGAATTATTCCTGTGTCTTTTCCAGCTGACTCAGTGGGCTTAGTTACCCCACAAAAGTTTATTTTTGAAGAGCCGTTAGAGCTCGAATGCGATCGCATACTCCCACGTTTTGAGCTCATGGTTGAAACTTATGGCGAACTGAATGCGGACAAATCCAATGCCATTTTGATTTGTCATGCTCTGTCAGGCCATCACCATGCAGCAGGTTATCATCATGAAGATGACCGTAAGCCGGGTTGGTGGGACGCATGTATTGGACCAGGCAAAGCTATTGATACGTCAAAATTCTTTGTCGTAGCACTAAATAATATCGGCGGCTGTAGCGGTTCTACTGGACCGACCTCTCCAAATCCTGAAAATGACAATCGCCCTTATGGTCCTGATTTCCCATTAGTGACTGTCCGTGACTGGGTCAAAACCCAAGCCATGTTATCTGATCGTTTAGAGATTCAGCAGTGGTATGCGGTGATTGGCGGTTCTTTAGGGGGCATGCAAGCTCTACAATGGTCTGTGGACTATCCAGATCGTTTACAAAAGTGCGTGATTATTGCCAGTACACCAAAACTGTCTGCGCAAAACATTGCCTTTAACGAAGTGGCACGTCAGTCGATTTTGTCTGACCCAGATTTCCATGATGGTCGCTATTTAGAAAATGACAGTTATCCTAAGCGTGGTTTGATCTTGGCCCGTATGGTGGGTCATATCACTTACCTCTCTGAAGAAGCCATGAAACAAAAATTTGGCCGTGACTTAAAGTCAGGTAAATTTATGTATGGCTTTGACGTCGAATTCCAAGTCGAAAGTTATTTGCGTTATCAAGGTGAGCAATTTAGCCGTAACTTTGATGCCAATACCTATTTGATCATGACCAAGGCTTTAGATTATTTCGATCCATCACGTGAATATGAGCAATCATTAAAAACCGCGATGTCTAAAACCAAGTGTCAATTTTTAGTTGTTTCGTTTACAACGGACTGGCGTTTTGCCCCTGCTCGTTCGCAAGAAATTGTAGATGCATTAATTAGCAATCATAAGCCTGTGAGCTATGTGGATATTGATGCTGAACAAGGCCATGACTCTTTCTTGTTCCCGATTCCGTTATATGTGAAAAGCTTACGTGCATTCCTAGGCGGTGTAAAACACCTGCAAGAAACACCGAAGGAGACCAACTAATGCGTATTGATCATCAACTGGCTGAACGTTGGATTAAACCAGATTCAAGCGTACTCGATTTAGGGTGTGGTGACGGTGAACTGCTTGCACATATGAGCAAAAAGCACAATATTCGTGCATATGGCTTAGAAATTGATCAAGAAAAGATTGCAATTGCAATCAGTCGCGGGTTAAATATCATCCAACAGGACTTGAACTTAGGTTTAAGTCGCTTTGCCGACCAGTCTTTTGACTATGTGGTTATGGCACAAGCCTTGCAAGCTGTAGATGCACCAGACGTTCTCTTAAGAGACATGGTGCGTGTGGGGAAACAGGCTATTATTACCTTTCCAAACTTTGCACATTGGAAGACTCGTTCTTTCCTTGCATTAAAAGGAATGATGCCCGTTTCAGACGCGTTACCCTATATGTGGTATAACACGCCCAATATTCATTTATGTACTTTCCGTGATTTTGAAGCGCTGTGTGCTGAAAATAACATCCGGATTATTAACCGACTTGCCGTGAATGGGGATCAACAAGACAGTTTACTCAGTAAACGTCTCCCAAATCTATTTGGTGAAGTCGCAATTTATCGAGTGAGCGCTCTATGAAAAAATTATTATTAAGCACGACGCTACTGATTGGACTTTTTAGCATACAAGCCCATGCGGATTATGTTGCTCCATCATCTTCAGTTTCTAGCCAAGCTGCTCAATATTCAATTATGGATATTCACAGCTTAAGTAAAGCTGCTAAAGCAGGTCAGCCCGGTGCTCAGTTTTACTTAGGCACTAAATATCAACAAGGTAAAGACGTTGCCAAAGATGAACGTCAAGCTTTTGCATGGTATAAGGCTGCTGCTGATCAAGGTTTATCTGCAGCACAGCTTAATGTAGGTCGTATGCTTGCAGATGGCATTGGGACTAAAAAAGATGAAGCGCTTGCTCGTCAATATTTCGAAAAAGCAGCCAGCCGTGGTGATAACCGCGCAAGCTTTAACTTAGCCATGATGGAAGAGCAAAAGAAAAACTACATGGGTGCATACCAATGGTATGAGCTTTCTACCCGTGATGGCATGCTCGACAACAAAGTGATTAGCTTGTCTGAAGGTAAGAAAACTGCTTTGGCAGCCAACTTAAGCCAAGACCAAATTCGTCAAGCACGTGACCGTGCAGACAAATGGATTCAAGCACAATAAGTTTTTGAATCTTAAAAAGCACCTTCGGGTGCTTTTTTATTGCCTGTCAACCACAGCATCTTGTTAAAATAGCCTCAAATCTTGTTTTATGGTGAATATTCACATGGCTTCAACTGATTGGTTATCTCAAGGCACTTTGGTGCTTGCAAGTAATAACAAAGGTAAAATTGCAGAATTTGAAAAAATGTTTGCGGAACTGAATTTGCCTGTTGAAGTAATTCCTCAAGGTCAATTAAACATTGAAGATGCCATCGAAGACGGTCTAAGCTTTGTTGAAAATGCCATTATCAAAGCGCGTCATGCGTCGAAAATTTCAGGCAAGCCAGCCATTGCAGATGATTCTGGCATTTGCGTACCTGTGCTTGGTGGCGCACCGGGGATTTACTCTGCGCGCTATGCAGGTGAACATGGCAATGATGCCGCTAACAATGCCAAGTTGCTTGCTGACCTCAAACCACTCCGTAAAGAGGGTGAAGCCATCGAAGGGATGTTTGTATGTGTCTTGGCTTTGGTCCAACATGCAGAAGACCCACTCCCACAAATTTTCCAAGGGATTTGGCGCGGTGAAGTGATGGAAGCAGCACGCGGTGAAAATGGCTTTGGCTATGACCCACTGTTTTGGCTGCCTGAACTAAACGTTTCTAGTGCTGAATTATCAAAAGAAGAAAAAAATAAAATCAGCCATCGTGGTCAGGCGATGAAATTATTTAAAGCAAGTTTGAAATAATTTGAATTGGAGTTAATCTTAATGCCAAAGATTAACTCCAATCCCTGAATAAAAATAGAATAATTATGGCACTTCAACCGATACAGATCATATGCAACGCTTGCCATCACACTTCAACTGAAATCCCAACACGCTCATTTCTTGGTTTTCAAAAAATAAGCTGCCCTCATTGCCATGCGCAACTAACCTACCCGCTCACCTCAGGCTTTCGTACCACTTACGTTATTTTTGCAGTGGTGATCGTGCTGTCGATCATGCTTAATCTGTCGCAAGGTCAGGTTGGATTTCCAGGCCTGATAGGTATCGCAATGATATACGCCCTCATGCGTGATTGGCAGATTCGAAAACAGCTCAAGTAGTCGCCCTTTGCGGGCATCTATAATTCACTTTTCATTTTAAAGCGAAAAAAGATGCAAAATTAACCCATATATACTAACGACGATGCAGCTCATAATCGTGCCTGAAGCAATATAACGTGCCGAAGTGCCTGTTCCTTGATAATGCGTTTCTAAAGCCACAATATTGGCTGCAGGGGGTAAGCAGAACAGCATGAACATCACCCCAATATATTTCTCGATCTGGGGAATCGGAAGAAAGGCATAACTCAAACTACAGATCACCGCGCCAACGGTGAGTTTCATCGCATAAATACGACTACTGTTCATCAGATCACGCCACTGTACCTTAGTCTGGCGCAGCCACATGCCTAAGACACACATCCCTGTGAAACTCATTCCAATTTTTGCAGCCTGATACAGCCAATCTAAGATCTGATGTTCTTCTAAATGCTGCAGTCCAACTATTCGACAGACACCTGCAATCATCAAGGCAAATACAGGCGGTGACATCGCCACTTTTTGAATCACGCTCGACCATGGGAGTTGGGCTGAACTGACGGCTGTCACGGCCCACATATTGCCAAAGATAGAGCCACCGACATACAGAGCCACCATCGCTGCACTAATTTCAGGACCGAACAGTGCTAATGCAAAAGGAAAACCCAGCCAAGCCAAGTTCAAATAACTGACACACAAGGCACGTAAACTATCTTTTAACAGCCAGCGAAATAAATAAAACATCAGCACGGCAACACTAAAGCTAAAGAGCATGAGCGCTAAACTGCCTGCTTGATAGAACACCATGTTGTAGATGATTACAGCTGGAATAAAACAGCGTGCAAGTAAGCTAGAGAAAATCGATTTGAGCGATGCCGTTCCTGATAATGATGCCAATCCGAGGCCACTTAAAAAACCCAATATCGGAAGAAGAAACGCCACTACACCACCCTCACTGCTCAATCCATGCATAGTAACACTGAACATAAGCTTCGCGGCTGTCTTTAAACTGCAACATCTTGGTCACTTCACTGTCATCTACAACTGCTGAAATGTTGTGCAGACCAACAAGAGGATAACAAGATGGCTGGACTATCGATTTGGCATGTACTGATTTTTGCAATTGTGGTGATTTTACTCTTTGGTACATCAAAACTAAAAAACTTGGGCAAAGATGTCGGCGGCGCGGTCAAAGATTTCAAAAAATCGATGCGTGATGAAGACGCAGCAAATACACAGCTTAATGAGCCTCGCACGCTAGAGCATGAAGCTCAAAATAAAACCAATTCCTCAGTTCAAAGCTAAGGAGTTGTCATAATGCTTAATATTGGTATTAGCGAATTACTGGTGTTCAGCATTATTGCGCTGATCGTACTTGGCCCAGAAAAACTGCCTGAAGGTATCCGCTTTGCAGGTAAATGGTACGGGAAAGTTAAACGACTGATCAGTAACGTGCAAACAGATATTGACCGTGAACTTCGCATGTCCGAACTTCGTGAAGAAATGCAAAAAGAAATGCAACGTATTCAACAGCTCGAAGCGCGTATGCAGGCGCAGATGAATGAATTGCAACAAACGCAACATCCCATAGAACAGACTGCGCAAAAACAACAAGAAGCAGTCCTACCTGACAATAAAAATTTATCCCCACGTTATCAATACATCGAACGTGATCAGAGCACGATCTTTGCCATGGTTACACCCCAAATGAAAATAAAGCACGAAATTAAAACAGATCAATCTGCTGCATTAAGCTCGACCGAAGCATTAGCAGAATATCAGGTGGCCGTATGACAGATCTTTCACTGAATAATTCACAGAACACTGTGCCTGATTTGGAAGAAATGCCGATCACCAAACATTTGGTGATTTTGCGTCGGCATTTGATCAAAATTACAGGGCTCATTTTGATTCTGTTCTTTTGTTTATTGCCCTTTGCCAATCAAAGCTATCAATTGATGTCAGAGCCTCTGCGTGCGCAGTTGCCGATGACCTCATCCATGATCGCAACGGATGTGACCGCCACCTTTATGGCGCCGTTCAAGTTGAATTTCTTTGTCGCGCTTATGCTCGCGATGCCTTTCGTGATTTATCAACTTTGGGCCTTCATCAAACCTGCACTGTATGAAAAAGAGCGGCATTTGGCGATGCCCTTATTATTCGGCAGTATCGTCCTCTTCTATGTCGGAATTGCATTTGCCTATTGGGTTGCTCTGCCCTCCATCCTACATTTTTTTATGAGTGTTTCCCCTGAAACAGTCGCCCCGATGACGGATATCAATAGTTATTTAAGTTTCTGCTTAAAGCTTTTTTTGGTGTTTGGGCTGACCTTTGAAATTCCCATCATCACGCTAATTTTGATTTTGATCGGGGTGGTGTCTACTCAAACCTTGGTGGAAAAGCGTCGTTTTATTATCGTCGGCTGTTTTTTTGTCGCCATGTTTGCCACGCCACCCGATGCGCTTTCGATGATCATGCTGGCCATTCCCATGTGGATGCTCTTTGAGCTGGGTTTGTTCTTTGGCAAGCTGATTGAAAAACGACGTGCATCTGCACCTTAAACAAACTTATTTTTCGACAATTTTGGTGAGTTTTACACCTAAGAGGCTGAGATAGCCTCTTTTTTTTATGCACCCATTTAATGTTTTGCAATTTACATGCAGCGAAATCTAAACGCCTATTTCATCAGTTTGCAACATTAGCTTCAAAGCATTGTCATATTTTATCGATAGTTTTATGTGATCAACTTTTACCCAGCACACCTTTGCCAGGATTTAAATTCATGACAAACATGCCATATAACGAAGATCAAGAACTTGATAACAACACTTCGGATAACCTTCATTTTCGTGACATTTTAGAACAACGCATCAGCCGTCGTAGCTTGATTACCAAGACTGCGAGTGGTGCAGTCGCACTTGCATTGGCATCTTCATTAACGGGGTGTAATGATGACAATGACTCAGATTCAAATAGCAATACCAAACCACCTGTCACTGATCCAAATCAAAAACCGACCAAGTTCAATTTCACACCAGTAAAAAAGAATTTAGACGATATTGTGACTGTTCCTGAAGGCTATCAAGCGCATGTGCTGTATGCGATGGGTGACTCGATTAACCCTGCATACCCAGCGTGGGATGATAACAATGTCCCTTCTGGCCCGAGCTTCCAATTCCGCTCTGGTGACTGCCATGACGGTATGAGCTTCTTTGGTTTAAATACCACCTCTGGACGTTATGATGCCAAGCAGTCTGACCAAGGTTTGTTGGTGATGAACCATGAATACATCAATCCAACCTTCTTACACCCACAAGGCCCAACCAAAGTGGATGGTCGTCGCCCTGAAGATGAAGTCATCCGTGAAGTCAATGCACACGGTGTTTCTGTCATTCAAATTGAAAAAGACAGCAAAACTCAAGCCGTTAAACTGGTACAAAATTCTCCATTTAACCGTCGTATTACCGCATCGACCGTAATGGACTTTAAAGGCCCTGTTGCAGGCTCAAGCTTAGTCAGTACGAAGTTTTCAGCCAATGGTCAACAAACCCGTGGTACACACAACAACTGTGGTAATGGTTATACCCCTTGGGGCACTTACCTGACGACAGAAGAAAACTTCATTGGTTACTTCGCTCGTGCGAAAGCAGATGATGCCAAACGTAGTCCTGCTGAAATTGTGGCACTCAACCGTTATGGCCTAAAAGCGGGTGCAAACTCACGCTATGGTTGGGAAACGGCGATTGGAAGTAATGAGTCACAAGATTTATATGACCGTTGGTCAGCGAATGTTACCGGTACTCAGGCAGCAGAAGATTATCGTAATGGTCCAAACACCTTTGGTTGGATTGTCGAAATCGACCCATTTGACCGTCGTGAAAACCCCGTAAAACGTACAGCACTGGGTCGCTTTGCACATGAAGACTGCCGTGCAAGTCGCTTACGTGAAGATGACAACCTTGCGTTTTACATGGGCGATGACTCGCGCGGTGAATACATCTATAAATTTGTATCCGACCAAAAATGGAATAAAAAAGATGTCAACGGTGGCTATGCCGCGGGCGACAAATACATGAACAACGGTAAGTTATACGTCGCCAAATTTAACAATGACGGCAAAGGTCAATGGATTGAATTGAGCTATAACGTCAATGGTTTAAACCAAAGCAACAGCGTGTATCCGTTTAGCTCACAAGCAGATGTTCTGACCTTCGCACGTCTTGCCGCAGATGCTGTCGGTGCTACCAAAATGGACCGCCCTGAATGGGTCGCTGTGCATCCAGACAATGGTGAAGTCTATGTGACCCTCACCAATAACTCGAACCGTGGTACGACGCATGCACTAGATGCTGCCAACCCACGTAACTACACCGACCCTGAAGGTGGTAAAGGCAACGTCAACGGTCATATTATCCGTTTCCGTGAAGACGGTGATACAACCACAGCGCTCAGCTTTACTTGGGATATTTACCTGTTTGGTGCTGAAGCAAAAATGGCGAGCAACATTAACTTATCTGGTCTAAATGACAATAATGACTTGTCTTCACCCGATGGGATGTGGTTCGACCCACGTGGTGTGTTATGGATTCAAACCGATGACGGTGCTTATACCGATACCACCAACTGTATGATGCTTGCTGCGCTTCCGGGTCAAGTCGGTGATGGTACAAAAGCCACGACATCATCGGGTCAAGAAACCATTGTGGGTGCAAAACTGAATGATGAAAACTTACGTCGCTTCCTGACTGGACCTAAAGAATGTGAAATCACAGGTGTGACGATGACACCTGACTACAAAGCGATTTTTATCAATGTGCAACATCCCGGTGAAGATTCAGCATCCTATTCTGAACCGACCAGCCACTGGCCTGCATCACAAACCAATGCAGCAGCGACTTCACGTCCTCGCTCAGCGACCGTAGTCATCACCCGTAAAGATGGTGGGGTGATTGCTGGCGAAGCGGTAGAACAAGCTCAGCCAACGCAAAAAACCGCATAAAACACCTCTAAAAAATAAGCCGACGAATCGTCGGCTTTTTTTTATGGCTTTAAATGCACTTCTATCTGGGTGATCTGTCCTTGTTGCTCACCCTGCTGCTGTTTTTCCTGCCAATGCCACTGTGAATCCCGCATACACAATAAATTTGAACAGCGGGTGCCATACACCGGACTTTGAATAAAGGTTGAAGACAGCAAATGTTCCATTTCCGCCTGAATCCCAGTATTGGGTAACAATGATGGAATGATTTTACGTTCATCTTCCAAAATATCCCACGCAGCAGCGTCTATATCCGCCTGTGGTTGCTGGCTTTGTAGCATCGGTAAAAATTCTTGCGTGAAACGTTTGCGTAAATGTCGGGTCTTTTCCCAATGTTCAGTCATTAAACCATTGGATGTGACATACACCCCTTTGGCTAAGACTTGTGGCGCTTCACCGCGATTACTCATATAAACGGCTTGAGTGGCATCGCCAACGAATAAATTAAAGCCAGCATAATTACATTGGATTTGTTCCAGTGCTTGCGCAAACCGAATGGGCGTTTGCTCAGATTCTAAAAATTGCTGAATCAAAGCGCCACGTGAAGTGGGATATGCAGTCTGATCACGACCATCACGAAAATTGGTCACAATCGCCCAACGCCCTTGAGCGGTTATCCCCATCCATGTTCCACCAGACTGTAAGTCCTGCCCTGCAATAATCGGACTATCTACCCATTGCTTTAGGCCTGCCGTCGGTCGATGATAAAACTCATCACGATTCGAAATCAGGCAGAGTGGCATGTCATCCAAGACCTGCCAAGCAAAAGCCACAATGCACATATTCAACTCTCAATATCTTTACACATTGAATGTACAACATTTTTCAGCACATTCAGCTAAAATCTGTGCAAAACATAATGACAAGGAACAGCAATGCTGACATATCCAAATATCGACCCTGTGGCGATATCACTGGGGCCACTACAAGTTCACTGGTATGGTCTGATGTATTTATTGGCCTTTTTATTTGCATGGGGCTTGGCAACCTACCGTGCAAAACAACGTGACGGCTGGAACGCAGAAATGGTCTCTGACCTGATTTTCTACGGTGCATTGGGTGTCGTGATTGGTGGACGCTTTGGCTATGTCTTCTTTTATGGTTTCGATCAGTTCCTTGCCAACCCACTATGGCTGTTCCAAGTTTGGACAGGTGGCATGAGCTTCCATGGCGGTTTCCTTGGGGTCATGATTGCCATGTTACTGTGGTGCAAAAAATATAAAATGACCTGGTTTCAAACCCTCGACTTTATTGCACCCTGCGTTCCAACAGGCTTGATGTTTGGTCGTATTGGGAACTTTATTGGTGGCGAACTGTATGGCCGTGCAGTGACTGACCCTAATTTTGCTTTCGGTATGATTTTCCCGACCGATCCACTCCAATTGGTGCGCCATCCGTCGCAGCTCTATCAAGCACTCTGTGAAGGTTTAATTCTGTTTATCGTGCTGTGGTGGTTTAGTTCAAAACCTCGTCCACGTTATGCCGTTTCAGCCTTGTTCCTCATCGGATATGGTATCGCACGCTTCACCGTTGAATTCTTCCGTGAGCCGGACAATGGTCAACTATTCATTGGATGGATGAGTAAAGGTCAGTTCCTGACAGTTCCGATGATTCTGATTGGACTATGGATGATGTGGTATGCCTACCAGAAAAAAATCTATGACTGGGGTCCACAAAAAAATCATTAATATTTTCTAAATGTCTTTAAGCAAGCGAGGTTTAAGCCTCGCTTTTTTATGCGCTGAAATTTATTCCTTCATACGCATTTACTGCACATGAAGTGACTGAATTAGACAACCGATCTGTGCTAAAGTTTATTCAGCTTATTTTTAAACTATCGATCCATGCTTGAATTTTGGTTTAACCCCAGCGTTTCTGTAATTAAAAAAATCCTGTTTTTTATTGCGATGGCCGTACTGACCGGTGTTTTGTATTGGATGGAACCCTTAACACTTCAAGCCATTCTAATGTTCATGGGTACAGGCGTGATTTTCCTGATTTGTCGTTATTGTAAGATTCATTTTGCAGCAAAAAACCCAACTGGTTTACTCTATCGTTTATTGACCTGGATACCGATTGCACTGCTGTTGGCTTTGGTTTTTATCAACATGAATAAGGGTGAAATTTTGATTCCGGGTGCTCAAGGCATTGGCTTTATGGCTTTGGCGATCTGCCTGCTCTCCCCGATTTCACTGCTGAATAAAAACGAGAACACTTCGCCCGAAGGTAAAGTTTAAATGCTGACGTTTTGGTACTCTGAGCGCTGTAACCGACAAATCAAGCTCTTCATTTGTATCAGTACCTGTGTGCTTATTTTTCTATGCGCTGAACAAAAACAACTAGATCCCCGCTTTGCGGGCTTCAGTTTAGCCATTGGTATGATGATTGATCTGCTTTATAAGTTAAGACAAGACAAACTAAAAACACTGTCTCCTTCATTAAAATGCGGTTTGGCTAGTTTGCCCATTTTATGTTTAGTGTGCTTAATTTATTTTCTACCCAATGAGCAACGCTGGATTTTAGCGCTGCAATGTGTGGGCTTTGCTGCAATTGGATTATTTATCGTCTCGATCTACAGTCAGCGTGCAAAAAGGTTTGAAGACTAACCTTTTTGCAGCCATGGGCTGTTAATCCGCTAAGCGGTAATAGCTGTATTTCACATTTGGAGTTCGATAGACCGCATAACCCGCTTGACGATAATCAGACACCCAATCCTTACCTGAATATGCTGCGATATGACCATAACGGCTACTTTGATTGCGGTCGATAATATAGATATCGCCTTTCTTAGGTCGATCAAACGCTAAATTAATTTTTTGATAACCAATTTTTTGTAATGTGCTGCCCCAATCTGCTGCGGCAACGGGGTGACCGTTAAAACGTGCCCCTGCGGACTCAAGTGCTAAACGAACACTGCGGGCACATTTCTGAGTACTTCTTTGGCGGGTAATGCCTTGTAAAAATCCAGTCAAACGATCGATATCGATACGCTGACCATTTCGGGATACCACATTTTTAGTCGCTGCTTTTTGAGTGGTATTGGACTTGCCCGTATTTTTACTCGCCTGAGAACGAATTATGATATTTGCCTGAACTGGAGCATGCACTTCACTCAAGTTTACATTGTGATCATAAGCCATTCTTTAACCCACACTCCCGCCTATATTTAGGCATTCAAAAATTTTAACGAAGGTGATAGTACCGCGTAAATCATGTTTTTTCATGTAAAAAATGTAAGATTTCTTAAACAAATCTTCACATTTAAATACGACCGTCTATTTTTAATTCAAATAGATTTATTTTTTATATCAAACTCTTAATCAAAAATAGTTATTCAAAATCACCTCTTCATAATGAGAAAAATCACGTGTATTTTTTAATCAAACTTATCTGTATTTTTTTTCAACGCTGCGAATGTAACATCGCTTGGTATGTAAACAATAGAGCTTAAGTCTTCTAAACTCATGCTTGATTTAACAGAAATATTGTCTCCTTAACACTTCATGTAATTGTTATTAATAGACGTCTTCAACTCAGACAATTCAGCGCTTGTTGCCTGCAAAATTTTCTCATCACCCAATAAACACCGTATGATTTTGTTTTTTTAAACCTGACCATATTCAAGCGCCCATCGCAGTTCCTTCCTCACGCAAAACAAGCTAATATGTGCCACAAGAAATTTAGCAAATTATGAGAGAGACATGCGCCAGTATTTAGACCTTTTACAACACATTCTCGACAACGGCGGCGACAAGAGCGACCGTACGGGTACGGGAACACGTTCTGTATTTGGTCATCAAATGCGCTTCGATCTTTCTCAAGGTTTCCCTTTACTCACCACCAAGAAAGTTCATTTCCGCTCTATCGTGATTGAACTGTTGTGGTTCCTTAAAGGCGATACCAATGTTCAATATTTGCAAGACAATAAAGTCTCGATTTGGGATGAATGGTCTACAGCAGAACAAACTGCTCGTTTTGGTCGTCCTGCCGGTGAATTAGGTCCTGTTTATGGTCATCAATGGCGTAATTTCGGTGCAACCAAAAAAGCCGATGGCCTATATGAACAAGATGGTTTTGACCAAATTAAATGGTTGGTCAATGAAATCAAAACCAATCCTAACTCTCGTCGTCTAATCGTGTCTGGTTGGAACCCAAATGAGGCAGGTAATGTTGCATTGCCACCATGCCATACCTTGTTTCAATTTTTTGTCCAAAACGGAAAATTATCCTGCCAATTATATCAACGTAGTGCTGACGTTTTTTTGGGTGTGCCGTTTAACATTGCCAGCTATGCCCTGTTAACACACATGATTGCGCAAGTTTGTGGTCTTGGTGTGGGCGACTTCGTTTGGACCGGTGGGGATACACATTTGTATGCCAACCATTTCGAACAAGCGCAGTTGCAACTGACACGTGAACCAATGGGTCTGTGCCAATTAAAACTCAATCCTGAAATCACCGATCTTTTCGATTTTAAATTTGAAGATATTGAAATCGTAGGTTATGAATCACATCCTGCGATTAAAGCCCCTGTTGCGGTTTAATTTTTAGAAATCCCAAGTGAAAAGCAAAATCCCGCTTTACCTCAAGCGGGATTTTGCATTCTAATAGACGGCAAATATTTCGGCTATTTGAGTTCAAACTATGGCATTTCAAAATTTAGAAATCGTGCACGTTGTCGCTATGGATCAGCAGCGCTGCATTGGTAAAGGGAATGATTTGCCGTGGCATATTTCTGCAGATTTACAACACTTTAAAACCATCACCCAAGGTGGTGTGGTGGTTATGGGACGCAAAACCTTAGAGTCTATGGGACGTACCCTACCGAAGCGTGTCAATTGGGTCATTACACGAGATAGCAATTGGTCATTTGAAGGCACCAAAGTCGCATATAGTATCGACGAGGCGTTAACGCAAGCTGTTGCTGATGTCGCGAGTTCAGAAAAACCAACGAGTTTGTTTATTATTGGTGGTGGTGAAATTTTTAAGCAAACCATCGGCATCGCAGACCGTTTAGAACTCACGCATGTTGAACTCGATGTTCAAGGTGATGCGCATTATCCTGAAATTCCTGCGGACTTTCAAAAAGTGGCATCAGAAAAACATATCGACGACAAAACTGGGATTGCTTTTGAGTTCGCAACTTACCGAAAATAAAGAAAAATCTTAAACTAAAAAAAAATATGCAACAGAGTGACCAACAAGCAATGTTCAAAAAAATAGAGCGAAGTATTCTTCATGCTCTATTTAGTGTGTTTGTCCTCTGTTCTTCGATTTGGCTCTGTGCCGCCCTGTGGATACAGCAACCGGCAGGCTGGTTAGGCAGCCGCATTATCATTGGGATCTGGATTGCTTTCGCCCTGAGCATTTTAGGCATCTATATTACCCAACACTTTTTTAGCCGGCGTAAAGATGTCTTGATTTATATTGTGGGCTTTATCTGTGGTCTATTTTGGTATTTTGGCATGGAAGCACGCCAAGATCGTGAATGGAATCCTGAAGTAGCAGAAATTCTACATTATGAAAAGCAAGGCAATCTCGTCACCTTGCATAATGTGCGTAATTTCGACTGGCATGCCGATGGCAGCTATACCCCGCGTTGGGAAACCCGCCAATATGACCTAAGTCAAATCAATGGCGTCAACATCATTACCTCGTATTGGATGGGGCCGCAAATCGCCCATACCTTGGTCAGTTTTGATTTTGCTGACCGACCACCGCTGACGTTTTCGATTGAAATTCGCAAAGAGAAAAACGAAGAATTCTCTGCGATTGGTGGTTTTTTCCGTAAATATGAACTGAGCCTTATTGCATCAGATGAAAAAGATATCATCTATACCCGCAGCAATACACGCGGAGAACAGGTCTATTTCTTCCCCGTAAACATGCCAAAATCTGAAATGCAGGCGCTGTTTATTGAATATTTACATAAAGCCGATGAACTGCAGACTCAACCTAAATGGTACAACACGCTCACCAGTAATTGTACAACACTGGTTTTTGACATGATTCAAGCTGTTTCCAAACATCAACTTCCAACCGATTACCGCTTATTTGCATCCGGTTATTTGCCGAATTATTTATATGACCTCCATGCCATAGACCAAAATTGGGATATGAAAACATGGTATCAAAAAGCCCATGTTAACCCTCGTGTCTCTCAAATCAAGCAACTGAGCAGTGAACAATATTCGAAGTTAATCCGACAAGGTTTGCCGCATTCACAGTCCAATCCAAGCGCCAATCAATTGTAATTCTTAAATATTGATACAAATATGGCTAGCTTATCTGTGCGATATTTGCTTAGATAGTTGAAATGCTTCCACGGGGAAATTCCGATGCTAAAACAAATATTTGTTGCTGCAACTTTGGTTTCAACTTTAGTGGTGACAGGCTGTGAAAGCATGCCTGCACAAGACAACACCATAACTGAAAATTTAAACCTATTACAAAACCGTACTTGGATTGCCACTCAGATTGGCAACACTCCAATCAAAACAGCACCCAATGCGCATAATATTCCAAGCATTCAATTCGATGCGGCTTCAAAACGTGTCTCAGGTGCAGACGGCTGTAATCGTATAATGGGTGGCTATAATGCTGGCAAAGACACCATAACCTTTGGCCCGATTGCTGCGACACAAATGGCTTGTCTCAATAACAATGGGCTAGAGCGACAGTACCATGCAGCACTCGAAAAGGTAACGCATTATCAAGTTTTTGGAAAAACCTTGAAATTGCTAGACCGTCACGGCAATTTATTAATTCAATATGAAAGCGCTGTTCAACCGCGTTAAATCGTTAAAAAAGTCTGCTTCGGCAGACTTTTTTATTCACTGTTCAGTCATGCCAGAGACATTTAATGCACATAAACTTGTGATTAGTATACAGACGTACATTGCAGTTTTTAGCTATAACCCCATATTAAACATCAGGGAACAAGATAGGATTTCACTATGCAACAAGCGGTATTTGGTGGTGGGTGCTTTTGGTGTGTAGAAGCAGTTTTTCTACAACTAAAGGGCGTGCAAACAGTCGTCAGTGGTTATGCAGGGGGAGTTACTCAGCATCCGAGCTATGAGCAAATCTGTGAGGGAAGTACCCAACATGCAGAAGTCATTCAGATCAATTTTGATGACAGCCAAATCAGTTTTAGCCAATTGCTGGATGTATTTTTCGCAACCCACGATCCAACCACGCTGAACCGTCAAGGCAACGATGTCGGCACACAGTATCGCTCAGTGATTTTCTATCAGGACGAATCACAAAAGCAGCTTGCTCAACAACGTATTGAAGAATTAAAAGCTGAAGGCGTCAATATCGTGACTGAACTGAGTCCAATGCCAACCTTCTACCCTGCCGAAGAATATCATCAAAACTTCTTTGCACGTAACCCAAACCAAGGTTATTGTAATTTTTCAATACCACCTAAACTCATGAAATTACGTAGCAAATTTCAAGACCTACTCAAATCTGAGTGATCTAATTAAACGGCATCTATTTTCAAAATAGAGACATAAAAAAAGCGACATTTCAGTCGCTTTTTTTAGTTATCTTTGCTCAGTGCTTAGTTATCACTGGCAAAGGCGATATCGCTGAGTCCGGCTCCACTCGCACGCGACATCACTTGTGCAACTGTGTCATAACGTGATTCTTTATCGGCTTTTAATACCAATGCAGGCTTACGTTCTTGCTGACCAGCTGTATTTAGACGACTTTCTAAATCTTCGAGCGTGACAATATCACCATTCCAAGCGATATCACCCGCTGAGTTAATGCTGATGGTTACGCTTTCAGTTGGCAGATCAATCACTTCTGCAGTCGTTTGTGGCAAGGTTAATGGAATTGATGGGTTGGCAACAGTCGCAGTCACCAAGAAGATGATCATCAATACCAACATAATATCGATGAGCGGAATGAGGTTCATCTCATTCATGCCAGCATCGTTGTCTTCACCCAATTGAAAAGCCATTAAGCTTGACCTCCAGCTAAACTTTGCTGTGCAGTTTTCACGTCTTCTTTCTTCGCTGCAGATTCTTGTTGCAACATAGTATCAATCAATAAACCATGCGCTTGATCTTGCAATTCATTCGACAGTGTACGGTTAAAACGAACACAAATGTTATAAGCCAATACCGCAGGAATCGCCACAGCCAAACCAAGACCGGTCATGATCAAAGCTTCACCGACTGGAGTTGCCACTTGCGCTAAACCCGCTTGACCGCTTTTACCCACTGCTACAAGGGCATGGAAAATACCCCATACTGTACCGAACAAACCTACGAACGGTGCAATTGAAGCAATCGTACCCAATACAGATACGCCTTTTTCAGCATTAGCTTTTTCTACCGAAATTTGACGTAGTAATGCTTGTTCAGCCACAGCCTTACGTTGTTCAAAAGCCAAAGGAGCAAATTTCGCTTTCAGTTTGCTTAGTGCATCTGCAAGGTGGTTATACGCCACTTGTTTGAGCTGACGTGTGCCCATAATACGAAGAACGAAGATCGTCCAAGTCGCAATCGACATTGCAAGTAACACGAAATACAGTGTTTTGCTGACTGCATCTGCATGTTGCCAATAAACTGAAAAGTTCATATTCGAACTCCTAATGGGTTAGCCGGAATCTTAATTAAGTTTAAAGTTGAATGGTTGATCAACTCGCGTCGGAGTTGCCACACCATTATCAATATATTTGGATAAACGTGCACGCTTCACTGCATCAGTCACTTTACGGTTTACAGCAGCGCCACAAGTCGAGTTTTTAATCGTTGCTGATTCGACTTTACCTTCAGCACTTGCAGCAATCGCAACTACAACTGTACACGACGCTTTTAATTCACCACCTTCAAATTGAACATTCGGTTTCTTAATCCAACTGACACCATTACCAATGCTCACAGTTTTAGGTGTCGGTGGCGCAGGTGGTGCTGGAGGCGCAGGTGGTGGTGCAACAGGTGCCGGAGGTGTTGGTTCAACACGAACGACTTTCGTTTCAGAAACCACAGTTGAAACAACAGGTGTTGGTGGTACGTTTTTGACCGCTTCAACAGTTGGTTTCGGCGCATCTTTCTTTTTCACCTGTTCCACTTTTTCCACTTTCTTCGGTGGAGGTGGTAAAGGCTTATCTACAATTTTAACTTCTTTTGGCTTTGGTGGCTCTTTCTTCGGTTCTGGTTTTGGCTTCGGAGGTTCTGGTTTTTTCTCTTCAACAATCTTCACAAAGCGAACTTTAATCGGATCTTTTTCGATCGGTTTAAGTTCTGGTGCTTTCATATTGCTGACCGCCCATAATACTCCCATATGCCCTACCACAACAGCGAGAAGCGCAGTAATGATTTTCTTTTTCATCGGGTTAGGTGATTGCATCATTGGAGCGGGAGATTGACTCATTAAACTCAGTTACCTTGAAGAAGCGATTGCATTTATTTTGTCAAAAATACAATCATGCTCATCGGTTAGCACAATTAAAGTACGGCAATAATAAATGAGAAGTGTTTTCATTTGCAACTATTAATTCGTCAGTTTTAATGACTTTTTTTAATCATAATATAAAAAAGGCATACCTAAAGTATGCCCTTTTATTCAAAAATTTATCTCGTTTTATTGAAATACAACAGTTTTATTACCATCGACAATAATACGATCTTCAAGATGCCATTTGACTGCACGTGCGAGCACATTACGTTCTACGTCCTGACCTAACTCACGCAATTGTTCAACAGTAAAGTCGTGGCTTACACGCTCTACGTCTTGCTCAATAATCGGCCCTTGGTCAAGATCAGCAGTCACATAGTGCGCTGTCGCACCAATCAACTTCACACCTTTTTCATGCGCTTGTTTATATGGGTTCGCACCAACAAAGGCTGGGAGGAATGAATGGTGAATGTTGATCACTTTCATTTCCCATTTTTGAACAAATTCTTCGTCTAAAATTTGCATATAACGAGCAAGAACCAATAAATCATTGCCTTGCATCAACTGATCAATTTGCTCATAAGCTTCACGTTTGTTTTCTTTATTCACAGGAACAACTTCAAACGGAATACCGAAATTTTCTACAGATTCACGTAAAGCATCGTGGTTAGACACGACTTTGGTGATTTCACATGGCAAACCACCACGTGCAT
Organism: Acinetobacter sp. YH12094; assembly: GCF_013419295.1. Classification (NCBI taxonomy): domain Bacteria; kingdom Pseudomonadati; phylum Pseudomonadota; class Gammaproteobacteria; order Moraxellales; family Moraxellaceae; genus Acinetobacter; species Acinetobacter sp. YH12094. The sequence continues at coordinate 163,995 of NZ_VPAK01000004.1, forward strand.
GACGCCACAACAGCTCAAGCAAAGCATGGTCAACTTTTGACACCAAGATACCGACTTTCTTCACATCACTGACTAAAGCTAAACGCCAGTGCATGTTGTAACGCTCAGCAACATTGCTTGCAAATGTTTGAGTTAGACTTTCTTTACGGCTTTGTAAATTGTCCAATTCGAACTCAACACGCATGAAGTATCGCCCCCCTTGAGCTTCAGTCGCGTATTGATCAAGTGCGGTAATATTTGCTCCCTGATGATACAAAAAGCTCGAAACAGCTTGCACAATCCCTGGTTTATCTTCACAGGTAATGAGTAAGCGTGCTGTGTTAGCGGTCGACATATTCATGTTGGTTTATATCACTAATCAGTTAAATTGAAAAAAGAGCCGAGTATTCTAACGCTTTTTGAAGCCAGACTAAATAGTCTTATTCTGTAACCTGATGCTTTACGTTTGAAAGACTTGCAAACAAGTCCGACGGCCCTAAAGTTTCGAGCAATCGCTCATAGGTTTCACGGCTTTCACCACGTAGATATGCGCCTTCTAAGAACACCATTTGTCGCAGTGCTTGCCACACCCACTTTTCTTCTAAAGTGTTGGAGTCGGTAATATGGCCCGACATATAAAGGAAGTTGGTCCAGTTGGTCAGCACGATCCACAAGTTAATGGTTAAGGCCTCAATTTCAGAATCGGTCATCTGCATTAAGCCTGCGTCAACAAAGGCACGATAAATTTTCTGCCCTTGTTGCATAACTTGACCGGCAAAACGTGGATACATTTTGCGGAAATCTTCATTATTTTCGACCAAGTGATAAACATCACGATGTAAAAAGCGATAAGCCCATAATTGGCTACTTAATACTTGGAAATAGCGAATTTTATCATTGGCATCTAATTGACGATCATCAGGAAGCGCTAACATTTCCAGCGTTTCTTGCTGATATTGCTCCATTAATTCCTTAATAATTTCACTTTTATTTCGGAAATGGTAATACAAGTTACCTGGGCTCATTCCCAGTTCAGCAGCAATATGATTGGTTGTCACTGAACGCTCGCCACGCTCATTAAACAACTGCAAACTCAGCTGCAAAATACGTTCTTTCGTTTTTAAGGTTTTGGTGTGAGACATCCTAAAACAACCATTTATTTCAAAGCATTAGAACACTAACACATAAAGTAACTTGACTATTTAGAGTATTTGCTCTAAAAATTAATTAATCGCTAATTTGGATATGGTCGTGCGACATGAATAGTCAAACAAAAACAACTTCAATGACACCACATTCTTTTGATCACCAGCATCTCAACAATATGTTGGAACAGCAGAAACAAGCATATTTACGTTACCCATTGCCTACAGCGAAGGAACGTATAGACCGTTTGGCTCGGCTTAAGCGTATCTTAGTTAAGTATCAAGATCAATTTGCTGATGCAATTAATCAAGACTATGGTAACCGTTCTATTGGTGAAACCAAGATTGGTGAGTTGCTCACATGTCTTGAACACATCAAATATTATAGCAAGCATTTGACAGACTGGATGAAACCATCCAAACGCCATGTCGGAATTATTCACCAACCTGCAAAAGCATGGGTGCAATATCAACCACTTGGTGTCGTCGGCATTATTACGCCATGGAACTACCCACTGCTTCTTTCTATAGGCCCACTGATTTGTGCTTTGGCTGCGGGCAACCATGCCATGATCAAAATTTCGAGTGCCTCTGCGGCATTCGGTGATGTGCTCGAAAAAGCTCTCGCAGAAGCATTTCCTCAAGAATTGGTCGCAGTCGTCAATGGTGGTGGCCCAATTTCAGATGCGTTTAGTCACCTTGCCTTCGATAAAATGATTTTCACGGGCTCAACCAATGTCGGTAAAACCGTCATGGCTGCTGCGTCTGAAAACTTAGTTCCTGTGATTTTAGAATTAGGCGGAAAGTCACCTGTATTGGTTCATCCGTCTATTGACCTTGCGGATGTTGCACAGCGTCTTGCGGTTGGTAAACTTTGGAATGCAGGTCAAACTTGTGTTGCACCTGATTATGTGTTCTTACCTCGTGGTAAAACTGCTGAATTTTTAGATCACTATAAAGTGTGCGTTGAAGCTATGTACCCAAGTATTGCTCATAATCAGGACTACACCTCGATTATTAATGACAAGCAGTACAAGCGCCTACAAGGTTATTTAGAAGATGCACGTGATCAAGGCGCACAAATCATCAGTTTTAACCCACAAAATGAAGATGTGGACGCTGTACGTAAAATTGCACCGACTGTTTTAACGGGTGTCACTCCAGACATGCAAATTATGCAGCATGAAATCTTCGGTCCGATCCTTCCGATCATGGAATATGATCAAATTGACGAGGTTATTGCTTTTATTAATAGCCGTCCTCGTCCACTTGCTTTATACTATTTCGACTTTGATCAGGCACGTGCCGACTATGTCGCGACACGTACCCATTCAGGACATTTCGGACAAAACACGGTATTAACCCATGTGGCTCAAGATGACCTGCCTTTTGGCGGTGTGGGGGCTTCGGGTATGGGGAAATATCATGGTCCAGAAGGTTTCTTCAGTTTGTCGCATGAACGCTCGGTGATGTCGAATCCAAAACTCTATAGTTTGAAATTCATTCTTCCACCGTTCAATAAGCCGATCCACAAACTGATTTCGAAGACACTTCTTCGATAAACGATCAAGGCATGAACGATCACACTAGGTGATCGTTCGTTTTATGCAAAATCGCTTGTCTTTTAAGCGCATTTTTGATATAAAACGCCCCTTGAATGAATTCAATGTTTTTTTTGACTGGCCATACAGATTTGCTGTTGGCTAAATCAATGGAGTTACACCATGTCTAAGGTTTGCCAAGTTACCGGCAAGCGTCCAGTCGTTGGTAACAACGTCTCACACGCCAACAACAAAACTAAACGCCGGTTCGAGCCGAACCTGCATCACCACCGTTTTTGGTTAGAAAGCGAAAAACGTTTCGTACGTCTTCGTCTAACTACTAAAGGTATGCGTATTATCGACAAATTGGGCATCGAAAAGGTTGTTGCTGACCTACGTGCTCAAGGTCAAAAGATCTAAGGAGCTACGAACATGCGTGATAAAATTCGCCTAGTTTCTTCTGCTGGTACAGGTTATTTCTACACTACCACTAAGAACAAACGTACTATGCCGGAAAAAATGGAAATCAAAAAATTTGATCCAAAAATCCGTCAACACGTAATTTTCAAAGAAGCTAAAATCAAATAATTTTAGTTTTTTGAAAAAAAACGACCTGCTTAGGTCGTTTTTTTTTGCATTTTTTTTATTCGAATTGCTAAACTTTCAAAATGCTTTTGGCACTTTTTGTGCTTGTCTTTTTTACCCTTAACTTAGGCTTAAGGAGTTTTTAGTGCCTCATGATGTAGAACTCATAATATTACTTGCTGTTGGCTTTGGTTTTGCCTTAATTTTTGGCTATATAGCTGCGCGCCTGCGACTTCCTCCCCTCATCGGCTATCTGATTGCCGGTATTATTATTAGCCCAAATACGCCTGGAGTAGTTGGTGACATCCATCTCGCTAACCAGTTGGCCGAACTCGGTGTCATGTTCCTGATGTTTGGCGTGGGTATGCACTTTTCACTCAATGATTTGATGCAAGTCCGTCGTATTGCTTTGCCCGGTGCCATTTTACAAATTGCAGTGGCGACCTTACTGGGTATGGGAATTTCCATGCTTTGGGGCTGGAGCATGGGCTCAGCCTTAGTGTTTGGCTTAAGTTTGTCGTGTGCAAGTACGGTGGTTCTCCTCAAGGCTCTCGGTGACCGAGGCTTACTTAACTCCGTGAATGGTAAAATTGCTGTAGGCTGGCTCTTGGTTGAAGATCTGGTCATGGTCTTGGTTCTGGTCTTACTCCCTGCCACAGCAGTATTGCTTGGTGGACAGCCACTCACAGAAAGTAGTGCAGATGAAAATATCTGGCTCACCCTTGGTATTACCTTACTCAAAGTGGCAGGCTTTATTGCCTTTATGCTAATCATTGGTAAACGCTTAGTGCCAATGATTATGCAAGTGGTTGCACGCTTAGGCTCACGTGAATTATTCACGCTTACCGTGGTTGCAGCAGCTGTGTCTATTGCCTTTGGTGCCTACAAGGTATTTGGTGTATCCATGGCACTGGGCGCATTTTTTGCTGGGATGGTAGTCAAAGAATCGGACTTTAGTCACCGTGCAGAAGAAGAAACCCTTCCGCTTCGTGAAATTTTTTCGATTCTGTTTTTCGTTTCCGTCGGCATGCTGTTTGATCCACGGATCTTGATTGAACAACCGCTTCATGTCTTAGCTGTGGTCGGTATTATCATGATTGGTAAGACCATCGCTGCAATGGCGTTGGTGTTGTTCTTCCGTTACCCCATCAATACCGCATTAACCGTTGGGGCGAGTTTGGCGCAGATTGGTGAGTTCTCATTTATTTTGGCGACTTTAGGTGTATCTCTAAATCTCCTTTCAATGGAAGGTCAAAATCTGATACTGGCAGGCGCTTTAATCTCGATTACGCTGAATTCATTTATATTTTCTGCAATCGAGCCTATGCAGCGACTCATCCGTGAGCGCTCGAATTTGGCCCGTTTACTGGAACGTAGTAGTGACCCATTGGCCATGTTGCCGGATGAGGTCTCACAGGATTATCTGCGTGATCAGGTGGTGCTGATTGGTCATGGTGAAGTCGGTCGTCGTATTACCCGCGAATTAATGAATGAAAACATTAAAGTGGTTATTGCTGAAGAAAACCGTGAAATCGTGGAAAACTTGCGGGAAAAAGGCATCGCTGCGGTATCTGGTGTAGCAACAGAACCTGGGGTTTTAATTCAAGCCCATATTCAACACGCACGCCTTTTGGTCATTTCACCTATGGATATTTTAGATATTCATAAAATTGTCGATATTGCCAAAATGCTGAATCCTTCTATCCAAGTATTGGTGTGTGCGGAAAGTAAAGAAGAAGCTGAAGTCATTCGTCGTGACAATATCGGTGAGGTTTATTATGCCAAAGAGGAAATGGCGAAAAATATGAGCAATCATATTTTAAATCAAATCCAAATTGCCCATCACCAAACTCCGACACACTAAACTAAGTTCCTAATTAAGTTCTTATGGGCAATACCCAAAAGGCGATGCATTAAAGCATCGCCTTTTTTTAAACTGATATAATTCAGTAATATTAAAATCACAAATAATTGAATTTAAAAAACATATTGATAAAATAAGCATCAAACGAAGCATCATTTTTAAAAACTTCAAACAAGAAACGAGAAAAACATGTACATCCTCTATTTAGGCCTTGCCATTATTTTGATTGGCGGTCTGGGCTTTCTCATCGCTGCATTTAAAACCAGTATTTTATGGGGACTGGGCTGTCTATTGTTTTATCCCATTTCCATCGTCTTTCTGATTCTGTATTGGCAAGATGCCAAAAATCCTTTTTTCTTACAGCTCATCGGGGTCTTTATTGTATTTTTAGGTTCGATACTGATCTCACCTACTGAACTGGGCACAGTCTAAGTGCCATTTTGGATATAAAAAAACGCACCAAAAGGTGCGTTTTCATTATCATGATCCGCAAAGTCAGCAGCTATATGATTAGCTCATATATTTTGGCTTTTCATCAACCACTTCGGCATGCCATTCATCCACTTGTTTTTCTAACAGACCAAACAATGCAGCCTGAATCATTTGCTGAGCGATCACACTCATTTGATCGCCCAAAATATTGCGTAATTCTTCATTGAATTGGATAGTCACCAAAGGCTCTTTTTCTGAGCCTGCATTACGCAATGCCAACTCACCACCTTCCAATTGAACCAGCTCTAAAATTGCTTCCTGGTTCCCAAAGAGTTCTTTCAACTGTTCTATAGACATATATCCCTCCATGCGCAACATGGTGATAAAGGCATCTGCACTTTGTATTACTTAGATAATCTTATATCGGGTTAAATAAATTTATTTCAAGTAGCAATAGTCCGATTAGAACTCCACCATCTCGTTACGAAATCCATCAATTAATTGAGTTAGATCACGATGCCATTCACGCAAAATAGCGGTATCTGGCAACCATGCTTGCGGTGTTTGGGTAACTTTAATAATTAAATTTGAAGATGTTTCATCTTCTGGCTCTGGTGCAGACGGTTCAGGTGCATATTGACACATACGATGTGCGCGTTTCAGCTCTGCAATAAAGCCCTGCTTTGCCAATTGCTGCATAACAGTCACTTCAGGTGATACCTGACCTTTTTCAGCCATCAGCGTTTCAATCGACTTTAACGTGGGCGCAGGATCATTTAAACGATAGTAACGCACCAACTCTTGTAAAAACGCAAGTACTGCACCATGCAAATGAAAAACTGCTGCTTCGCGATAAGCCTGAGCTTGTTGAACATGATCAGTCTGCTCGGCTTGCTGACATGCAAGACGGCTAAAATATAACTTTTGATTGGTACGATCAGCATGAAAGCGAGCAACACGAGACATGAACAATTCCCTAAATTTTGGCGTTTTTCTACATGAATAAGCTTAAACGGATTTTTAGGAAAATCACAATAAATATTATGGATGATCGAATTCAATGAAATAAATGTCACGCTTGGCGGGAACAGGCATATCCCAATCAATCATCCTGATATTTTCCAGACGCCAAGCCCAGTACCCTGCTGCCCAATAGGTCGCCTGCGCTTGCTCTACCTCTGTTTCAGTCCATGCATGAACGTCATATACATCGACCATCGCCACTGCACGTCCAATATCTTCATCTCCGCTTTCATGTAAGTAGCGTTGTGATTTTCCACGATCACTAAATCTTTTAAAGGCAAATGTTCGGGCTGCCATGAGCGGACTTCAAGCGTTTTAAGCCCGCACGCAATGTTCGAACCAGATGGCGCAACAATCGACAAAGCCGAGTAGCATTTTTTCATAGATCACCGATAAAAAAAGGAGCGTTACGCTCCTTTTTAAATTTATGCTTTAGGCTTATCTTCAGCCACTTTTACGCGAATACCTGCACCTTTGACTTTCAAAGTATTCAGGCCTTTAATCGCTTTTACAGCTTCACGACCATTTGGCATTTCGATAAAACCAAACCCTTTCGATTTACCTGTGCTTGCATCCATAACAACAACAGCAGACTCTACTGTGCCAAATGGTTTAAACAATTCAACCAATTCTGCTTCAGTAACTGAACGCTCTAAGTTACGTACTAAAATTTTCATTCAATCTTCCAAATAGACAGCATCATCAAAAAGCATTTGTCTATTTTGCTTTTTAACTTGCGTGTAAATCACGTCAAAAATCTATTTTAATCGAGATCGATACCAAAATCTAAATTAATCGATTTTCTTTCGATTAACGCACTTTTTACGGTTTGCTGACGGGTTTTATAATGTGTTTCCAAACTACATAGGTTTCGAGTTAAATCATTCATAAAGTAACTTTCTACTTTACGCCCTTGCTCATCGACAGTTTCACGCGCCCAGTGGTTTAAGTTTTGCTTAGTCAAAATCAATTCATTTTGCGCACGTGTCAGCGCCACATATAACACGCGACGTTCTTCTTCCACTTCATCGAAATTACCTTGGGCACGTGCATGTGGATATTGCCCTGGTGTGACATTCGCCACATAACAGACTTTTTGCTCCGTTCCTTTTGCCGAATGAATGGTAATTAACGTCACGACATCACTGTCAGATTGGCGTTCAATTTCAGAAATGGACACTGGATCGAGCACATACTCTTCAAGAAATTCACTGAGCTGTGTATGCTTTGATGCCAATTGTTTCACCAGATCAAAATCACCGACACGGCGGTTCCAATCTTTTTTATAGTTTTCTTCCAGCTGCTCAGAAATCGCTTGAACAGCCAAGCTTACACATTCTTTGACCTGATCTTTCAACACCGACATTTGCTTCATCATCAGAATCGCTTGGTTAGGTACTTTGCCAAACTTTTCCAACTTGGTTGCAATGGCTTGCATTTCTGGCTCAAGTAAAATCTGCTGCGATAACTTACTCGCACCGACATCACCCACACCATTCCATAAGGTTAAAAAGCGCATCCACGCGATATCATCTAAAGGATTGGCCACTACACGCAATACACTGAGTAAGTCTTTTACATGGGCTGTTTCAAGTAATTTCATGCCGCCAATAAAGCGATACGGCACGTTTGCGGCAATACAGGCCGCTTCAATATGACGAGCAGCAAAGCTTGAACGCACAAGCACCATATGATCCGACCATTTGCTGCCTTCGAGGTAATGACGCTCTTTAATATCAATGGCAATCCATTTGGCTTCATCAAACTCATTCGGGAAAATATGCATTTTCGGCTTAATCCCTTCACCACGATAGGCATCTAGGCGTTTGTCATATTTAATTTCACTTTCATCCAACAACCAATTCGACAGATCTAAAATTTCTTGGGTTGAACGATAATTTTTTTCAAGTTTAAAAATCTGTGCGTCGGGTACCCGCTCTTTAAAATGATGAATATTTTCAAAGTCTGCACCACGGAAACCATAAATGGACTGTGCGTCATCGCCGACACAGAACAAACTGACACGTTCCTTTAATGGCTCAAGTAACGCCCATTGCAACGGATTGGTATCCTGCATTTCATCAACCAACATATGGCGACAAATCGAAGCAACATAATCGACCAGTCCATCTGATTCCGCCAAGGCTTTCGCCACAATCGCCAAGATATCGTCATAATCGAGAAAACTACGCGCACGTTTACGAGCTTCGTATTCTTTCATGATATCCGCGATTTGATCTTTTAAAGCAAAGTACTCAGGCATTTGCTTTTCCATGGCAATGCTAAGTTTTTGGCGCGTATTCCGCGCAAAGGAATACAGATCACAGAGTTCTTTCGGCTTGGGCAAGTGATTGGGGTTTTTCTTATCATCACGGCCACGAATCAGGCGGAACATCATGAGCTGATCATCACGATCAATAATCGAAAACTGTTCTAGACCAAAAGCTTTTGGAATGCGGCGCAATAGGTACATACAAAAGGTATGAAAGGTTGATGCACGTAAGCCTTTGGCTTGCTCCCCCAGAGCCAACTCCACACGAGCGACAATTTCACTGGCCGCACGGCGAGTAAAAGTCAAAATTTGAATTTGATTGGCAGGCACGCCTTGATCAATTAAATAGGCAGCACGCGCCACGATGGTTTTGGTTTTACCACAACCTGCTCCTGCCAAAACCAAGCTATGCTGTGCTTCTGTTGTTGCGGCTTGTTTTTGTTGAGGATTTAATTCATCAATCAGGTTGGCTAAACTCATATGTACTCATCATTTCATGGATAGGTATAGTTTAGCAGATTGAAAAAAAATACATGCTAATGTAGGATCAAAATTAAAACTAGAAAAAGATAAGTTTATGAAAAATTTTAAGCTAATTAACCATGTCCTTCAGCCAATTTTATTACTCATAATATTTACAAATCATCCATCTTACGCAAAAAAATTGACTCAAACTGAATTTGATCAGTTGATAAATAAAAATAATCAGAAAGGAATTCAACTCCATGATGAGCTAGCTGTAGCTCTAATTTCTGGCAATCATAAACTTATATCCGATAATTTATGTGCAACTTATAAAATGAGTAAAGCACAATATGAAATTGCTTCAGAGAATTCTGAATTATTAAAAGCGAAGCCAGCAAAAGAAAATGCAATTGAAAATATAATTCCAAAAAATCAAAAACCAATGGAAAAATATTGCAAAAATTTTCGACAAAATTAATCTTATTTTCCAACTATGATTATCTTAAAACTCGCTAGATGCATTCATAAGTTTTACCTTGATTTTTATTTCAAACATCTCATCACATTTCGACAGCAATGCTCCAAATTTAGTTCCGCATTTTTTAATGCATCTTCCAACTTACAATCTGGTGGATTAATCCCAACAATCTGTGTGAAACCTAAATCATAGAGTTCTGCTATCCCCTCACCCACTAGACCAGCAAAGGCGATCACGGGTTTATTAAACTTTTTTGCAACCTGCGCCACACCAAATGGTGTTTTACCTAACTTGGTTTGATGATCAATTTTCCCTTCACCTGTCAGCACATAATCTGCCTGAGCTATTTTTTCCTTCAACTGACTTTGTTCAATGACCAATTCAACACCTGATTGCATTGATGCACCTGTAAATGCCATTAACCCAAAACCTAATCCACCTGCAGCACCTGCACCTGCGACATCACGTAAAGCACAACCCAGTGTCGCTTCAACCACATCGGCATAATGACTGAGGTTCTGATCTAACTGATGCACCATCTCCTGCGTTGCGCCTTTTTGCGGGCCAAAGATATGGGATGCGCCATTATCACCACATAGTGGATTAATGACATCGCTAGCAATGATAATCTCTGTTTGCGCTAAACGTGAGTCGATCTGCGTCAAATCAAGACTGTTAATTTGATCTAGACAACCACCACAGACTGCTATTTCCAAGCCATTTTCATCTAAAAATTGCGCCCCCAAGGCCTGTGCCATACCTGCACCACCATCATTGGTCACACTCCCGCCCAAGCCAATGATAATTTTACTTACTCCGAAGTCTAGAGCAGCCTGGATCATTTCGCCCGTACCATTAGTTGACGTCAGTAAAGGATTTCGCTGAGCAATATCGACAAGATGAATACCATTAGCTTTTGCCATTTCAATCACTGCGGTTTTCCCACCGTCGATCAAACCGAAATACGTCGTCACACGTTGATTGGGCAAAGGACCTGTAAGCGCTATCGTCACTTTTTGGCCGTCGCAAGCACTGAGTAACGCATCTACAGTTCCCTCACCGCCATCTGCCATTGGCACAGCGATGACATTGGCGTCAGGTATGAGCTTTAAAATTGCACGCTGCATCGCGTCACAGGCTTGTTGAGCACTCATACTTTCTTTAAATGAATCGGGCGCAAGAACAAAAGTGGTCATCTAAATGCTCAAAATAAAACTTGTCCTCAACCATAACGGTTTTAAAATAGCAGGTATATCTAAAAACATCAGAAAGGTTCGAAATGTCACGAATCAACCTAGGTCAGTCTGCACCTGAGCTATATAAAAAAGTCGCAGAACTTGATGCACTGGCAATGCAAAAAATAAATGAGGCTGGTCTTAATGAAGGTTTAGCCCATTTACTCAAACTACGTGCATCCCAAATCAACGAATGTGCGTTCTGTATTCGCATGCATGCACAAGATGCACTTAAAACTGGTGAAAGCATTGAACGTATTAGCCTACTCAATGCATGGCGTGAAACTGCGTACTACGATGAAAAAGAACGTGCGGCTTTAAGCTTGATCGAAGCGATCACGTTAATTGCTGAAGGCCAAGTTCCCGATGCAGTTTATGAAGATGCTTTGCCCTTTTTAACAGATGAGCAAATCAGTGCAATTGAATGGCTCGCGATTGTCATTAACACATGGAATCGTATCGCCATTAGTAGCCGCTATAGCGTTAAACCTTAACGGGTTGTACACATTAAAAGTAAATAAAAAAAGAGTGCCTCAGCACTCTTTTTTTATTTATCAGATCCGCAAGCAGCTTACTGCTCTGCCGAGCTTTTCGGCACTTCACGTCGAATATAAGAAGCCAAAGTAAGGTAGTTGACCCCTTGGAATAAAATATCAACCGCCAAGAATAATCCTAATACCCAAAATGGTGCATCAGGTGACATCAAAATGATCACACCCGTAATCAAGGTCAATAGACCTGAAAATAGTGTCCATCCCCAACCTTGAAATGCTCGAAATAGCACAGCATTAAAGATACGAATGCCCCCTGCAATGATCAAAATAATCGCCAATAAATTGGTTAGGACAATGGCCGTTTTGACAGGCGTTGTAAATGCATAATAGCCTGCGACCAAATACAACACACCAAATAGTGCCCAGAACCAGCGGTAGCCGCCTTCAAAAATTTTAAATGCCGCGATGAAATGGATTACTCCACCTAACATCATCAGCACACCAAAAATATAAATCACCGTAAGTGTCGCAAATGGCAAAGCTGCCAAAAGGACCAATCCGAAGACCACCAATAAAGCACCTAAACCGAGATACCACTTACGGTTTTCATGGAGCTGACTGCGAATTAAATCGTTGCCTACTGTTCTCATGTTTTTTCTCAAATTATTCGTTACTCAATGGATTATGCAACTTCATGATGAAGAAAAATAAAAGAAAAGTCCAAATCTTATCCACACTGCCACTTGAAGCTGTGGATAAAATACGCTTTATCCACATTATTTTTTCCATCCCACTTCAATCGCTGTGACGTCATTCACCACAGTATCAGCTAAATCTTCAGGCATTTTACTTTGCTTCTGTGAAGTTGGAATGTGCCCAGCCATTAGTTCAGCTTTACTTTGTGGAAACAAAGGCTGCCGCTCAGGTTCTGCATAACCGACAGGGAAGATAGGCTGACCTGTGGCCAAATCATATTTATCAGTTGCACCAAAAGCGTGTAATAACTCATGGGCTAAAACGATTTTATTCTGCGCTGTCTGTTTATTCGATGCAAATATATTCACCGATCCAATTCGACCATTTTCCAAAGCTGTGGAATGTTTAAGTTCTTTGGTTTGAGTCGGATCATAATAATTTAAAAATAGCGTGACACTCGAAACACCATCTACATTTTCATGCTGCTGCCAAGCATAGTAGCGGAATTTCAAACTCCATAAGATAACGTCCAACATGCCAGCATCATTGGGTACTTTGGGAGGTAAAACTTTCAGCTCACGACCTAACTTAAAATACACATAAGTCGGTTGCCCTCGGTATTTCTGTGCTGTCGCTTGTAAATATTGTTGAACATCGTTTAAATCATTGACAGAGAGCTGCTGTATATAAGCTTGTGTGCTCTCTCGACCATCGGCATTAATTGGATGTAACAATACAAAGATCGGTTTACTCCAGTCTTGGTTTTTGTCTTTATAGGCATTGACTGCGACCACTAGTAGAATCAGCAGTAAACACAGTACCCGAATTTTTTTCCACATTGATGGTATATCCAATCTATTTAATCAAGCTATTAGTCTTTTAATTTTTAAAAATTTTTTGGATTTTTCTATTTTTAAATCCAACCATTCACTATTTATTGACTCTATTGCTTCTTCGTAATTTCTAATATTTAAATCTGAATTTTCTAAATTTTGAATGATTATGCTTAATTCAACCCATTCACTTTCATTAGAATTTTGATTAATCGCTTTTTGCACTAATCGTATGAAGGTACTAAAGCTTCTTTTTCTTAGAAACATTTGGCTCCCAACTAATTTCGTTTCAAATACACCTAAAGCCTTAACCAGACCTGATAGTTTTTCATGTCCATAATTTCTAGTATCAAAATCCGACTTTACCGCATTGATATACCCTCCAACTAGACCTAAATATGCCCAACCACTGTCATCCGCATTATCTTTCACAGCTTTATAAATCAAATTTAAAGTGGGTTTATCAATGATTTCAGTGATTGTATTCTCTTTAATCTGCACAGATGGCTTTGGTTCACTTACTTTTGTATTTTCAATGACTTCTTTAATTGGTGAAACAATAAGATCTTCTTCAGTATTTTTTAGCTCATTATCTTGTAGTAAGTTTTCAACATAAATAAATTTATCACATGCTTTTTTAAATGCCTCTGGCGTCGACTTTTTTCCAAAACCATAAACACTTAGCCCATTTTCACGAACTCTAGATGCTAAAGGGGTAAAATCACTGTCGCTTGAAACAATACAAAAGCCATCCAATGCACCTGCGTACAGCAAATCCATCGCATCAATGATCAAAATCATATCCGTTGCATCTTTGCCCTTTGTGTAAGCAAACTGCTGAACAGGTGTGATTGCATGAGGAAGTAAGACTTCACGCCAATTTTTTAAGGTTTCGCTGCTCCAATCTCCATAAACTCGTTTAACACTTGCGATTCCATATTTTGCAACTTCTTCCAACACATATGGAATAGCATTGATCGATGAGTTATCCGCATCTATGAGTACAGCAAACTTTTTCGTTTGAATTTCCACTATTCCCCCCAATCATTTTTATCATTTAAATTTTGATTAATTCTGACATAAAAAATGCCGACCGAAGTCAGCATTTTATTGATTTTAAAGCTTAAGCCTCAACCCACTTACCGTCTTGGTACACCAAAGACCATTTGGTTTGTTTTCCTTCAGCATTTTCAGAACCAATATATTGCGCTTGGTTCTTACGGCTGAATTTCACCAATGTTGGGTTTCCTTCAGGATCGACATCCGGCGCTTGCAAGATGAACTGATATTTTGCATCCAACTGATCTGCGACAGAACGTAGTTCAGCCACTTTCGGTGCACGAGTTTCACGTACTTTCGGGAACTTACTTGCAGCTAAGAATAAACCTGCTGCGCCATCACGAAGGACAAAGAAGTCATCATGTTTTGTTGAACGTAAGTGCTCCATTTTAATTGGATCTACACGTGGAGGTGCAGGCTGACCGCTCTTCAACACTTTACGTGTATTGTCACAGCTATTACATGCAAAGTAAGGACCGAAACGGCCTGTCTTCAATTGCATTTCGCCATCACATTTGTCGCACGGAATGGTTGGACCATCATAACCTTTGATTTTGAACTCACCTTCTTCAAGCTCAAAACCAGCGCAGTCTGGGTTATTACCACAGATATGCAACTTACGCCCACCATCAATCACATAGCTATCCATGGCTGTTTCACAGATTGGACAGCGTTTTTTCGACATTAAATCTGCTGTTTCTGCCGAGTCATCGTCAGACAGTGCAGCCAATGATTCTACAGGTGTCAGGTTCAAAGTCCCCTTACAACGCTCTTTTGGCGGTAAGTTATAACCTGAACAACCCAAGAACACGCCTGTAGTCCCTGTACGAATCTGCATCGGACGATCACATTCTTTACAGTGCACAGCATCCACTTCTACAGGTAAATTACGGCGCATGCCATTTTCACCCTGAGCTGTGGTTAAACGTGTTTTAAAATCACCGTAGAAGCTATTGAGTAACTCTTTCCAGTTACGATCACCATCGGCGACTTTATCTAGTTGACCTTCAAGATCTGCCGTAAATGCATAGTTCATCAAGTTATTAAAGTTTTCATCGAGACGGTCTGTCACGATTTCACCCATTTTCTCGGCGAACAAACGACGGTTATCGAGCTTCACATAACCACGGTCTTGAATGGTTGAGATAATCGCAGCATACGTCGATGGACGACCAATCCCTTTTTTCTCAAGCTCTTTGACCAATGATGCTTCAGTGAAGCGCGCAGGTGGTTTAGTAAAGTGTTGAGATGGATCTAATTTTTCAAGCTTGAGTACTTCCCCAACTTTTACAGCAGGTAGCAGTACATCATCATCCGATTTGTTTTGGCCACGCACTTTAGTGAAACCATCAAAGACCAATGTGCGGCCTTTGGCTTTGAGTTCAACACCATTGGCATTGACTAAAATCGTTGATGATAAATATTCTGCTGGGGTCATTTGACATGCAACGAACTGACGCCAGATCAGGTCATAAAGACGCTGCGCATCACGCTCTACACCCACCAAACTATCGCCTTTTAGCGCTACATTTGATGGACGAATCGCTTCATGGGCTTCTTGCGCACCAGCTTTATTGCCGTAGCGATTTGGTTTTGCCGGTAAATATTTTTGTCCAAACTCAGTTTCAATATGACCACGAACCATATTTACAGCGTCATCACTCAAGAATGTTGAGTCTGTACGCATATAAGTAATAAAGCCGGCTTCATATAACCGCTGTGCCAACATCATGGTTTTCTTCACAGAAAAACCTAAACGTGTACTTGCTGCTTGTTGCAGTGTAGACGTGATGTATGGCGCACTTGGATTGACCTTGGTTGGTTTGTCTTCACGTGCTGAAACTGTGTAATCGGCATCTTTAATCAGGTTCAGTAAAGCATCCGTTTCAGCTTTGTTGTGCAGTTTTAAAGTCTTGCCATTTTGCTTCACTGCTTCTAAGCGGATATCGTCTTTCTTCGACTTGGTATCTGCAAAAACTTGCCAAAATTCTTCTGGAACGAAGGCACGAATTTCACGTTCACGCTCAACCACAAGTTTAACAGCCACAGATTGCACACGACCTGCCGATAAACCACGGGCGATTTTTTCCCATAAGAGTGGCGAGATCATAAAGCCCACAATACGGTCGAGGAAACGACGGGCTTGTTGAGCATTGACTTTATCTGTATCGAGGCGAGAAGGATGTTTAAACGCTTCTTGGATGGCATTTTTGGTAATTTCGTTGAACACCACACGTTGATAACGTGAGTCGTCACCGCCAATTACTTCTTTTAAATGCCAAGCAATTGCTTCTCCTTCCCTATCCATATCCGTTGCGAGATAGACCTCGTCAACTTGCGATGCAAGCTTTTTCAGTTCCGCAACAACATGTTCTTTACCCGGTAGGACTTCGTACTGTGCCTTCCAGTCATTTTCAGGGTCTACACCCATACGATTAACCAAAGCTTTTTGTGCTTTTTTGGCTTTTTCAGCTTCAGTTAATTTTGCACGAGTTACTGGCTTTTTATCTGCTGTTTTACTCGAGCTGCCTGTAGGTAAATCACGGACATGACCCACCGATGATTTTACGATGTAATCAGAGCCCAAATATTTATTGATTGTTTTCGCTTTTGCAGGCGATTCCACAATCACTAACGCACGCTTTTTCCCAGCATCGGCAGATTTTGCTGTGGTACTTTTAGATGTGGACCGAGGAGCGTTCGCCATAGTTAACCATCATTCCTGTTTAATAGGTTTTTTAAAATTTAAAGTTCAGCCAATGAATGTAAAAATGCTTTCATATCATCAAGCTGTGTAGCTCTTAAGTCAGATTCTTCGTTCCAATAGAGTCCTACACAGTTTGCCTGCATATCAATAGCATAAATGCCCTTTAATGTAATGGCTAAATCCTTGAACTTGTCATCACCATGCACCAGTTCAAGTTTGTCATCGACCACTAAAGCACGCATTAAAGGCAAACGCGCATCTGGAATCAGCACACTGTAATACGCCACCATACTGGCACGTTTTTCAGAAGCCATTGGAATCTTGGTCCAAGCAGGTGCAGCCACTAAACGTGGGTGCAGCCCCATCTTACGCGCCTTCTCACGCATAATGCCCAGAGCTTTTTCTCTAGGATTTACTCGAAGTCCAAAAATCGACCCAAGTACAAAGACCACAATAAAAACGGTAACCCAGATTCCAGTATTTTCCATAGCACAACCTTTATATTCCTTTATTAGAGTTGCATAAGCGCAATATAAAACGCAAGCATGCTTAATGAATAATATTAGTTAGCAATATCGGGTTATAACTAACTTGCCGTTTACTATTAACCTCTATCAATCTATATTTCCTCAATAATTCTAATGAGTTAATAACATCATCTTCAGGCAAACATCTCTTTAAAATACTAGTAAAACCACTTAAAGATTTAGGAGGAGTATGGTTATTTACATCCATATGAGCGAGTAATTTATTTCTTATCTCAATCAATTTTTGCTCAATAGTTTCAGCAGTTTCAGCAGTTTCAGCAGTTTCAGCAGTTTCAGCAGTTTCAGCAGTTTCAGCAGTTTCAGCAGTTTCAGCAGTTTCAGCAGTTTCAGCAGTTTCAGCAGTTTCAGCAGTTTCAGCAGTTTCAGCAGT